>NZ_KE384521.1:0-457088 GCF_000426325.1 Streptomyces sp. CNS606
GGGGTCCTGGGCGTCGAGCCAGTCGACGAGCTGCTTGAAGGAGACGCAGCGCACGTCCTCCAGCGGGCACACCGTCTTGATGACCTCGGCGAGGCCCTCCATGTAGATGCCGCCGTTCCACTGCTCGAAGTGGTTGCCGACGATCATCGGGGCACGGTTGCCCTCGTAGGCGCGGCGGAAGCCCTGCAGGAGACCGTCGTGCCACTGACGCTCCCAGTACGCCCGCCTGGCCGGGTCGCCCTCGACCGTGCCGGACTGGTTGGCGAGGAAGTTGTAGTCCATCGACAGGGTCTCGAACGAACGCCCGGGCATGGGGATCTGCTGCAACGGCAGGTCCCACAGCCCTTCCTCCTTGCCGGGCCACACCTGGGTGCCGTTGCCGCTGGAGTCGTAGCGGAATCCCATGTCCCTGGCTGCGGGGAGCAGGTTGTCACGGCCTTCGAGGCAGGGGGTGCGGCCGCCGATCAGCTCCTTGTCGTAGTCGAAGGGCAGCGGGGGCATGCCCTTCCAGCCGGTGGTGGTCTTCCAGTGCTGGACGAAGTACTTGGACTGCCTGATCTCGCTCTTCCATTCCTGCACCGACCAGCTGCCGACGCCGCCCGGACCGCAGAAGTGCCCGTTGAAGTGGGTGCCGACCTCGCTTCCGTCGAGCCAGGCGAGGCGGAGTTCCCGGAGTGTGGCGCGGATGTCCTCGTCGTCGAGGTAGCCGATGTCGGATGCGCCCACCGGGTGTCCGGGCGGGTGGTAGCGCTCGCGTTGCTCCTCGGGCAGCAGGTAGATGCCGCTGAGGAAGTAGGTCATGGAGGCGTCGTACTCCTTCGCCAGCTCCCTGAAGCGGGAGAAGAGGCGGTTGCCGTCCTCTCCGGCGCCGTCCCACGAGAAGACCACGAACTGGGGCGGCTTCGCGCCGGGCGCGAGTCTGCTCGGCACGGGCTGGCCGGGCTGCCGGCCGGTGACGGCCGTGGAGCCGTCCCCCAGCAACCGGGGCTTGGCCCGGGGCACCTCGTCGTCGGAGCTCCGCGACGACCGGCCGTCGTCGGCGTCCTCACCCCCGGGGCCGGCGCATCCGCCGAGCAGCAGTGCCAGGGCGGTCAGCGTGGCCGTACCCGCGGCCCGGCGTCTCCTGACGGTCATGGGCTCACCTCATCCTCACAAGTCGGGAAGAACAGCCGTCCAGCTGATGTGCGCGATGGACGCCGCCCCAACGTGACACCGGAAGGAGGGAAGAGCCGGTATGACAAGCGGACTGGCTTACTTTTTCACTCGCAAGGCGGAACATTCGCAGTGATCATCACCGTCGACTTCTCCAAGTCTTTACGTTCCCTTACGCTTCATTTACCACTACTGAGAGTAGTCGTGATCTTTCGCTTGTCGCGTATACGCAGGTGAAGGCGCATAGACCAAACGCCCGGAGGTGACCGAACGATGCCGTCCACCGCCCCCGTACGCACTCCACGCAGCGCCGGCGAAGCCCTCGGAGAGAAGAGCTGCGCCTCCCGTGACCCCGAACGGATTCGCCGTCGGAACCGCCGTGTCGCCGACCTGTCGGCGTCCGTCACGGTCTTCCTGATCGCGCTGCCGCTCTCTCTCGGCATCGCGCTGACGGCAGGGGCTCCGCTCCAGGCTGGACTCGTCGCCGCCGCGGTCGGCGGCATCGTCGGGGGACGGCTCGGCGGCGCGCCGCTCCAGATCGGCGGACCCGCCGCCGGTCTCACGGTCGTCACCGCGGACCTGATCAACGTCTACGGCTGGCGCACCACCTGCGCACTCACCGTGGGTGCGGGTCTGGTGCAACTCGTCCTCGGCCGGCTCAGGGTGGCCCGGTCGGTGCTCGTCGTGAGCCCGGCGATCGTGCACGGCATGCTGGCGGGCATCGGCGTCACGATCGCCCTGGCACAGCTGCACATCGTCCTCGGCGGAAGCCCGGAGAGTTCGGCGGTGGCGAACCTGGCCGCACTCCCGGGTCAGCTCGTCGACACCCGCCCGACGGCCCTCGCGGTCAGCGCACTCACCGTCGGCGTGCTGCTGGGCTGGCCGTGGCTGCGCCGGCTTCCCGGCGGAGCAGGCGGCGTGCTGGCGAAGGTGCCCGGACCGCTCGCCGCCGTGGGCCTGGCCACCGTCGTGGCGACGGCGGCCGGTCTCGGTCTGGCCAGGGTCGACCTGCCCTCGTGGCGGAGCCACGCGCTTCCCCAGCTCCCCGAAGGGCCGTTGCTGGGGCTGCTCGCCGGGCTGCTCACGATCATGATGGTCTCCGGCGTGCAGACCCTCCTCTCCGCCGTGGCGATGGACAAGCTCACCGCCGCGCGGACCGGCGACGACCGGGTGCCGCGCGCCGACCTGGACCGGGAGCTGCGCGGCCTCGGCGCTTCCAACGTGGTCTCCGGTGCCCTCGGCGGCCTCCCCGTCGCGGGAGTGGCGGTGCGCAGCTCGGCCAACGTCGCGGCGGGAGCGGTCAGCCGCAACTCCTCCATCCTGCACGGCGTATGGGTGCTGCTCGCAGCCGGTCTGGCCGTCGCGATCCTGGAACGGATCCCCCTCGCGGCACTGGCCGCACTGGTGATGGTGGTCGGCGTCCAGATGGTGAAGATCTCCCACATCCGGACGGTCACCCGGCACCGGGAGGCCCTGGTGTACGCGGCGACGTTCGCAGGAGTGGTGCTGCTCGGCGTACTGGAGGGCGTGGGCATCGGCATCGTCCTCGCCGTGGCCGTCGCGCTGAACAGGTTGGCCCACACGCGGATCACCATCCGGGTGGACGGCGCCGTCCACCGGGTCCACGTGCGCGGGCAGCTCACGTTCCTCGCCGTGCCCCGGCTCAGCCGGGCACTCGCACGCGTTCCGGAAGGAGCCGACGCGGTCGTCGAGTTGGACGGGTCGTTCATGGACCACGCGGCCTTCGAGACCCTGCAGGAGTGGCGCGCGACCCAGGAGGCGCGCGGAGGCGGCGTGGACGTCGAGGGGCGGGAGGGCCGGCAGATCGCCGAGCCCCCCGCCGCTCACGGATGCTCGCCCTGGACACCGTGGCGCAACCACCAGTGCACCCGCCCGACGTCCGGCGAGCGCCCGGAACACACCGCGCGCCGGGGGCAGCTGCTCGGCGGCGTGCGGAACTTCCAGCGGTCCACGGCGCCACGGGTCCGCAAGGAGCTGGCCCGGCTGGCCGCCGAGGGGCAGCGTCCGTCGCACCTGTTCCTCACCTGTGCGGACTCCCGGCTGGTCACCAGCATGATCACCTCCAGCGGTCCGGGAGACCTGTTCACGGTGCGGAACATCGGCAACCTGGTGCCACTGCCCGGCCAGGAGAGCGGGGACGACTCGGTCGCAGCAGCGATCGAGTACGCGGTGGAGGTGCTCGAGGTCGAGTCGATCACCGTCTGCGGGCATTCCGGATGCGGGGCGATGCAGGCACTGCAGGCCGCCGACGCGGCGGCCGTGGACAGTTCGCTCGGCAGGTGGCTGCGGCACGGCGCGTCGAGCGTGCGCCGAGCGGCCGAGCAGCCCCGCTCGGTGCCGCGCGTTCCGGGCCGCACCTCGGACGCTCTGGAGGCGCTGTGTCTCGCCAACGTGGTCCAGCAGCTCGAGCACCTCGTCGCTCACCCCTGCGTGGCCCAGCGCGTGGCGAGGGGCGCCCTGGAGCTGCACGGCATGTACTTCCACGTCGGGGAGGCGCAGGCGTACGTCATGGATCTCGCACCGTCCCTTCGCGAGGCGCGGCCCGTGTTCCTCCCGGTACAGCCGGAGGACGGAGAGATGAGCGGAGCGATGGGCGCACGTCACGCGCCAGCCCCCTCGGGATGCGGTGCGCACGCCTCCGCAGGGGGAGCAGGGCCCTCGTGAGACAGCGCGAGGAGAACACCTCAACAGGTCTAAACCAATATTCCGCGTCAACCCTTGTCACGGGGGCGCACGGGCTGATGAGCTAGGGCCTGTCAGGCGGATCTTTGAGGGTCGGCCCGCGGCGTCTGGTGCATGGGGTCTCCCCAGGTCCGCCAGGACCGTGGGGACGCATCGCAAGGCGGAGGATCGCAGCTCGTGCCTGTCGCACTCGCGCGATGCGACAACGGTGGGGACACCCCCGTGCCCGAAGGGCACAGGGGAGAGGTGCCGTAGCCGTCGTCGCGGGCCCGAGAAGATGCGCCGGACAGGTCCTAGGCATGGGACACAACGGACACCCTGGGAAAGGGAGATGTCGTGAGTAACGAGAGCCTGGCCAATCTTCTCAAGGAGGAGCGTCGATTCGCTCCTCCCGCTGAGCTGGCCGCCCACGCCAACGTGGCGGCGGAGGCGTACGAGCAGGCGAGGGCCGACCGGCTGGGCTTCTGGGCCGAGCAGGCGCGTCGCCTCTCCTGGGGCACCGAACCGACCGAGACGCTCGACTGGTCCAACCCGCCCTTCGCCAAGTGGTTCGCCGACGGCAAGCTCAACGTCGCCTACAACTGCGTCGACCGGCACGTCGAGGCGGGGAACGGCGACCGGGTCGCCTTCCACTTCGAGGGCGAGCCGGGCGACACCCGCACGCTCACCTACGCGGATCTCCAGGGTGAGGTCTGCAAGGCGGCGAACGCCCTGACCGAGCTGGGCGTGCAGGCGGGAGACCGGGTCGCGGTCTACATGCCGATGATCCCGGAGACCGTCGTCGCCATGCTGGCCTGCGCCCGCATCGGCGCCCCGCACTCCGTCGTGTTCGGCGGGTTCTCCGCGGACGCCCTGGCGACCCGCATCCAGGACGCCGACGCCCGCGTGGTCATCACCGCCGACGGCGGGTACCGCAAGGGCGGTGCCAGCGCGCTGAAGCCGGCCGTCGACGAGGCCCTGACCCGTCCGGGCACGGAGAACGTGCGCTCGGTGCTGGTCGTGCGCCGCACCGGCCAGGAGGACATCGCCTGGCACGACGACCGGGACGTGTGGTGGCACGACCTCGTCGACCGGCAGTCCGACCGGCACACCGCGCAGGACTTCGACGCCGAGCACCCGCTCTTCATCCTCTACACCTCCGGCACCACCGGTAAGCCGAAGGGCATCCTGCACACCACCGGCGGCTATCTCACCCAGGTCGCCTACACCCATCACGCGGTCTTCGACCTGAAGCCGGAGACCGACGTGTTCTGGTGCACCGCCGACGTGGGCTGGGTGACCGGACACTCGTACATCGTCTACGGGCCGCTGGCCAACGGCGCCACCGAGGTGCTGTACGAGGGCACCCCGGACAGCCCGCACAAGGGCCGCTGGTGGGAGATCGTCCAGAAGTACGGCGTGACGCTGCTCTACACCGCGCCCACCGCGATCCGCGCGTGCATGAAGTGGGGCGACGACATCCCGGCCAAGTTCGACCTGTCGTCGCTGCGCATCCTCGGTTCGGTCGGCGAGCCGATCAACCCCGAGGCGTGGGTCTGGTACCGCCACCACATCGGCGGGGACCGTACGCCCGTGGTGGACACCTGGTGGCAGACGGAGACCGGCGGCATGATGATCAGCCCGCTGCCCGGCGTGACGGAGGCGAAGCCCGGTTCCGCCCAGGTGCCGCTGCCCGGCATCTCCGCGACCGTCGTGGACGACGAGGCGCACGAGGTCCCCGATGGCGGGGGCGGCTATCTGGTGCTCACCGAGCCGTGGCCGTCGATGCTGCGCACCATCTGGGGCGACGACAAGCGCTTCCTCGACACCTACTGGTCCCGTTTCCAGGACAAGTACTTCGCGGGCGACGGCGCGAAGAAGGACGACGACGGCGACGTCTGGCTGCTCGGACGGGTCGACGACGTCATGCTCGTCTCGGGCCACAACATCTCCACCACGGAGGTGGAGTCCGCGCTGGTCGCGCACCCCAAGGTCGCCGAGGCCGCGGTGGTCGGCGCCACCGACCCGCAGACCACGCAGGCCATCGTGGCGTTCGTGATCCTGCGCGGCTCTGCGGCCGAGGACGAAGGACTCTCGGAGGAGTTGCGGCAGCACGTCGCCAAGCAGCTCGGACCGATCGCGAAGCCGAAGCAGATCCTGGCCGTCGCGGAGCTGCCCAAGACCCGTTCCGGCAAGATCATGCGCCGTCTGCTGCGTGACGTCGCGGAGAACCGTGAGCGGGGAGACGTCAGCACGCTCACCGACTCCTCGGTGATGGACCTCATCGAGGCCAAGATGCCCAGCGCCCCGAGCGAGGACTGAGCACGACCACCCGGCGAGGGCGGCGGCGCCGACGCGCCGTCACCCGGCCGTGCCCGCACGGCCCGAGGGCGCCGGCGGCGCACGCGTCGCGGGGGCACCGGCAGGCGGAAGGCCTTCCGGTGCCCCCGCGACGCGCGTGGGTACACGCAGGGGGACGATGATCCGGCATCATCGGATGACCGACCGGTAACCGAACCAGAGGGAGAGAGCGATGAGCACAGCCGCAGACGACCGGAGCCTGGGCCAGCTGGTCGCCTCGGCCACCACCGAGCTGTCCGCCCTGGTGCACGACGAGATCGCGCTCGCCAAGGCGGAGATCCGCCAGGACGTGAAGCGCGGCGCCATCGGGGGCGGCGCCGGCATCGTGGCCGCGGTCCTGCTGCTGTTCTCCCTGCCGGTGCTGTCCTTCGCCGCCGCCTACGGGATCCACAACCTGGGGCTCGGCCTCGCCTGGTCGTTCCTGATCGTCGGCGGAGCCTTCATCGTCCTGGCGCTGCTGCTCGCCCTCGTGGCGAAGGCCGCCCTCAAGCGCATCGAGCCGCCGAAGCGAGCCATCGCGTCGGCCAAGGAGTCCGCGGCCGTGCTCCAGAACGTCAAGCCGCATGCGCGTCCCTCCGTGTCCGTGGACAAGCAGGTCGTCCGCTCCTCGGTGTCCATGGAGAAGTCCGGGGTGTGACACGCTCAGGCCATGACGCACCCTGACAGCACCGCCGCAGTCGTACGTCCCGACGGGCCGTGGACCCACCGGGACGTGGCGGCGAACGGCGCGCGGTTCCACATCGCCGAGGCCGGCGAGGGACCGCTGGTGCTGCTCCTGCACGGGTTCCCGCAGTACTGGTGGACCTGGCGGCGTCAGCTGACCGCGCTGGCGGACGCCGGCTACCGCGCCGTCGCCATGGACCTGCGCGGCGTGGGCGGCAGCGACCGCACCCCGCGCGGCTACGACCCGGCGAACCTGGCCCTCGACGTCACCGGGGTCATCCGGTCGCTCGGCGAGCCGGACGCCGCGCTGGTCGGCCACGACCTGGGCGGCTACCTGGCGTGGACGGCGGCCGTGATGCGTCCCAAGCTGGTCCGCCGGCTGGCCGTCGCCTCGATGCCGCATCCGCGTCGCTGGCGGGCCGCGATGCTCACCGACATGCGGCAGAGCGCGGCCAGCAGCCACATCTGGGGCTTCCAGCGCCCGTGGATTCCGGAGCGCAGGCTGACGGCCGACGACGGCGCCCTGGTGGCCCGGCTGATCCGCGAGTGGTCCGGGCCCAAGCTGGACGGCACCCTGGACGACGACACGCTGGACCGCTTCCGCCAGGCCGTGTGCATCCCCTCCACCGCGCACTGCTCGGTGGAGCCGTACCGTTGGCTCGTCCGGTCGATGGCACGGCCGGACGGCTTCCAGTTCAACCGCCGTATGAAGCGGCCGGTCCGGGTGCCCACGCTGCATCTGCACGGTTCCCTCGACCCGGTGCTGCGGACCCGCAGCGCGGCCGGCTCCGGCGAGTATGTCGAAGCGCCGTACCGCTGGCGTCTCTTCGACGGCCTCGGGCACTTTCCGCACGAGGAGGACCCGGAGGTCTTCTCCGCGGAGCTGATCGACTGGCTGCGCGACCCCGAACCGGATCGCTGAATTCCGGAAGACTGCCGCACATATGCCCGAGGAAACCCCCGGACGAGTGCACGAAGTGCGGTTACCGACCATGGACGCCGGGCAGAGACCGAAGTATGGGCTTGACGCACGACCATCGTGACGTGGCACGCGAGCACAAGGGTCCGAGGAGGGGGCGTCCCGTACGGGGCGGGGACCGGCTCGCTCTCCGAGACCCCCGAGAGCCCGCACTGGGCATCCCGCGCATCCTGGGCCGCCGGGCGCGCTGGTTCGGCGCGCGCCTGAGGCATCCACGCGCCTGAGAGATCCGCACAGTGAGGCGTCCGCGCAGTGGAGGCGTCCACCGGACCGCCCCCACCCCGCGCCGCCCACCGGCGAGCGGGACGGACACCACGACGCCCTGCGGAGGTCGACACACCGTCAGCAGGCGGCTCCCACGGGTGCCTTCGGGACGGGCGCCGACCACCCCACAGCTGCCGTCTCGGCTGCCCGCACACTGCCGGCGCGGACCGGTCCTCGCGCACCGCTCCCGGGTGCCCGGCGCGCCGATCGTCCCGCACCGCCGGAAAAGCGCAGGTTGCCGCCCCGTCACTCCGTTGGGTGATCTGCCGCGTACGCATAGTCCGATCGGGCCATTCAAGATTGGACCCGCAGGGGGTGTTGCGCCGAGGGCAGGCTTCCGTAACGTCCTCAACTGGCAACGGTGAATATGCCGCTTGCCGCCGTGGGGGAGCCTCGATTCGGGAGAGGACGGCACCGGCATGGGCTGGGTTACCGACTGGAGTGCACAGGCCGCCTGTCGCACTACCGATCCGGACGAACTGTTCGTACAAGGCGCGGCGCAGAACCGCGCCAAGGCGGTCTGCACGGGGTGCCCGGTGCGCACCGAGTGCCTGGCCGACGCCCTCGACAACCGCGTCGAGTTCGGCGTGTGGGGCGGGATGACGGAGCGGGAGCGCAGAGCCTTGCTCCGGCGCCGCCCTACCGTCACCTCGTGGCGCCGCCTTCTGGAGACCGCACGCTCGGAGTACGAGCGCAGCACGGGCGTCCTGCCGGACGAACTCGGCGGCCCGGTCGCCGACGACGGCGTGAGGGACGGCGCCGTGGCCGACGCCCCCGTGGTGGACGCCACCGCCGCGGTGGTGGACGGTCCGACCGCGGTGATCGCCCACGCGGAGGCGCGGTACCGGCGCTACGCCGCGGCTGCCGCGGGCTAGTCCGCAGGCGGACCGGCGGGCCGGCCGCGCGTCTCCGCACCACCTGGTCCGTCCGCGCCCGGGTGGGCCGCCAGACGACCGCCGACGGCACGCAGGCCTTCCAGGTCGTGCACGTCGCCGGGCAGTGCGCCGATCTCCGCCACCGGCACCTCACGGTGCCGGGCGACGAACCGGTCGCGCTGACGGCGTTCGCGCGCCATGACGCGCATCCGTTCGGCGTGCAGCCGCAGCAGCCCGGCCGCCAGGGCGGCGTCCTCCGGCGCAACGGGGCCCGCCTCGTCCACCTCGGACGCCCCGGACGCCTCTGACCCCTCGGAGGACGCCCCGGACGCCGTAACACCCGAGGCCTCGAGAGCCTCCGCCGCCGCCGCGGCGCGCTCCGCACCGAGGCGGGACGCGCCGCTGCCGTGCATCCGGTTGAGCACCAGCCCGGCCAGCGGCATGCGTTCGGCACCCAGCCGTTCCACGAAGTACGCCGCCTCGCGCAGCGCGTCCCGTTCCGGCGCGGCGACCACCAGGAAGGCCGTGTCGGAGCCCTGGAGCAGCCGGTAGGTGGCGTCGGCGCGGGTGCGGAAGCCGCCGAAGGTGGTGTCCATGGCCGCGACGAACGTCTGCACGTCGCGCAGGAGGGACGCGCCGAGCAGCTTGTCCAGCGCCCCGGTGAACATCGACAGGCCGGCCACACCCAGGTTCACGAACTTCATGCCGGCCCGGCCGCCGACCTTGGCAGGCGCGGTCAGGAGCCGGATGAACTTCCCGTCCAGGAAGGACCCGAGTCGCTTGGGCGCGTCCAGGAAGTCCAGCGCGGAGCGGCTGGGCGGGGTGTCGACGACGATCAGGTCCCACTCGTCGCGCGCCCTGAGCTGACCGAGCTTCTCCATCGCCATGTACTCCTGGGTGCCGGCGAACCCGGCGGAGAGCGAGGCGTAGAAGGGGTTCTCCAGGATGGCGCGAGCGCGTTCCTCGTCCGCGTGCGCCTCGACGACCTCGTCGAAGGTGCGCTTCATGTCGAGCATCATGGCGTGCAGTTCGCCGCCCTTGTCCTCGGCGACGCCCGGTACCCGGCGCGGGGTGTTGTCGAGTGCGGTCAGCCCCATGGACTGCGCCAGCCGTCGCGCCGGGTCGATGGTCAGCACCACGACCTTGCGGCCGCGTTCGGCCGCCCGCAGCCCGAGCGCAGCGGCCGTGGTGGTCTTCCCGACCCCGCCGGAGCCGCAGCAGACCACGATGCGCGTCTCCGTGTCGTCCAGCAGCGGGTCGATCTCGAGCACCGGCACGTCCTCCAGCGCTCCGTGGCTCCGCGCAGCGCCGCCCCCGGCGCCCGTTCCCGTGCTCACTTCCGCACCCCCTGGTCCGCCAGGTCGGCGGCGAGCCCGTACAGGCCCGCCAGGTCCACGCCCTCGTCCAGCAGCTCCAGTTCCCACACGGGCAGCCCCAGGGCGTCGATCTCGGCGCGCTCGGCCCGTTCCAGGGCGACCCGTTCGACGTGCTCACGGCCCTGTCTCAGCAACGGTGCGACGAGCTGCTCCGCCCGTCCGCCGCGCCCCGCGCCGCCGAGGCCCGCGGCTGCGAACGCCCGCGCCAGCCCCGCCGGTACGACGTCCTCGCCGGCCGCCACGGTCGCGGTGCCCGGCTCGTCCAGCAGCCGGGGGCGCAGCATGTTGACCGCCACACCGCCCACCGGCAGTCCGGCGGCGCGCAGTTCGGCGACGCCGTCCACGGTCTCCTGCACCGGCATCTCCTCCAGCAGCGTCACCAGGTGCACGGCCGTCTCGGCGGACTTGAGGACGCCCATCACGGCCTGGGCCTGCCGGTGCACGGGGCCGACCCGCGCCAGCCCCGCCACCTCGTCGTTCACGCCGAGGAAGCGGGTGATGCGCCCGGTGGGCGGCGCGTCCATCACCACCGCGTCGTACGCCCACCTGCCGCGCTTGTCGCGGCGTCGCACGGCCTCGCACACCTTGCCGGTGAGCAGCACGTCGCGGAGTCCGGGGGCGATGGTGGTGGCGAAGTCGACGGCTCCTATCTTGCGCAGCGCGCGCCCGGCACCGCCCAGTTTGTAGAACATCTGGAGGTAGTCGAGGAGAGCCCGTTCGGCGTCTATGGCGAGCGCGTACACCTCCCCGCCGCCGTGCGCGACGGCGATCTTCCGCTCCTCGTACGGCAGCGCCTCCGTCTCGAAGAGCTGTGCGATGCCCTGGCGTCCCTCCACTTCGACGAGCAGCGTGCGCCTGCCGTCGGCGGCCAGCGCCAGCGCGAGTGCGGCGGCGACCGTCGTCTTGCCGGTCCCGCCCTTGCCGGTGACTACGTGCAGCCTGCTCACGTGTCGGAGCCTAACCAGGACCTGACCCCCGCACGCGTAGCGCCCCCGTGCCGCGTCCGTCCCCGAACCCGTAGAGGCTAGGGTCGTGCCATGACGAAGTGGGAATACGCGACCGTGCCGCTCCTCGTGCACGCGACGAAGCAGATCCTGGACACCTGGGGCGAGGACGGCTGGGAGCTCGTCCAGGTGGTGCCCGGCCCGAACGCCGAGCAGCTGGTGGCCTACCTCAAGCGGGAGAAGGCGTGACCGCGGGCGGCACCGTCGAGGCGCGGATCGCCGAACTCGGCCTGACGCTGCCGGAGGTCGCCGCCCCGGCGGGCGCGTACGTGCCGGCGGTGCGGACCGGGTCGTACGTGTACACGGCCGGCCAGGTGCCGTTCGTGGACGGCAAGCTGCCCGCCGCCGGCAAGGTCGGCGCCGAGGTGAGCGCGGAGCAGGCGAAGGAACTGGCCGGGGTGTGCGCACTCAACGCGCTGGCCGCGGTCAAGTCGGTGGTCGGCGACCTGGACCGCATCGCGCGCGTCGTCAAGGTCGTCGGGTTCGTGGCCTCCGCGCCGGACTTCACCGCGCAGCCCGGTGTGATCAACGGAGCCAGCGAGCTGCTGGGCGAGGTCCTCGGCGACAAGGGCGTCCACGCGCGCAGCGCGGTGGGCGTCGCGGTGCTGCCGCTGGACGCGCCGGTCGAGGTGGAGATCCAGGTCGAGCTGGCGGACTGAACGGCCTGACGGCCGGCTGACGGGCGGTGCACGCACCGTCCGGCGGTGCCGCCACCGGGACGGTGCCGCCGCCGGGCGCCCTCGAACATCCGGCCGCCGACCCGTAGCATCCGCCCCATGACCACCAAGAACGGCCAGTGGTACCCGCCGGAGTGGCCGGAGCGCATCCGGGCGCTCGCGGCGGGCGACCTCACGCCCGTCACGCCGCGCCGGGCCGCCACCGTGATGCTCCTGCGGGAGACCCCCGGGGACGGTGCGGCGGGCGGGGACGGTGCGGCGGGCGGCTTCGCCGTCCACATGCTGCGCCGCCGCGCGTCCATGGCGTTCGCCGGCGGCGCGTACGCCTACCCCGGCGGGTCCGTCGACCCGCGCGACGAGGCCGAGGACGCGGAGATCGGCTGGGCGGGCCCGGCCCGCTCGGTGTGGGCCGTGCGGTTCGGCACCGACGAGGCGACCGCGCAGGGCATCGTCTGCGCGGCTGTGCGGGAGACGTTCGAGGAGGCGGGCGTCCTGCTCGCCGGCCCGGACGCGGACACCGTCGTCGCCGACACCACGGGCGAGGACTGGGAGGCCGACCGCGCCGCGCTCGTGGCGCGCGACCTGTCGTTCGCGGACTTCCTGGCCCGCCGCGGCCTGCTGCTGCGCAGCGACCTGCTGGGCGCGTTCGCCCGCTGGGTCACCCCGGAGTTCGAGGCACGGCGCTACGACACCTGGTTCTTCGTCGCCGTCCTCCCCGAGGGGCAGCGCACCCGCAACGCCTCCTCGGAGGCCGACCGCACGGAGTGGATCCGCCCCGCGGACGCCGCCGCCGGCTACGACCGCGGCGACCTGCTGATGATGCCGCCCACCATCGCCACCCTGCGGCAGCTTCAGGAGTACGGCTCCCCTGCCGCCGCGCTCGTCGGCTCCGCGGAACGCGACCTGGACCCGGTCCTGGCCCAGGCCCGGCTGGACGAGCAGGGACGCATCGAACTGAGCTGGCCGGGCCACGACGAGTTCACCAAGCGGGTGGCGCCGTGACCGACCCCGCCGCTCTCCCCGGACGTCCGCTCGGCGGCCCGATCGACGGCTCGGGCTCCCCGCGCGCGCGTTGCGTGCTGGCGCCGAACCCGTCTCCGATGACCCTGGACGGCACCAACACCTGGATCGTCGGCGAGCAGGACTCCGACCTGGCCGTGGTGATCGACCCCGGCCCGCTCGACGAGAGCCACCTGCGGAACGTGATCACGACGGCGGAGCGGGCCGGCAAGCGCGTCGCCCTCACCCTGCTCACCCACGGCCACCCGGACCACGCGGAGGGCGCGGGCCGCTTCGCGGAGCTGACCGGTACGCCGGTGCGCGCGCTGGACCCGGCGCTGCGGCTCGGCGACGAGGGTCTGGCGGCGGGCGACGTGGTCACGACCGGCGGGCTGGAGCTGCGGGTGGTGGCGACCCCCGGGCACACCGCGGACTCGCTCTCCTTCCACCTGCCGGCCGACCGTGCGGTCCTGACCGGCGACACCCTGCTGGGCCGCGGCACCACCATGGTGGCGCACCCGGACGGCAGGCTCGGCGACTACCTGGACTCGCTGCGCCGGCTGCGGTCGCTCACCGTGGACGACGGGGTCGCGACCGTGCTGCCGGGGCACGGGCCGGTGCTGGAGGACGCGCAGGGCGCCGTCGAGTTCTACCTCGCGCACCGCGCGAACCGGCTCGCCCAGGTGGAGACGGCCGTGGAGTCCGGACACCGCACGGCGCAGGACGTCGTCGCGCACGTGTACGCGGACGTGGACCGGGCGCTGTGGCCGGCGGCCGAGCTGTCCGTGCGCGCCCAGCTGGAGTACCTGACGGAGCGCGGCCTGGTGTGAGACGAGCGCCGGGCGGCTCCCCGGAGGGAGCCGCACGGCGCTCGGGGCACGGGGCGCGAGGGCCTCAGGAGGCCGACGGTGTCAGCGGCTGCGCTTGGCCAGCCGCTCGATGTCCAGCAGGATCACCGCACGGGCCTCCAGACGCAGCCAGCCACGGCCGGCGAAGTCCGCCAGTGCCTTGTTGACCGTCTCCCGGGAGGCGCCGACGAGCTGGGCCAGCTCCTCCTGCGTGAGGTCGTGCACCACGTGGATGCCCTCCTCGGACTGCACGCCGAAGCGGCGCGACAGGTCCAGGAGCTGCTTGGCGACACGGCCCGGCACGTCGGAGAAGACGAGGTCGGACATCGAGTCGTTGGTGCGGCGCAGCCGCCGGGCGATCGCCCGGAGCAGCGCGGAGGCCACCTCGGGGCGCACGTTCAGCCAGGGCTGGAGGTCGTTGTGGCCCAGGCCCAGCAGCTTGACCTCGGTCAGCGCCGAGGCGGTGGCCGTACGGGGACCGGGGTCGAAGAGGGACAGCTCTCCGATGAGCTCGCCGGGGCCAAGGACGGCCAGCATGTTCTCCCGCCCGTCCGGGGAGGTCCGGTGCAGCTTCACCTTCCCCTCGGTGACCACGTAGAGCCGGTCGCCGGGGTCCCCTTCGTGGAAGAGTGCTTCGCCGCGGGCGAGCGTCGTCTCGGTCATGGAGGCGCGCAGCTCGGCGGATTGCTCCTCATCGAGCGCCGCGAAGAGCGGGGCGCGCCGCAGAACGTCGTCCACGAGTTCTCTCCTTGTCGACCTGCCCATGGGGATTGTGGCCCCATGATGCCGGACGGTAAAGCGGTGCGATCAGTCACAAGTTTGACGTACGCGCCCGCCCACCCCTACGGCAGGGGGCCGATTGAGCCGCGAATTGCGCTCGTGCGGGGCGAATGTCAGTCGCCCCCTTTAGTCTGGCCGGGTGGCTGACACCCCGGTCGAACGCGCAGGAAGGGGGCCGGGCGAGTGACGGAGGCGGACGATTCCGCTCTGGGCGAACAGGCGTCCGGGCAGTACGCTGGGGCGACGGAGGGTACACGCTCGGTGAGATCGACGAAGAAGAGCGCAGCGAAGGACACGGCGGCCGGCGCGGCAGGGAGAGGCTCCGGCAGGGAGCCCGCAGCCGCGAAGAAGGCCGAGAAGAAGACCGCGCCGCGGCAGACGGCGGCACGGAGAGCGGCGGATCGGAAGCCGGAGTCGCACCTCGCCATGGTGCGGCGTGCCCGGCGCATCAACCGCGAGTTGGCCGAGGTCTACTCCTACGCCCACCCCGAGCTCGACTTCGAGAACCCGTTCCAGCTGCTCGTCGCCACCGTCCTCTCCGCCCAGACGACCGACCTGCGGGTCAACCAGACGACGCCCGCGCTGTTCGCCGCCTACCCGACGCCGGAGGACATGGCCGCCGCCGACCCGGAGAAGCTGGAAGAGCTGCTGCGCCCGACCGGGTTCTTCCGCGCCAAGGCGCGCTCGGTGCTGGGCCTGTCCGCAGCGCTGCGGGACCGCTTCGGCGGCGAGGTGCCGGGCACGATGAAGGACCTGGTCACCCTGCCCGGCGTGGGCCGCAAGACGGCGAACGTCGTGCTCGGCAACGCGTTCGGGGTGCCCGGCCTGACCGTCGACACCCACTTCGGCCGCCTCGTGCGCCGCTTCGGCTGGACCGAGCAGACCGACCCCGACAAGGTCGAGAAGGAGATCGCGGAGATCTTCCCGAAGAGCGAATGGACGATGCTCTCGCACCGCCTGATCTTCCACGGCCGCCGCATCTGCCATTCCCGCAAGCCGGCCTGCGGCGCCTGCCCCGTCGCCCCGCTCTGCCCGGCGTACGGCGAGGGCGAGACCGACCCGGACAAGGCCCGGAAGCTGCTCAAGTACGAGATGGGCGGCAAGCCGGGCCAGCGCCTGAAGCCCCCGGCCGACTACCCGGGCGAGCCCGCGCCCCCGCTGGGGGCTCGGTGACCCGCCCCTCCCCCGGCCCCCGCCCGGGGGCCGGGGCGTCCGCGCACGGCCGGAACGGCACCGTGCCGCTCGACGTCGAGATCCGTCCCGACGGCCTGCCCGAGTGGCTGACGCCCGTGCTGCGAGCCGTCTCCACCGTCCGTCCGGAGCAGCTGAGCCGCTTCCTGCCGCCCGAAGGCGGCGGGCGGCCGTCCGCCGTGCTGATCCTCTTCGGCGAGGGCGCGCACGGACCCGAGCTGCTGCTGATGGAACGGTCCTCGAGCCTGCGTGCCCACGCCGGCCAGCCGTCGTTCCCCGGCGGCGGACTCGACCCCGAGGACGGCGACCCGGACGGCGACGGCCCGCTGTACGCAGCCCTGCGCGAGGCCGAGGAGGAGACCGGCCTCGACCCGTCGGGCGTGCAGCTCTTCGCCACGCTGCCCGCGCTCTACATCCCGGTCAGCGGCTTCGTCGTCACGCCCGTCCTCGGCTGGTGGCGCCGGCCGACGCCCGTCTCGCCGGTCGATCCGGCGGAGACCGCCCGGGTGTTCACCGTGCCCGTCTCCGAACTCGCCGACCCGGCCAACCGCGTCACCGTCGTCCACCCCCGCGGCTACCGCGGGCCCGCGTTCGCCGTCGGCTCGGCGCTGGTGTGGGGCTTCACGGCCGGACTCATCGACCGCATCCTGCACTTCGCAGGCTGGGAGCGGCCGTGGGACCGGGAAAACCTCGTCCCGCTCGATTGGCAGGCATGAGACGGTGACGCGGTGAACGTGCTGGACATACTGCTCGTGCTCGCGGCCCTGTGGTTCGCCTTCGTCGGCTACCGGCAGGGCTTCGTCGTCGGCGTCCTGTCCGTGATCGGCTTCCTCGGGGGCGGGCTCGCGGCGATCCTGGTGCTGCCCCCGCTGTGGAGCGAGCTGACCGACGACGCGCCCCCGGGCACGCTCGGCGCGGTGGCGGCCGTCGTCGTCGTCATCGTGTGCGCGTCCGTGGGTCAGGCGTTCACCACGCACCTCGGCAACAGGCTCCGGCGGTACATCACCTGGTCCCCCGCCCGTGTGCTGGACGCCACGGGCGGGGCGCTGGTCAACGTGCTGGCCATGCTGCTGGTCGCGTGGCTCATCGGCTCCGCACTGGCCGGCACGGCGCTGCCCACCGTCGGCAAGGAGGTGCGGAGCTCGCGCGTGCTGCTCGGCGTCTCCCAGGTCGTCCCCGAGGACGCCAACAACTGGTTCGCCGACTTCTCCTCCGTCCTCGCGCAGAACGGCCTCCCGCAGGTCTTCTCCCCCTTCTCCAACGAGCCCATCGCCGAGGTCCCGCCGCCCGACCCCGCCCTGGCGAACAGCCCGGTCGTCGCCCGCGCCAAGGAGTCCATCGTCAAGGTCGTCGGCACGGCGACCAGCTGCGACAAGGTCCTCGAGGGCACCGGCTTCGTCTTCGACGACCAGCGGGTGATGACCAACGCGCACGTCGTCGGCGGCGTCGACGAACCCACCGTGCAGATCGGCGGCGAGGGCCGCCTCTACGACGCCACCGTGGTCCTCTACGACTGGGAGCGCGACGTCGCCGTGCTCGACGTGCCCGGCCTGGAGGCCCCCGCCCTGGAGTTCGCCGACGGCGACGCGGAGAGCGGCGACGGCGCGATCGTGGCCGGCTTCCCGGAGAACGGCGCGTTCGACGTACGGTCCGCCCGCGTCCGCGGCACGCTGCGGGCCAACGGCCCGGACATCTACCACCGCGGCACCGTCCGCCGCGAGGTCTACTCGCTCTACACGATGATCCGCCAGGGCAACTCCGGCGGCCCCCTGCTGACCCCGCAGGGCGAGGTCTACGGCGTGGTGTTCGCCAAGTCGCTGGAGAACGACCGCACCGGCTACGCCCTCACCGCCGACGAGGTCCTCCCCGACATCAAGGCCGGCAGCACGGACAACCTCGGCCCCGTCGACAGCCAGAGCTGCGCCCTCTGACGGCGCCCGGCCGTCCCCTCCCGGCGGTTCCCGGCGGTCGTCTACGCTGCCCCTTATGGCTTCCAAGCGCGCGGGTGGGCTCTCCATGCCCCAGCAGGTCGCGAGATTCATCGGCGTCAGCGTCCTCGCGGGCGCCGTCACGGCCGGCATCGCCCTTCCCGGCTTCGGCTTGATGGGCCTGGCCGCGAAGGGATCCGTCGAGGGCTTCGACGAGCTCCCCGCCAAGCTGAAGCGCCCGCCGCTGAGCCAGCGCACCACCATCCTCGACAACGAGGGCGGTGAGATCGCCAAGGTCTACTCGCGCGACCGCACCGTCGTCGACACCGCGCAGATGTCGCCGTACGTGAAGCAGGCCATCGTGGCCATCGAGGACTCCCGGTTCTACGAACACGGCGCCGTCGACCTCAAGGGCGTGCTCCGGGCGCTCAACGAGAACGCCCAGTCCGGCCAGATCAGCCAGGGCGCCTCCACCCTGACGCAGCAATACGTGAAGAACGTCTTCGTCGAGGCCGCGAAGGACGACCCGGACGCCGTCGCAGAGGCCCAGCAGCAGACCATCGGCCGCAAGATCCGCGAGCTGAAGTACGCGATCCAGATCGAGGAGGAGCTCACCAAGAAGCAGATCCTCGAGAACTACCTCAACATCACCTATTTCGGGCAGGGCGCGTACGGTGTCGAAGCCGCCGCCCAGCGGTTCTTCTCCAAGCCCGCGAAGGACCTCGAACTCCACGAGAGCGCCCTGCTCGCCGGCCTCGTCCAGTCGCCCAGCTACTACGACCCGACGATCAACCCGGACCGCGCGAAGCAGCGCCGCAACGCCGTCCTGTCCCGCATGGCCGGCAGCCGCGACGTCACCCGCGAAGAGGCGAAGGCCGCCGCGGCGCAGGACCTCGGCCTGGACGTCAGTCAGCCTCAGCAGGGCTGCATCACCGCCGTCAACGGCGCCGGCTTCTTCTGCGACTACGTGAAGGAGGTCTTCCTCGCCAGCCCGGCGTTCGGGAAGACCGCCCAGGACCGGCGTGACCGGTGGAACCGCGGCGGCCTGACGATCAAGACCACGCTCGATCCCCAGGCCCAGACCTCGGCGCAGGAATCCGTCACCTCCCGCGTCGACCAGTCGGACAGCGTCGCCTCCGCGATGACCGTCGTCGAGCCCGGAACCGGACGCATCCTGAGCATGGCCCAGTCCCGTCCGTACGGCACACGACCGGCGGAGAACGAGACGACGCTCAACCTCTCCGTGGACCACGACATGGGCGGCCCGCAGAACGGCTACCAAGTCGGCTCGACGTTCAAGGCCTTCACAGCGGCCGCCGCCCTGGAGAAGGGCATCAGCCCCGCGCAGACCTTCACCACCGGCAGCAAGCTGAAGATCGACAAGAGCAGGTTCACGGACTGCAACGGAGCGCCTGGGGCCGGGCCGTGGTCCCTGCAGAACGAGCTGGACAGCGAAAAGGGCACCTGGGACATGAGCTCGGCCCTGGCCAAGTCGATCAACACGTATTTCGTGCTGCTGGAGGAGAAAGCCGGCGTCTGCGCGGCGAAGAAGACGGCTGAGCGGGCGGGCTTCCACCGCGCGGACGGAAACCCGACCCAAGAGGTCCCCTCCCTCACCCTGGGCACGCAAGGCGCCTCCCCCTTGACGATGGCCACCGCCTACGCCACCTTCGCCAACCGCGGCGTGCACTGCACACCGATCGCGCTCGATGCCGTCACGGACGACAAGGGACGGAAGCTCGGCGTGCCGGAGTCCACGTGTTCCCGCGCGATGCCGGAGAAGATCGCGGACACCCTCAACGAGATGCTGACCGGCGTGGTGACGAGCGGTACCGCCCCCTCCGCCAAACTGGCCGACCGGGACAACGCCGGGAAGACCGGCACGACCGACGGCATGAAGAGTGCCTGGTTCGTCGGCTACACCCCGGAGGCGTCCGGTGCCGTCTGGGTCGGCGACGTCAACCACCAAGTCGAGATGTACGGCATCACGGTGGGCGGCCAGTACTACCCGAAGGTCTGCGGCGGGTGCCTTCCCGCACCCATCTGGAAGGGCGGGATCGCGGGTGCCCTGGAGGGCGCGCCCGCGACGCCGTTCCAGGACGTGGACGTGCCGCGCGCCGAGCAGAAGAAGCCCGAGGACGACCGGGACGAGGACCGCGACGACGACCGGCCCGGCGATGGCGGCGGGAACCCGTTCCCGGACTTCACCATCCCGCCGGACCTCATCGGCGGCAACGACAACGGAGGCGGCTGGGGCCGCGGCCGGGACTGACCGGACACGCGCGAGGGGGCGCTCCCGTCAGGAGCGCCCCCTCGGCGGTTCGTCCTCGCGCGCCTCAGCCGGCGAGCAGCTTCTTGACCATGCCGGCGACACGGCCGCCCTCGGCCCGCCCGGCGACCTTCGGGTTCACGATCTTCATCACGGCCCCCATCGCCTTCGGCCCCTCGGCGCCCTGCCCCTTCGCCTCGGCCACGGACTCGGCGACGATCTGCTCCAGCTCGTCGTCCGACAGCTGCTTCGGAAGGTAGTCGGCGAGCACCTCGCCCTCCGCGCGCTCGCGCTCGGCCGAGGCCGCGCGGCCGCCCTTCTCGAACGCCTCGGCGGCCTCGCGCCGCTTCTTCGCCTCGCGGGTGATCACCTTCTGCACCTCGTCGTCGGAGAGCGCACGGGACTCGGTGCCCGCCACCTCCTCCTTGGTGATCGCGGTGAGGGTCATCCGGAGCGTGGCGGAGCGCAACTCGTCGCGCGCCTTGATCGCTGCGGTCAGGTCGTCCTGCAGCCGGGACTTGAGCGTGGTCATGGCACAGGAGTCTGCCAGCCCCACCCACCGACCGCCCACCGCATTCCCCGGCGGGCGGCCCCGCCCCCGGTCCGCGGCCGTGCACGGAGCGTGCCGCGTCTGCGACCATGGCCGGATGCGCGCGCGATACGGAATCCCCCTCAAAGCGACGGCCGGGGTGCTGGCCGCCGGCACTGCCGCCCTGACGTACGCGGTGGCGGTCGAGCCGCGCGCCTTCCGGCTCCGCCGCGTGACCGTGCCCGTCCTGCCGGCGGGAGCGCCCCCGCTCCGCCTCCTCCAGATCTCCGACATCCACATGGTGTGCGGGCAGCGCAAGAAGCAGCAGTGGCTCCGCTCGCTGGCCGGGCTGCGTCCGGACTTCGTGATCAACACCGGCGACAACCTCTCGGACACCGAGGCCGTCCCCGAGGTGCTGGACTCCCTCGGCCCGCTGATGGACTTTCCCGGCGCGTACGTCTTCGGCTCCAACGACTACTACGGTCCCCGCTTCCGCAACCCGGCCCGCTACCTCGTCGAGAAGGCGCAGGGCCGGCACGGCCTCAACGGCAACGCTCCCGTGAAGGACGCCGTCCACAACCCGTGGGAGGACCTGCGGGACGGCTTCGACTCCGCGGGCTGGGTGGAGCTGACCAACGCCCGCGGCCGCCTCAAGCTGGCCACCGGCCAGGAGGTCGCCCTCACCGGCCTGGACGACCCGCACATCAAGCGCGACCGCTACAGCCAGGTCGCCGGCGGCTCGGACGAGGGCGCCGACCTCTCCCTCGCCGTCGTGCACGCCCCCTACCTGCGGGTCCTGGACGCCTTCACAGCCGACCGGTACCCGCTGATCCTCGCCGGCCACACGCACGGCGGCCAGCTCTGCATCCCCTTCTACGGCGCCCTGGTCACCAATTGCGACATCGACACCGACCGGGTCAAGGGACTCTCCACCCACCGCGCCGGGGGCCGCACCTCGTACCTGCACGTCTCCGCGGGCTGCGGCGCCAACCGGTACACGCCGATCCGTTTCGCCTGCCCCCCGGAAGCCACTCTGCTCACCCTCACCCCGGCCTCCTGACCAGCCCGGAACGACCCCGCCGCCCCCGCAGAAACCGGATTTCGCGTCCGGGCGGACCTGGGCTAGAGTAGTCCCCGTTGCTTCGGGGTGTGGCGCAGCTTGGCAGCGCGCTTCGTTCGGGACGAAGAGGTCGTGGGTTCAAATCCCGCCACCCCGACTGGAGAACACCGCACAGGGCCCGTACTCGGCTGAGTACGGGCCCTTCGGCATGTCGTCCCGCTGGTCCCTTCCCCGGTACTGGTCCTTCCCCCGGCTCCGGGGGAAGGACGCGCGTCGCCCGGGTGGCGCGCAGGGGATGCGGTGCGGGGGCGGTCTGCCTAGGTTGATCACGCCCAGGGGGGTTCCGGCCGTCTCCGGCCGATGACGAGAGGACAGTTCATGGCCCCCACGAAGCGTGCGCTCACGAGAGGCGCCGTGGTCGTCGCCGCCGCGCTGTTGATGGCGCCGGTCACCGCCGGATCCGCCGTCGCAGGAGGGTCGGCGGCGGACGGCGGCGGCTCCCGCCACGTGTCACTGCTCGGCAAGTGGAGCGGCTTCCGGGAGCGGATCGCCGACGTGGAGGGGTACCGCAACGGGCCCGTCACGCTCACCGTGCGGGAGCAGCAGGGCAAGACGTTCCGCGGGGTGATGCGCTGGTCCACCCCGGACGGCCCGCGCCAGGACCGGCTGGTCGGCGCGTTCACGCCGGGTGCCGAGCTGATGGCCGGCGCGGACGCCGAGGGCACGTACAGCTTCGAACTGCTCGACCGGAACACGCTCGACTACTGCTACACCGAGAGCGGTGAGGGCTTCCGCACCACCTGCGGCCGCCTCCACCGCAACCGCTGACGCACCCGCGCCCCTGCGGATCCCGCCCGGCCCCGGCTCGGGCGGGACGTCGCCGTGCGTACCGGAAGGGCGGCCCCGCGCGGGTCAGTTCGCGCGGTCGGGGTGGGGGCTGCGTTCGCGGAGGCGCTTGACGACGAAGACGGCGACGGCCAGGAGGACCAGGCCGAGGACGACCTTGGAGAGGATGCCCGCGTACTGCTCGACCAGGTGCCACTGGTCGCCGAGCAGGTAGCCGGCGAGTATCAGCACGGTGTTCCAGATGGCGCTGCCCAGCGTGGTGAGGCCGAGGAACACCAGAAGCGGCATCCGTTCGACGCCGGCCGGGACGGAGATGAGGCTGCGGAAGATGGGCACCATGCGCCCGAAGAAGACGGCTTTGGTGCCGTGCTTCTCGAACCACTCCTCGGTGCGCGTCAGGTCGGACGCCTTGACGAGCGGCATCCGGGCCCAGATGCGGCGCACGCGGTCGCGCCCGAGGAGCGCGCCGATCCAGTAGAGGGCGGCGGCGCCGACGACGGAACCCAGGGTGGTCCAGAAGATCGCGAGGGGGAGGCTGAGTACGCCCTGCGCGGCGGCGAAGCCGGTGAGGGGGAGGATGACCTCGCTGGGGAGCGGCGGGAAGAGGTTCTCCAGGGCGATGGCCAGCCCGGCCCCGGGTCCGCCGAGGGTGTCGACGAGGCTGGTGGCCCATCCTGCGATGCCGCCGGGGGACTGGTCGGACGCGGAGAGGAGGACGGTCGTCACGGGGCACCTCGGGGTCGGTGGACGCGGCGGGCGGTCGTACGGCTACCCCCTGACCCTAAGGAGTGGTGCGCGGCAGCCGTACACCCGGTCTCCTCCGATTCCGGGAACGACAGGTCGTACGGCCGCATCAGCCGATCGGTCGATGCCGCTTCGGGCGGAACGGGCGATGTGCGCGGGGGCGGGTCGACGCGATCCTGGCGGGCATGGGGATCATCGAAGTGCAGGATGTCGCGAAGTCCTACGGGGGACGCCGTGTGGTCGACGGGGTGAGTTTCACCGTCGAGGAGGGCGAGATCTTCGGCGTCCTCGGCCCGAACGGCGCCGGGAAGACGACGACGGTGGAGTGCGTGGAGGGGCTGCGCGTTCCGGACGCGGGGACGGTGCGGGTGGCGGGGCTCGACCCGGTGGCGGACCACGACCGGGTGACGCGCCTTCTCGGGGCGCAGCTCCAGGAGAGCGAGCTCCAGCCGAAGCTCACGGTGCGGGAGGCGCTGGAGCTGTACGCGGCGTTCCACGCCCGCCCGGCGGACCCGCTGGCGCTGGCCGAACGCCTGGGCCTGGAGGAGAAGCTGGGTACCCGTTTCGCCCAGCTGAGCGGTGGTCAGAAGCAGCGGCTGTTCATCGCCCTCGCGCTGATCGGCACCCCCCGGGTCGTGGTGCTGGACGAGTTGACCACCGGGCTGGACCCGCGCGCCCGCCGGGACACCTGGCAGCTGATCGAGGAGGTGCGGGCGTCGGGGGTGACGGTGCTGCTGGTCACGCACTTCATGGAGGAGGCGCAGCGCCTGTGCGACCGGGTGGCGGTCATCGACCGCGGACGGCTCGCCGCGCTGGACACCCCGGGCGGGCTGATCAGCCGGGCGGCCGCGTCGACGGTCATCGCCTTCACGCCCTCACGCCCGCTGGAGGACGGTGAACTGGCCGCACTCCCCGACGCCGGTCCGGTGCGTGTCACGGCGGGCCGGGTCGAACTGACGGGCAGCGACGAGACGGTGAACGCCGTCGTCTCGCTGCTGGCCCGGCACGGCATCACGGCACGGCACCTGCGGGTCACGGACGGCACGCTGGACGACGCCTTCCTCGACCTGACCGGGGTCGACGCGACCGGCTCCACGAGCAGCACGAGCCACACCAACGGCACCAGCCACACGAGCCGCACGGAGGCGCGAGGATGACCACGACGACCGCACCCGACGCCGCGCCGCCGGCTGCGCAGGCGGCCCGGGCCGTCCTGCGCGCGGAGGCGCGGCTGTTCCGCCGCGAGCCGGGCGCACTGTTCTGGATCGTGGCCTTCCCGTCCCTGCTGGTCACCGTCCTCGGCCTGATCCCGGGCTTCCGGGAGCCGGACGCGTCGCTTAGCGGGCTGCGCGTCATCGACCTGTACGTGCCGGTGGCGGTGCTGCTGTCGATCGTGGTGGCCGGCGTGCAGACGCTGCCGGCGGTGCTCACCGGCTACCGCGAACGGGGCATCCTGCGGCGGCTGTCGGTCACTCCGGTCGACCCGAAGGCGCTGATCGGCGCCCAACTGGTCCTGCACGGGGTGGCGGTGCTGGCCGCCATCGTGCTGGCGCTGGCGGTCGGCCGGATCGCCTTCGGGGTTCCGCTGCCCGGGCAGCCATTCGGGTACGCGCTCGCCGTCGTGCTCACGGCGCTCGCCGGCACGGCATCGGGCGGCACCATCGCCGCGCTCTCGCGCACCTCGAAGGCCGCGCAGACGATCGGCACGGTGGCCTTCTTTCCGGCGATGTTCTCCGCCGGGGTCTACCTTCCGGTGCAGACCATGCCGGACTCGTTGCGGCAGATCGTGGAGCTGACGCCCTTCGGTGCGGCGTCCCAGGCGCTGCACGACACCGCGGGCGGGGGCTGGCCGCAGTGGTGGCAGCTGCTGGTGATCGCTCTGTGGGCGGGAGCCCTCTGGGCGGCCGCGGTCCGCTGGTTCCGCTGGGAGTGACGCGCGAGCGGAGTGACGCGGGAACGGGAGACGGGCATGCTGGGCGTCATGGCCACGGAAGCGGCGGGGGAGAGCACCGAGGGGGCGCGGCGGGCCGCCCCCGACCTCCCGGTCCTCGCCACGGGCGAGGGCTGGGAGACGTTCTACCGCTGGGGCCCGTACGGCCTGCTGGGGCTGGCCGGGGTGCTGTCGGCGGCAACCGCGTCCGTGTTCCTGACGCCCGCCGAACGGTATGCGTGCGGTGCGCTGCTGGTGGCCGCGCTGGCCCTGGAGCTGTCCTGGTCGCGGTACGGGCGGCGGCGGGTCTCGGCGGCGAGCTGCGGCTACTACGCCGCGCGCACCGTGCTCGGGTTCGCGATGAGCTGGCTGAACCCGTTCGCCGCGATCTACGCCCTGATCGGTTACTTCGACGGAGCGCGGCTGCTGCCGCCGCGCTGGGTGCGGCCGGGCCTCTTCGCCACGGCCGTGACGATGGCCGGGTCGCAGTCCGGCGGACTGCCGCCGGGATCGGCCACGCAGTGGGGAGTGTTCGGCGCGCTGTACCTGCTGAACGCCGGGCTCGGCGTCGTCTTCGGCCACCTCGGCGAGAAGGAGGCCGAGGAGGCGGCGGCCAAGGCCGCCACCATCGCCGAGCTGGAACGCACCAACGCCCGCCTGGAGCAGGCCCTGCGGGAGAACGCGGGCCTGCACGCCCAGCTCCTCGTGCAGGCCCGCGAGGCCGGTGTCGCCGACGAACGGCGCCGGCTGGCGGCCGAGATCCACGACACCCTCGCCCAGGGCCTGACCGGCATCGTCACCCAGCTGCAGGTCGTCCGGGACGCCGACGATCCCGCCGTACGCCGTGCACATCTGGATCGCGCGCAGGCGCTGGCCCGGCACAGCCTCGGCGAGGCCCGCCGGTCGGTGCACGACCTGGCGCCGAGTGCGCTGGCGCAGGACGCGCTGCCCGCCGCGCTGGAGAAGGCGGTGGCCGGGTGGGGCGTGCAGGCCGGGGTGCGGGCGGAGTTCACCCTGACCGGGGCGGCGGAGAAGCTGCACGACGAGATCGAGGCGAGCCTGCTGCGCATCGCGCAGGAGAGCCTGGCCAACACCGCCCGGCACGCCGGGGCGTCCCGCGTCGGGGTGACGCTGTCCTTCATGGACGGCGAGGTCGTCCTGGACGTGCGGGACGACGGCTGCGGCTTCGATCCGGCGGCCGTGCCGCCGCGCACCCGGTCCGGCGGGTTCGGGCTGGCCGGCATGCGGGCCCGCGCGGAACGTCTGGCCGGGCGCGTGGACGTCGAGTCGGAGCCGGGCCAGGGCACGGCGGTGTCCGCCCGCGTACCGTTGGTGCGCCATGACTGAGCGCCCGATCACGCTGCTTCTCGTCGACGACCACCCGGTGGTACGGGACGGGCTGCGCGGCATGTTCGAGGCGGCGGCCGGCACCGGAGCGGCGTCCACCGGCCCGGCCGCAGGCGCAGGCTCCGGGACGGCGGCGGGCTTCGAGGTGCTGGGCGAGGCGGCGAGCGGTGAGGAGGCCGTCGAACTGGCCGGCCGCCTGGACCCCGACGTGGTGCTGATGGACCTGCGGATGCCGGGCGGCGGCGGGGTCGCCGCGATCGCCGAGCTGGCCCGGCGCGGCTGCCGCAGCAAGGTCCTGGTGCTCACCACCTACGACACCGACTCCGACACGCTGCCCGCGATCGAGGCGGGCGCCACCGGCTACCTGCTCAAGGACGCGCCGCGCGACGAGCTGTTCACGGCCGTACGCGCCGCCGCGGCGGGCCGCAGCGTGCTGTCCCCGGCGGTGGCGTCACGGCTGGTGTCCCGGATGCGGGCGACGCACGGGAGCGGCGGGAACGGCGGGGACCGGGCAGGCACGGGCACGCCGCTCAGCGCCCGGGAGGGCGAGGTCCTGGCGCTGGTCGCGGCGGGCACCGCGAACCGCGAGATCGCACGCCGCCTCTTCATCAGCGAGGCCACGGTGAAGACGCACCTCACCCACCTGTACGCCAAGCTGGGCGTCAACGACCGGGCGGCGGCCGTGGCGGTGGGCTACGAGCGGGGCATCCTCGGCGGCGGCTCCCCCGCCCCGTAGGACGCGGGGCACGGCGGGGCGTTCACGTCTCCAGCACGGCGCGCAGCGAGGCGTGCAGGGCGGCGACGAACCGGTCGCGGACGTCGTCGGGCACGAGGTCCAGGGACAGGTACGGGTTGAGGTCCTCCAGCTCGACCAGCAGCAGCCCGCCGTCTGCCGTGCGGCAGGCGTCGACACGCTGGATGCCGTGGTCCAGGGTGTTCCAGTCCGCGAAGCGCTGGGCGAACTCGCGGTCGGCGCCGGTGGGTTCGTAGGGCCGCAGCTCCCAGCGGCGCTCGGGGTCCGGCGCGTGCAGGGCGTACTGGAGGACGCGGTCGACGAAGTAGAACGACACCTCGTAGCGGAAGTCGACGTGCGGCTGGACCAGCAGGGTGCCGTCGTCGAAGGCGAGGGAGTCCAGGTCGGCGTGGCCGAGGGTCTCCAGGCCGATGGAGTCGGCGCCGGCCTTCGGCTTGACGACGTAGCGGCGAGCCGCCGGGAGCCGTCCCAGGTCGGCGTGCCGGTCCACGGTGGGGATGACGGGGAAGCCCTCGGCGGCGAGGTCCACCAGGTACTGCTTGCCGGCCATGTCGCCCCGTCCGGTCAGCGGGTTGTGCACCCGCGCGCCGGTGCGCCGGGCGACGTCGCGGAAACGTTCGTACGCCTCCTGGTAGTGGATCACCGGGCCGCTGTTGCGGATCAGGCACAGGTCGAAGGCGTCCAGCAGCGCGGCGGCGTCCAGCGGGTGGCACAGCGCGACGTCGTAGACGTCCCGGAGCCGTGCGGAGAGGTGGACGTCCTCGTCGCCGTAGCGGCGGCCGCGCGCCGGGTAGGTCAGGTCGCTGACGTACAGCAGGCGGGGGCGTGCGAACGGTGCCGGCATGGTTCTCCCGGGTCGGGTGTGCTGCGGCCCAAGGTAGCCGGGAGGGGCCGGGACGACGCGCGGCCCCTCCCCCGGCGCGTGCGCGCCGGGGGAGGGGCCTTCGAAGGGTCGGTCGGTCCCGGACCGGGAACGGGCCGGGACCGGATCAGCCGGGAGGCTGGTTACTCGCCGTTGCCGTTGCCGGCGCCGTTCTGCGAGAGGACCGGCACACCGTCGCTCAACAGGTGCGACAGCGGGTCGTCGCCGTCGACCTGGGTCGAGTTCTCGGTGCAGTTCTGGTTGTTCTGGCTGGTCAGCACGTCGTTGACGTTGACGCCGGCGACGAGGCCGATGCCGTTCAGAACGTTGGTCTTGGTGACCGGAACCGCCACGCAGGGCTTGTTCAGCGAGCCGTTCACGAGCGCCATGTTCGGGCTCATGTGACCGCCGGTGGTGGTGTTGCCGTACACCTGCTTCGAGCCGTTGCCGTTCTGCGTGGTGACGTTCTCGTTGACGTCACCGACCGCCATCGCGGGGGCGGCCACGGCACCGCTGGCGCCGACGACGGAGACAGCGACGGCGGCCGTCGCGAAAACCTTCTTGAGCACGAGTCTTTCCTTCCGGAGTGTGAAGTGCCCGTCAGACGGGGGTTGGTCAGTCGCCGTTGCCGTTGCCGGCACCGTTCTGCGACAGGACCGGGATGCCGTCGCTCAGCAGGTGCGACAGCGGGTCGTCGCCGTCGACCTGGGTCGAGTTCTCGGTGCAGTTCTGGTTGTTCTGGCTGGTCAGCACGTCGTTGACGTTGACGCCGACGGCACCGATGCCGTTCAGAACGTTGGTCTTGGTGACCGGCACCGCGATGCACGGCTTGTTCAGCGAGCCGTTCACGAGCGCCATGTTCGGGCTCATGTGACCGCCGGTGGTGGTGTTGCCGTACACCTGCTTCGAGCCGTTGCCGTTCTGCGTGGTGACGTTCTCGTTGCCGTCACCGACGGCCATGGCGGGGGCGGCCACGGCACCGCTGGCGCCGACGACGGAGGCAGCGACGGCAGCGGTCGCGAAAACCTTCTTGAGCACGAGTCTTTCCTTCCGGATCATGGGGGTGCCCCGGTGCCGGAGCACCCTGGACAACTCCGGAGCCCCCGAGAGGTTGTTGCGGTTCACCCGTCCGGACGCGTTTGGACACCTATATGGACGATCTTCACCCCGCAGGCCGTGACCCCCCGCGCGGAGCACAGAATGGGGGCATGACGACGCACACGGACGACGCCATGCCGGACTGGGAGAAGCGGTTCCGGGCACCCCGCGTGGGGCTGCCGGAGTGGGCGGAGGACGCGCCCGACCGTTCCCTGTTCGTCTCCAACGCCACCGGCACCTTCGAGCTGTACGCCTGGGACCGGGCCACCGGCACCCAGCGACAGGCCACCGACCG
Organism: Streptomyces sp. CNS606; assembly: GCF_000426325.1. Lineage (NCBI taxonomy): Bacteria > Bacillati > Actinomycetota > Actinomycetes > Kitasatosporales > Streptomycetaceae > Streptomyces > Streptomyces sp. CNS606. The sequence goes on from NZ_KE384521.1 coordinate 29,514, forward strand.
GCCGAACGGCACCACGGACGGGGTGCTGACGCCCGACGGCGAGTGGATCTGGTGGTTCTCCGACACCGACGGCGACGAGTTCGGCGTGTGGATGCGGCAGCCGTTCGGCGGCGGCCCGGACGAGCCCGCCGCTCCCGGCCTGGAGCCGTCCTACCCCGCGGGCCTGGCGCTGGGCCGGGACGGCAGCGCGGTGGTCGGGCGCTCCACCGACGAGGAGGGATCCACGCTGCACGTGGTGCGGCCGGGCGCGGAGCCGGTGGAGATCTACCGGCACCAGGAGTCTGCCGGTGTCGGCGACCTCAGCCACGACGGGGACCTGATCGCCGTCGAGCACACCGAGCACGGCGACGCCATGCACTCGGCTCTGCGCGTGGTCCGCACCGACGGCGGCACCGTCGCCGAACTGGACGACAGCGAGGGCGGCACGAAGGAGCTGGGGCTGACCGTACTGGGCTTCGCCCCGGCCGTCGGCGACTCCCGGCTCCTGGTCGGGCACCAGCGGCGCGGCCGCTGGGAGCCCATGGTGTGGGACCCGCTGACCGGCGCGACCACCGACCTGGACCTGGGCCTGCCCGGCGACGTGAGCGCCGAGTGGTACCCGGACGGCGGCGCGCTGCTCGTGGTGCACAGCCACCAGGCGCGGAGCGAGATGTGGCGGTGCGCCCTGACCCCGGACGGGCTCGGCACGCCGGAGCGGGTGGAGACGCCGAAGGGGTCGGTGTCCGGGGCGACCGCCCGTCCGGACGGCTCGGTGGAGTACCTGTGGTCGTCGGCCGCCGAGCCGCCGCAGGTGCGGTCGACGACCGGCGCGGTCGTCCTCGACCCGCCGGGCATGAAGGCACCCGGCTCGGTCCCGGTGGAGGACGCCTGGGTGGAGAGCCCGGGCGGGCGGGTGCACGCGCTGGTGCAGCGTCCCGCGGGCGAGGGCCCGTTCCCCACGGTGTTCGACGTGCACGGCGGCCCGACCTGGCACGACAGCGACGCGTTCGCCGGCCAGCCCGCCGCCTGGGTGGACCACGGCTTCGCCGTGGTCCGGGTCAACTACCGCGGCTCCACGGGCTACGGCCGGGCCTGGACGGACGCGCTCAAGCACCGCGTCGGCCTGATCGAGCTGGAGGACATCGCGGCCGTGCGCGACTGGGCCGTGGAGACCGGGCTCGCGGACCCGGAGCGGCTGGTGCTGGCAGGCGGCTCGTGGGGCGGCTACCTGACGCTGCTCGGCCTGGGCACCCAGCCGGAGAAGTGGGCGCTGGGCCTGGCCGCCGTCCCGGTCGCCGACTACGTCACCGCCTACCACGACGAGATGGAGGCGCTGAAGTCCATGGACCGCACCCTGCTCGGCGGGACCCCGGAGGAGGTGCCCGAGCGGTACGCGGCCTCGTCGCCGCTGACGTACGTGGACGACGTGCGCGCGCCGGTGTACGTCTCCGCGGGGGTCAACGACCCGCGCTGCCCGATCCGGCAGGTGGAGAACTACGTCGAGCGGCTGGAGGCGCGCAGCCACCCGCACGAGGTGTACCGGTACGACGCCGGGCACGGCTCGCTGGTGGTGGAGGAGCGGATCAAGCAGCTCCGCTTGGAGATCGAGTTCGCCCAGCGGCACCTTCCGGGGCTTCCCGCGGCTCCGGCGTGACGCCTTCTCCGGAGTTCCCGCCCTCCCGGGGCTCCCCGGATGCCGGGCCGCCCGTCGCCGGAGCGCTCTCCGGCGTACGGCGGCCCGTCGGGTCCTCCGGTGGGAGGCCGAGCGCGGCGTCGCGCGCCAGTTCGGCGTCCCGCCGGAAGAGCCGGAACCACATGAAGAGGACGAAGCCGACGAAGGCGAACCACTCGGCGGTGTAACCCAGGTTCTGGAACGCCTGGAGGTCCAGGCCGGTGCCGGCGGCTGCGACCGGCGGCACCGGCCGCAGCGGCGCCTCGGGCCGCTGCACGGTGATCCACACGTCACGCACGTCGTACGGCACCACGTTGACCAGCGCGGCGGCACTGATCATGCCGAGCTGCCCCTCGGGCAGGCCGCCCGCCGGGTGCACGCCGGCGCTGCCCTCGGTCTCGGAGACCTGCAGCACCCCGGCGACCGTCACCTCGCCCCCGGGGGGCGCCGGCACCTTCGCCGGGTCGGCGTCCCCGGGCAGCCAGCCGCGCACCACGGGCAGCGCGGGCCCGGAGTCCGTACGCAGCAGGGTCAGCACGTAGAACCCGCGCTCGCCGTCGACGCGGCGGTCCGGGACGAGCAGCGGACGGCCGGTGTCGTAGCGGCCGGTGGTCTCGGCGGTGCGGCCGACGGTCTCCGTGGTGAGCGGCAGCAGGTCGGCCAGCGGCTCGGGGGTGGCGTCGGCGGCCCGTTCGGCCGCCTTCTCCTGCTGCTGGTGGCTGTCGACGCGCGCCTCGAAGCGGCTGAGCTGCCAGGTGCCCATGAACAGGCAGACCGGGATCGCGAGGGCGACGAAGAGGTTGATCCCCCACCATCGCGGGGTCAGCAGGAACCGGTACACGCGTCAACGGTACGCGGCCTCAGGCCGCCGGCAGCACCCCGGTCCGGTAGACCGTGCCGGCGCAGGCGCCGTCGAGCTGCACGGGGTCCACGGTGGGCTCACCGGCCTCGGGCGTGTGGGACAGCAGCACCGCGGACGGGGGCACGGGCTCGCCGCCGCCTCCCGTTGAGCCGCCGTCGGTCCCACCGGAGCCGGACCCGCCGGTGTCCGAACCGCCGTCGCCGGACCCGCCGGACCCGGAGCCGCCGGAGCCGGACCCGCCGGTGCCGGAACCACCGGTTCCAGGCTCTTCGGGCGTGCCGTCGCCGCCCTCGGCGCCTCCGCCGGAGGTGCCGCCGGAGGTGCCGCCGGAGGTGCCAGCGTCGACCACGTCGCCGGAGCTGCCCATCGGCCGTGCGCCGCCCTGAGCACCGTCGCCGCCCTCGCCGGGAGGCGGGGTGGTCGGGGAGCATCCGCTGCCGGCCGTCGGCACCCAGGCGAAGCGGACCACGTACGCGGCACCCGGTTCGAGCACCACCTCGTCGTCCACGGCGACCGGATCGGGCAGGCCGGTGGCGACGTCGCCGCTGGTGTGGTCGACGACCTGGATCATGCTGCTGTCGGCCCTGCCCCGCGCGGTGGCCATCACGATGCCGCCGCCCTCGACCGTGCAGGAGTCCGCCGAGACGTTGACCACCCGGAACGAGCCGTAGACGTGGCCCTGCGCGTCGGGCGCCTCCCGGCGGCTCTCCGAGGCGCCGAGCTGTGCGCGGGTGCAGGTGGGCGAGACGGGTCCGAGGCTGCTGCTCGGGTTGGGGCCCGTGGAGGACCCGGTGGTGGGAGCGCCGGCTTCGCCGGTGCCGTGCCCCGCGCCGGAGTGTCCGCCGGCAGCGGTGTCGCCGCCGGCCGTGCCGTCGCCCTGGTTCACGCCGCCGCGCTCTTCGGCCGGGACGTGGTCCTGGGAATGGCCGGCGTTGTGCATGGGCTTGCCGGCGCCCGGCACGAAGTCGGCGTGCAGCACGGTCGGCACGGCGACGCCGCAGGCGAGAACCGCCGCGGCGGCGCCCACCATCACGTTCCGCCGCCGGGCGCGGCGGGCGGGCACGGCGTGCTGGAGGTGTTCCAGTGTGCCGGGGGACGGTTCGATGTCGCGCACGCTGTCCTGCAGCAGGCGCCGCAGCGCGACCTCGTCCATGCTCTCGAGGTCGAGCGCGGCGCCGGAGTCTGCGTCTGCGTCTGCGTCTGCGTCTGCGTCTGCGTCTGCGTCTGCGTCTGCGTCTGCGTCTGCGTCTGCGTGACCCTCGCCGTTGGGGTCGCCGTCGGTGCGGCCGGCTTCCGAGGACGAAGCGTCGTCCGCCGGGCCCTCGTTCACGGCGGGGGGCTGCTCGCCGGGCCGCTCGGACCGGTCTCCTCCGGCGCGCTGCTCGGGGGAGGGCTCGGTGTGCTCCGCCGCGGCCTCGGGGGCGGCGTCGTCCGCCGCCCGCCCGGCGCCGTCGAGCGGTTCGTGCGGGTCGTTCCGGTCGTGCGACGTGCTCATGCCGTCGCCTCCATGGCGACCCTGAGCGCGGCGATGCCGCGCGAGCCGTAAGCCTTCACGGAACCGAGCGAGAGGCCGAGGACCTCGGCGACCTGCGCCTCTGTCATGTCGGCAAAATACCGCAGCACCAGGACCTCGCGCTGACGGCGCTGGAGCCCGCGCAGCGCCTGCTTCAACTCGTCCCGCTCCATGCGGTCGTAGGCGCCCTCCTCGGCGCTGGCCATGTCCGGCATGGGCTTGGACAGCAGCTTCATGCCGAGAATGCGGCGGCGCAGCGTGGACCGGGAGAGGTTCACCACGGTCTGCCGCAGGTAGGCCAGGGTCTTCTCCGGCTCGCGCACGCGCGTGCGGGCGGAGTGCACGCGGATGAACGCCTCCTGGACGACGTCCTCGCAGGAGGCGGTGTCGTCCAGCAGGAGCGCGGCGAGGCCGAGCAGGGAGCGGTAGTGCGTGCGGTAGGTCTCGGTGAGCTGATCGACGGTGGTGCCCAGGGTCATCGCCTCGTCAGCGCCTCCGCGTCCGGACGCGACCCGCGCGGGGGTCGTCGCCGTCTGCGGCGCCGACCAGGGCGCCATCACGGGCATGCCTGCCGAGCCGGGGCGCCGCAGGCTGCGGACGCCGGGGCCGGGTGCTGTCGCGATTCCGAGTGCCTCTGCCACGCTGGTTGGACACGCATCCCCCCGTCAGGGTTGTACGCGGATTCCCAGGCGTCGGGCAGGAGTGTGCATGCTCGGTGAAGTCCCATGCGTACCAGCCCCATCCCTGAAGTCCGCCGTCGTCCCGATCTCCAAGCGGCCCGGGGCTCCGGCGCCCGGTCGTCCGGGTCGGCGATGCACACAGAGACGCTCCCCCGCCCACAGTCGGTTGCGGTGGCCGGGGCGTTCGATTCTCTTTCAACCAACGGCTGCTAGCTAGTGGCCTGGACCATCAACCGATCACAATTTCTTCACAGAAACCGGAACGACGCACTCAGAACCGCACAGCGGGGTAAACCCGTGCCGTATCAAGGCTGTTCGCCCCGATCCGGTCCCATCGGCCCGGTGGGGTGCGGCTGGTCCGGTAGGTGGCTTCAGCCCGGAGATGCGACGAGTTCCGCGATCTGTACCGAGTTGAGCGCGGCGCCCTTGCGGAGGTTGTCGCCGCAGACGAAGAACTCCAGCGCCTGCGGGTCGTCCAGTGTGCGGCGCACCCGGCCGGCCCACGTCGGGTCGGTGCCGACCGCGTCCGCCGGGGTGGGGAACTCGCCCTCACCGGGGGCGTCGCACAGCACGACACCGGGTGCGGCGGCGAGGATCTCGTGCGCCTGGGGGACGGTCACCTCGTTCTCGAACCGCGCGTGCACCGCGACGGAGTGCCCGGTGACCACCGGCACGCGGACGCAGGTGACACTCACCGGGAGCTGCGGCATCCCGAGGATCTTGCGCGTCTCGGTGCGTACGGCCATCTCGTCGGTGGTCCAGCCGTCGGGCGCCCCGGCGCCCGCGAACGGGACGACGTTGAGGGCGATCGGCGCGGGGTAGGGGCCGCCACCGGTCACGGCGCGGCGCACGTCGCCGGGCTTGGTCCCCAGGTCGGTGCCCGCGACCTCGGCGAGTTGCCTGCGCAGGGTGTCCACGCCCTCGCGGCCGGACCCGGAGACGGCCTGGTAGGTCGACAGCACCAGAGACTCCAGGCCCCACGCGGAGTGCAGTGCGCCGACCGCGACGATCAGCGCCAGCGTCGTGCAGTCGGGGGAGGCGACGATGCCGCGCGGTCGCACGCGGGCGGCGTGCGCGTTGATCTCGGGCACCACCAGGGGCACGTCGTCCTCGGCCCGGAACACCGCGGAGGAGTCGATCACCACCGCGCCCTTGGCGGCGGCGACCGGCGCCCACTGCGCGGCGGCGTCGTCCGGGAGGTGGAACAGCGCCACGTCGACGCCCTCCAGGGCCTCCTCGTCCAGCGCCAGGACCTCGACCTCCTCGCCGCGCACGGGGAGCTTGCGGCCCGCGGACCGCGGCGACGCGAGGAGCCTGATCTCGCCCCACACGTCCCGCCGTTCGGACAGCAGTCCGCGCAGCACCGACCCGACGGCCCCGGTCGCGCCGAGCACCGCCAGGGTCGGTTCCCCGCCTGTCTTCACCGGGACCTCCCGGTCGTCCGCGTCCGCCTCACGAGCCGGACCTGCCGTGCACCCGCCTCAGCGACCGGTGCCGCCGTAGACCACGGCCTCGTCGGTCTCGCTGTCGAGACCGAACGCGGTGTGCACCGCGACGACCGAGTCGTTGACGTCGTCCTCGCGGGTGACCACGGAGATGCGGATCTCGGAGGTGGAGATCAGCTCGATGTTCACGCCGGCATTGGACAGCGCCTCGAAGAAGGTCGCGGTGACACCGGGGTTGGTCTTCATGCCCGCGCCGACGAGGGAGATCTTGGCGATCTGGTCGTCGTAGCGGAGCGAGGCGTAGCCGATGCTGGTCTTGGCCTTCTCCAGCGCGGAGATGGCCTTCTTGCCGTCGGCCTTGGGGAGGGTGAAGGAGATGTCGGTCAGGCCGGTGGTCGCGGCGGACACGTTCTGCACGACCATGTCGACGTTGATCTCGGCCTCGGCGATCACCCGGAAGATGGCCGCGGCCTCACCCGGCTTGTCGGGCACCCCGACGACGGTGACCTTGGCCTCCGAGGTGTCATGCGCGACACCCGAGATGAGGGCCTGTTCCACTGGCATTTCCCCTTGTCCGCTGTAGCCGCCCTGCGGCTCGCTGCTGACCCATGTGCCCTCCAGGCCGGAGAAGGACGACCGTACATGGATCGGGATGTTGTAGCGCCGCGCGTACTCGACGCAGCGGTGCAGCAGGACCTTGGAACCGGAGCTGGCCAGCTCCAGCATGTCCTCGTAGTTGATCCAGTCGATCTTCTTCGCCGACTTGACGACCCGGGGGTCGGCCGTGAACACGCCGTCCACGTCGGTGTAGATCTCGCAGACCTCGGCGTCCAGGGCGGCGGCCAGCGCCACCGCGGTGGTGTCCGAACCGCCGCGGCCCAGGGTGGTGATGTCCTTGCTCTCCTGGGACACGCCCTGGAAGCCGGCGACGATCGCGATGTTGCCCTCGTCGACGGACGCCTGGATGCGTCCCGGGGTCACGTCCAGAATCCGCGCCTTGTTGTGCGCGGAGTCCGTGATCAGACCGGCCTGGCTTCCGGTGAAGGACTGCGCCTCGTGGCCGAGGGACTTGATCGCCATGGCCAGCAGAGCCATGGAGATGCGCTCTCCGGCGGTCAGCAGCATGTCGAACTCGCGCCCGTCCGCTACCGGGGACACCTCTCCAGCGAGATCGATCAGCTCGTCCGTCGTGTCGCCCATCGCAGAAACCACCACGACAACCTGGTTGCCGTTCTTCTTGGCTTCGACGATCCGCTTGGCAACGCGCTTGACGCCCTCGGCGTCGGCAACGGAGGAGCCGCCGTACTTCTGCACGACAAGGCCCACGTGTGCTCGCTCCTCGAGTCTCACCGGGGCTCATTTCGGCCGGAGCCCCGCGTTCGGCCCATTTTACCGAGCAGGCGGGATCCGACCGTCCGCTCTCACGCTGTGAGACCGCGCCCGGCCCGCCATCGGCAGGCGGCCGCGCACACAGCGAACTGGACGAGTGCTCGTGTCTGACCCGCCCAGCGAAGATTCACCTGCCCGATGCCCCCGCCCGCACACGGAAACGTGCGGCACCTCACATGTGGACCCGGCGTCGGAGCGCTGCGCCGAACGGGTGAAGGTCGCTCCCCTCCTCACGGAGCGCGGTCCGGCGGCGGGTCCGAGGCCGCCGCCGGACCGCGCACGTCGGCCGGGACCCGGGCCCGCATCCGCTCGCGCTCGCGCTCCGCCTCGAACGGCGACTTCGACGCCTCCCGGGACGCCTTCACCGCGAAGTACACGCATCCGCCCCAGGTCAGCACCCCGGTGACGAGCAGAGTGAGCGCCGACGCAGGCTCGGCGACCTGCAGCCCCCACGCGGCCCAGACCTGCAGCGTCCCCGCAGCACCGACGACCTGTGCCGTCGCGGTGTGGTCCTTCTTCCGCTCCATCCGATCCCCCCTCCCCCGCTGTACATCCCCCGGCGCACACGTTCCGTAACCTCGCGGTGGGGAACGGTGACAGCGCGTCGCACGTTCCACACGGCGGACCATCATCGACGAGAGGACGGACGGCATGCCCCTGAAGGGTGAGTACGAGCCGAGCCCGGCGAAGTGGGTGCGGGACCAGGTCGAGCTGTACGAGAGTTCCGGCGGCACCAAGGGCACCACGATGAAGGGCCTGCCGGTCATCGTCCTGACCACGCGTGGCGCGAAGAGCGGCAAGATCCGCAAGACCCCGCTGATGAAGGTCGAGCACGAGGGCGCCTACGCGGCCGTCGCCTCCGTCGGGGGCGCCCCCGACCACCCGCGCTGGTACCACAACATCGTCGCCGACCCGCGCGTCGAGCTCCAGGACGGCGCCGTCCTCCAGGACATGCACGCCCGCGAGGTCACCGGCGAGGAGAAGGCCGTCTGGTGGCGCCGCGCGGTCGAGGCGTTCCCGCCCTACGCCGAGTACCAGGAGAAGACCGACCGCGAGATCCCCCTCTTCCTCCTCGAACGCGCCGACGCCCCGCACTGACGCCTGCCGTCCCGTGGCCCGCGGGGGAACGGGCAACCCGCCCGCCGCTCCCCCGCGGGGCACGGCGTTCGGCGGTGTCGGAGAGCACGACCGAAGGCACGTGGGGCGGGTGCCGGGCGGGACGCGACGGGTTCAGTCCGGTGCGCCGGGGGCGAGGGCCGGGGGGACGTCGCCCGTCTCGAGGAGCGACTTGAGGGCGGCGAGGAGGGCGGGCCAGCCCTCCTGGATCATCTCGCGGACGGTGCTGCCGGGCTCGAAGCCGTCGTGGACGACGGTGAGGCGGACCAGGCCCTCCATGGAGGTGAGCTCGAAGGTCACCTTCGAGCGCTGCTCGGCGGTGAGCCGCTCCAGGGTCCGGGTCCCGATGCCCACGTTCTGTGCCCACTCGGGCGTGAACGTGTGCCAGGTGTACGACAGCCGCCGGTAGGGCTCGGACTCCAGCACGACCTGCTCCGGGCCGGCGGTGGCGTGGCCGCGTTCCGCCCAGGTCATCTGCGAGCCGGGCTTCCAGTCCGTGCCGAACTCGACGCCCCAGTAGCGGCGGGTGAACGCCGGGTCGGTCAGGGCCTGCCAGAGCTTCTCGGGAGTGGTGGCGATGTAGGTGGTGTAGACGAACGCGTCGCCGGTGTCGTCGCGGTTCATGCCGGGGGCCTCCAGTGCGGTCTTCAGGTCGGCGAGCGCCTGCGCCCGCGCGCGGTCGTAGCGGCTGATCCAGCGGTCGGCGAGGGCGTTGATCGGCTCGGCGTCGAGGTGGTGCAGCTTCTCCCTGCCGCGCCGGAGCGTGGTGATCAGACGGGCGTCCTCCAGCACGGCCAGGTGCTTGCTGACCGACTGGCGGGTCATGTCCAGCTCCGCGCACAGCTCGCGCAGGCTCTGCCCGTTCCGGGCGTTGAGACTGTCGAGCAGCCGGCGCCTGCCGGGGTCCGCCAGCGCCTTGAAGACCTCGTCGTCCATCCCCACCGATCCTCCATTCATGCAACCGTGCGGCTGCATGTTTGACGATAGGCAGCCACTCGGCTGCATGTCAAGGTGAGCCCGCGGCGGGCGGCTGCCGGAAAACGGCTGGCTCCGGGACACCCCGCGCTGGGATGGTGCGCCCCGTACGCGAGCCGACGTGAACGGCGCGAGGACGGAGGAACGGCGCGTGAAGCGGAGCGGACACGTCGAGACGACCGACCGGTGGTTGCTGCGCCTCGCGTTCGCGGCCTTCGCCCTGCTGGGCGCGCAGGCCGGGGTGTGGGCGGTGCTCCTTGCCGACCTGGCCGTGGCGACCGGCACGGACGCGCCCCGCCTCGGCGCCGCGCTGACCGCGCTGGCCTGCGTCGCGGTGCCGTCCGTCCTGGTCTCCGGGCGGATCGTCGACCGCCTGGGCCGGCGTACGGGCGTCGTGGTCGGCTGCACCGGCTCCGGGCTGGCCTTCGCCGCGCTGAGCACGGTCGGTTCGTACGGCGCGATGATCGGGCTGTTCCTGCTCTTCGGGGTGCTGTGCAGCCTGTACGACGTGGTGGTCAACGTGCTCGGCGGCGACTACGAGCGCCGCACCGGGCGAGTGATGATGCCGCGCCTCCACGCGGTGTTCAGCGGCGCGGGGGCCGCGGGGGCGCTCGCGGCGGCGGCGACGGTCGGCCTCGGCGGCGGCCACCGTGCGGTGTTCGTCGCCACGGGCGTGCTGCTGGTGCTGCTCGGCCTCGCGGGAACCGCCGTGCCCCTGCCGCCGCCCGCGGCGGAGGACGCCGAGGCCGGCGCGGCCGAGGAGACCGCCGGCCGGGAGGGGCGGCCGGCGCGGCGCGGACTGCTCGCCGTCCTCGCCCTGCCGGGCGTGGGGGCGGCCGCCGCGATCGTCACGCTCCAGTTCTTCAACGACGGCGCCGTCGAGGGCTACAGCTCCCTCTACCTTCGCCAGGTACTGGATGCCGGAGCGCTGGTCGGCGGAGTCGGCATCGCCGCCTTCCATCTGGCGACGATGACCGGGCGCCTGGTCGCCGACCGGGTGATCGGCGCGTTCGGCGAGGGGCGCGTGGTGGCCGGTGGCGGCGTGATCGCGGCCGCCGGTTTCGTCCTCGCGCTGAGCACGGACCGCGCGCCGCTGGTCGTGGCCGGACTCCTCCTCGCCGGGGTCGGCGCGGCGCCGCTCGTACCGATCGCGTACTCACTCGCCGCCCGGCGCAGCGGCGCCCGGAGCGGGGCGGCCGCGTCCCTGGTGACCGCGTGCGGCTACGTCTCCTTCGTCGCCGCGCCGGCCGTGATCGGCGCTCTCTCCGCAGCGGCCGGCCTGCGCCGGGCACTGCTCTGCCTGATCGTGAGCGCCGCCCTCATCGCACTGGTCGGCCGCCGGGCCCGGCACCTGCGCGGCGGCAGGGGCGACCGGCACGCCCCGGCCCCGGAGCCGGGTGGCGAGCGCGCGTCCCGCTGACCGAGCACCCGGGCGCTCCGCAGGGCCTACGCCCAGCGGAGGAGTGCGACACGCATTGTGGCGGATTGTCCGGGGGGAACCGGGGCGCGACGCTGGAGGCGTACCACGGTCGCCGGAAGGACACGTCATGCCCGTGCAGCTCAACCACACGATCGTCGCCGCCACCGACAAGGAGCGGTCCGCGCGGTTCCTCGCCGACCTGCTCGGCCTGGAGGTGCAGCCGCAGTACGGGCCGTTCCTGCCGGTCGTCACCGAGAACGGCGTCGCGCTGGACTACGCCGACGCCGGGGACCGTCCCGTGACGCCGCAGCACTATGCGTTCCTCGTCTCGGAGGACGAGTTCGACGCGATCTTCGCGCGCATCGAGGACGCGGGCCTCACCTACTACGCCGACCCGTTCCACCACCGGGTGAACGAGATCAACCACCACGACGGCGGCCGCGGCGTCTACTGGGAGGACCCGGACCGGCACAACATGGAGATCATCACCCGCCCCTACGGCGGCTGAGGACAGCAGCCCCCCCGGCAACGCGTCGGGCCCGTGGGTGCGCACCGGTGCGCACCCACGGGCCCTCGGCCGGAGCTCGTCAGGTCAGGTCACGCTGTTCAGCGGACCGTCCTGAAGCCCTTGTCGGCCGCCGGCGCGAAGCCGAAGGCGAAGTTCTGGTCGACCCGGTACGCCTCGTTGGCGTTCGGGTACGCGTTGGTGCACGACGGGCCGGGGCCGCCGCCGGACATCAGCTCGCTGCACGGGCCGGAGTAGTTGTCCGGCAGGCCGAGCACGTGGCCGGTCTCGTGCGTGACGACACGGAGCGAGTCGTAGACCTGGTTCTGCTGGTAGTCGAGGAAGACGTACCCGTGGCCGCGCCCGTCGGTGTAGGCGTAGCTGCCGCGGGAGTCGTTGCCCTCGTAGTAGTCGAAGTCCGCGCCGGAGGAGACCTCGACGAGCGTGACGTTGCTGACCGCCGCGTTCCAGATCTGGGCGCTGCGGTCGATCTCGTAGTTGAACGAGGGGGCCTGGTCGTCGTCGTAGGTGACGGTGACGGCCTGGATGCCGGGCTCGGCGGCCTGGCGCTGCTCCGCCTTCTTCGCGATCGCGTCGAAGAATGCCTTGCTCTGCGCGCGCTGTTCGGCGCTGACGCCCTCGCCGGTGTAGGCGGCGAAGGTTCCCTCACTCTGGGGCGCCGGTGCGGCGGCGACCGAGGTGGCGGGGACGGCGGCCATCGTCGCGGCGGCCAGACCCAGTCCGAGTGCGGCGGACAGGGCCCTCACGGTGCGGGCCGAACGTCTGTAGCGGCTCATGCGGGGGATCCTCTCGTCGAACGCGAGCCGCGACCGCCGAGTGGGTGGGGCTGTGGGGCGGCGGCCGAACCTCGCGCTGGAACGTGATGTCCCGGCGAGTGTGCGGCCGGTCACACCCGCGAGGGGAGATGTCATGCGGGCATAGCCCGCACCAATCACCGCCCGGCGCAGGTGCGTCGGGTCGCTGGGGGCAACGACGCCCGACGGCGCGCGCTACTGCCCGGAAACGGACGGGAACTGGGACAGCAACTGCTGCCACGCCGGACCGATGACGACGAGGTCGCCCCAGGATCCGTCCGTGAAGTGGAAGCGGAGCGTGGCCTTGTGCGGCATTCCGCCTTCCCCATCGAGGTGCTCGACACCGCGCACCTTCTCCCGCGTCACGGACCAGCCCGTCTCCGAGCCCAGATCGCCGACGTACACGAGGTGCAGCCCGAATTGGCCCGACACCAGGAGGCGACGGGCGGCGGCCTTGTGCGCCGCGAGAAGTGACCCGGCGATACTTCCCCAGCCGCCGCGCAGTGCACGCTTCCGCCGGAAGAACAGCTTGCTCACGAGCCAGTCGTAGATCGTCCCGACGGGGTCGCTGAGGTAGTAGACAGGCGTGACGACGAAGGAGAAGACCCGGTCCCCGAAAGTCTTCTTCCGCTTCCGGATCACCGACGGGTTCGGCCATCGGCGGCGTGGTGGTGTTCTCGCGCGCTGCGAAACACTGCTGAGGCCGAAGACCACCGGCCGGTCCACGCCCGCCAATGCCTCTTCGATCTGGTGGCCGAAATCCTGCGCGCTGCCCACGTTCCTCGCGTAGGTCCGCAGAGCCTCGGGCTCCACCTCGAACTGCGCAGACACCGTTGCTCCCCCGGCGCCCTGTTCCGGTCGTGCCCGACGCTAGACGGCTCGTCGGGGCGAAGAGGCGACGGTCATGTGCGGATACCGTCACAATCCGCGGAACACGGCGCCTACGCAGGCGGGTTGCCGACGCCGAGGAGGAGGCGCAGGGCCGCGTTCCGGAAGGGGGCGACGCCCGGGGTGTGGACGGCGCGGTTCATGGCCGCCGCCGCGCGGGCGATCCGCTGCGTGGGGCGGCGGCGCAGCGCGTCGTAGGCGGCGAGGGCGTCCTCGACGTGCCGGTGGGCCGCGAGTTCGCGGGCCAGCGTGACGCCGTCGACCAGCGCCTCGCACTCCCCGCGGCCGAGGTCGGGCGTCATCGCGTGAGCCGCGTCGCCGATCAGTGCCACCCGCCCGCGCACGTAGCTCGGCAACGGCCGTTCCAGGTCGCACAGGTCGTGCCGCAGCACGTCCTCGCCGCCCGCCTTCTCGACCGCGTCGAGTACGCGCCGCACGTCGGCGTGCCAGCCGCCGAAGGCGGTGCGCAGCGCCGTCGGATCGCCGCCCTTGGCGACGGCCCGCCAGGGCGCCCGGACGCAGGCGAACCAGTTCGTGCGGCCCGCCTCGTGCGGGGTGATGCCGAAGCGCGAGGCGTTGCCCCAGGTCTCCGACGCGTGTTCGGTCGCGCCGTCGACCGTGCCGCGCCACGAGGTGACGCCCGTGTACCGGATGCCGTGGGCGTCGCCGAAGAGCGCGTGTCGGGCACGGCTGCCCAACCCGTCGGCGGCGATCACCACGTCGTGGGCGCCGCCGGCGAGGGTGACGTCCGGGACCTCGGCGTCGAAGCGGACGACGCCGTCGGGCAGCAGGCCGGCGAGCGTACGGAGGAGGGTCGGCCGGGCGACGAGACGGACCTGGTCGTGCGTGCCCGAGCGTACGGACACGTCGACGGACGCGATGCGGCGGCCGTCGGGCCGCAGCAGGGCACCGCCGCGCTGCACGTGGCCGCGCGCGCGGATCTCGTCGCCGGCGCCGACGGCGTCGAGAGCCCTCAGGGCGCTGGGCCACATGCCCAGCGTGGTGCCGGTACGCGGCAGGCCGGCGGCACGTTCCCGGACCTCCACGTCCCACCCGTCCTGGACCAGCCGTGCCGCGCAGGCCAGCCCGCCGATGCCGCCGCCGATGATCAGTGCGCTCCGCGTCATGGACCCCACCGTACTACGTTTACAGTAGAGCGGTGGCGTGGCGGGCCGGCACCCGTAGAGTTCTCCGTTCCGGGGGAGATCGGTACACGGAGGGAGACGAGGCGACGATGGGTGGCGGCCGCAGACGAGAAGTCCTGGACGCAGCCGTGGAGGTGCTGGCCACCGGGGGACTGCGCCGGCTCACCTACCAGGCGGTGGACACGACGGCGGGCGTGCCGCCGGGCAGCACCTCCAATCACTTCCGGAACCGCGAGGCACTGCTCGACGGCATCGTGGCGCACCTCGAAGCCCTGGACCGCGAGGACTGGGAGCGCGGCGTCGGCACCCTCCCGGCCGCGCCCACCGGGACTCCGGCGCCCGACGACCCCTCGGTCCCGGACGGTCCCGAGGAACTGGCCACCGCACTGGAGGGGCTCGTCCGGCACCTGGTCGGGCCGGGCAGGCACCGCACCACCGCCCGGTACGCCCTCACGCTGGAGGCCATCGCGCGCCCCGCGGTCGGCGAGGCGCTGCGCCGCGGCCACGCCTCGCTCCTCGACTGGGGCGCCCGCATCCTCAAGGCAATGGGCTCCCCCCAACCCGAGGAGCACAGCCGGGCCCTGGCCGCCCTGCTCGAAGGGCTGATGTTCCAGCAGGTGGCCCTGCCGGAGGACGGCTTCGACCCGCTGCCGAGCATCCGTACGGCGGTGCGCGCCATGCTCCCCGAGACGGCGGGCGACGCACCCGCCGACCGTGCCGGAGCCGCCCCCGCCACGGCCTGAACGAAGTCGTTCCGGATCGGGTCGTTCGCCTGAACACGTGGCTGGGCCATGCCGCCCGTCCTCTCCCCGAAGGGCCGCGCGACAGCAGGTCGCCGACCATGCGGACGTGCCGGCGTGGAGCCGTACCGGCGCCCGAGCCGGACGGACCGCCGGGCGCGGCGGCTGTCGGCGGCGGCTGTCAGCGGCGGCTGTCGGCGGCGGCGCGCATACTGGCCCCATGGGCTCCGGCCGTCGCAGCGCCACGACCGCTGCCGCACCGACCGCGCCCCCGGCGGACCCGCCGCTGGGGGGCACGTACGAGTTCGCGCGCGCCCGCCGCACCCTCGGCGCCATGGTGGCCTCGACGACCGGTTACCGCAGCCGTGGCGCCACACCGCAGCTGCACCGCGGGCTGCCGTCCCCCCACCTCACGCTGATCTTCTCCCTCGACGGCCCGGTGGTGGCCGGCGAGTCTCCCGAGCACGCCCGCTCGGCGGACGCGTACCGGACCGAGATCGTGCTCGGCGGCCTGCACCAGCGGCCGGCGTACGTCGTGCAGCCGTCCCACGAGGAGGGCGTGCAGCTGGCGGTGCACCCGCTGGCCGCGCGTGCCCTCTTCGGCATGCCCGCGGCCGAGCTCACGCAGCTGGCGGGCGACGGCGGAGACGTCCTCGGCGCGCGGGCCGTGGAGATCCGCGAGCAGCTCGGCGAGCAGTCCGGCTGGGCGGAACGCTTCGCGACGCTGACCGCGTACCTGCGGCGGCAGGCGGAGGACGCCGGACGGCGGGCCGAGGTGCGCCCGGAGATCGCGGAGGCCTGGCGCTGGATGGCCTGGCACGGCGGCGCGGGCTCGCTCGACGGCATGGCCCGGCACGTCGCGCTCAGCCGGCGGCAGCTCACCACCCTCTTCCAGCGCGAGGTGGGGGCCGGGCCCAAGCAGGTCAGCCGGCTGATGCGGTTCGAACGGGCGCAGCGCGCCGTGACGGAGGCCGTCACGGCGGGGCGGACGCCCGACCTGTCGCGGATCGCCGCCCGCTGCGGCTACTTCGACCACTCGCACCTGGTGCGGGACTTCCGCCAGTACACCGGGCTGAGCCCGACCGGGTGGATCTGCGAGGAGCGCCGGAATATCCAAGCCGGAGGACACCGGAACGGCGAAGAGTGGGACGCATGAACGCACAGCACACCGGCACCGAGACCGGCACACCACAGACCGGAGACCCCACGCCTCAGGCCCCCGCGCCGACCGTCTGGCCCACCCTCTCGGCCCGTGACGCGCTCGGCCTGATCGACTTCCTGGTGGAGAAGATCGGCTTCCACCGCACCGCCGTCTACACCGACGGCGACCGGGTCGCGCACGCCCAGCTCAGCTGGCCCGAGGGCGGCGGCGTGATGCTCGGTTCCCACAAGCCCGACGGCGAGTGGAACGTGACGCCCGGCACCTTCGGCGCCTACGTGGTCACCGACGACGTCGACGGCCTCTACGCACGGGTCAAGGCGGCCGGGGTCACCATCGGGCGCGACCTCACCGACCAGGACTACGGCAACCGCGACTTCACGATCACCGACCCCGAGGGCAACCTCTGGTGCTTCGGGGTCTACCGCGGCGAGCCCGTGCCGCCGGCCGGACAGGGCTGAGGGTCCGGGGGCGGCGGCGGGAGCGCGGGCCGGGCTGATCCGGCGGGCCGTTCGGGTCCGTTCGGGACGGTCCGGCCCGGTCCGTTCGGGGTGGGCCGGCCCACCCGCTGGTCAGGCCGGGCTGCCGTTCGGCCGGATGCCCAGCGGTTCGCCGATCTCCGCGGCCATCACCGCACCGGCCTCCGCCTCCAGCTCACCGTCGTAGCTCTCGGTGTCGCTGTCGGTGTCCAGCCCGTCGAGCGCACCCAGCGGCTGGTTCAGCCGCACGTGCGCCACCAGCGACTGGAGCGCCCGCAGCGACGCCGAGGCGGCCGTACCCCAGTTGGTGAGGTAGGAGAACTGCCACCACCACAGCGCCTCGCTGACGCGACCCGCGCGGTAGTGGGCCATGCCGTGCCGCAGGTCGGTCACGATGTTCGCCACGTCGTCGGAGATCCGGCAGGCCACCGGAGCCTTGTGCGGCTCGTACGGGTCGAAGACCTCGGTGTAGACGTCGACGTGCTCCAGCAGGCCCGCGAGGCGCTCGCGCAGCTCGTCCACATCCGCCTCCGGGCCGATGTCCGGCTCGTAGCGCTCCTCGGGAACGATGTCCTCGTGCGCGCCCAACCGGCCCCCCGCCAGGAGCAGTTGGGACAGCTCCAGCAGCAGGTACGGGACGGCGCTGTCCGGCTCGTCGCCCTTGGCGACCTCCACGACCGAGACGAGGAAGCTCTCGACCTGGTCGGAGATCTGCACGGCGAAGTCGTTCGGGTCGTCCTTGATCGAGTTGAGCGTGGCGTCAGACATCCAGCGTTCGCCTCCCCTCGAAGGCCCGCCCCAGCGTGACCTCGTCGGCGTATTCGAGATCCCCCCCGACGGGGAGGCCGCTGGCCAGGCGGGTGACCTTGAGGCCCATCGCGGAGACCAGGCGCGCGAGGTACGTGGCCGTGGCCTCGCCCTCCAGGTTGGGGTCGGTGGCCAGGATCAGCTCCGTCACCGAACCGTCCGCGAGCCTGGTCATCAGCTCACGGATACGCAGATCGTCCGGGCCCACGCCCTCGATCGGGCTGATCGCCCCGCCCAGCACGTGGTACCGGCCGCGGAACTCCCGGGTCCGCTCGATCGCGACGACGTCCTTCGGCTCCTCCACCACGCAGATCAGCGCGGGGTCGCGACGTGGGTCCTGGCAGACCCGGCACTGCTCGGCCTGCGCGACGTTGCCGCAGACCGCGCAGAAGCGGACCTTCTCCTTCACCTCGGTGAGGGCCGCCGCGAGACGCCGGACGTCGGTCGGCTCCGCCTGGAGGATGTGGAAGGCGATCCGCTGCGCGCTCTTCGGACCGACGCCGGGCAGCCTGCCCAACTCGTCGATGAGGTCCTGGACCACGCCTTCGTACACGGATGCCTGCTCTCACTCCCCGGGAACCGGCTCCCGGCTCTGCCGTACGCCGTACGGTAGTCGCCCGCGGCGCGCGGCTGCTACCGCCTCGGCGGTTGTCGTACCGGACCGCCGCAGGTCGCCCGGGCGGCTCGGGGCACGCTGCACGCAGGGGTGGGTCCCGGCGTGGCACCGAAGCGGAGGACGAGGACGGGAACGACGCGGCGCCCACGCGGCGGGACCGCCGGCGCGGACGCCCGTACGTCACCCCGTGCGTCCGTCAGAAGGGCATGCCCGGCATGCCGCCCAGGCCCTGTGCCAGCGGGCCGAGCTTCTGCTGCGCCAGCTCCTGGGCCTCGTTGTTCGCGTCCCGCACGGCGGCGACCACCAGGTCGGCCAGGGTCTCCGTGTCCTGCGGGTCCACGGCCCCGGGGTCGATCACCAGACCCTGCAGCTCACCGGAACCATTGACCGTCGCCTTGACCAGGCCACCGCCCGCCGACCCCTCGACGTGGGCCTGCGCGAGCTCCTCCTGCGCCGCCGCGAGGTCCTGCTGCATCTTCTGCGCCTGCTGCAGCAGCTGCTGCATGTCGGGCTGGCCACCACCGGGAATCACGACTGGCTCCTGGTCGTCGAGGACGTGTGTACGCGCCCGAGCCTACGTGTTCGGCGCCGCGTTCGCGGCCCTCCCCACCAGCCGCCCGCCGACGCCGCGCCCCGACGCACGGAGCGGGGAGGCCGGCTCGGTGGGCCCGCCTCCCCCGCGCGACCCCGCACCCGGACCCGACTGCAGGGCCGTGGGGCACGACCCGGACGGCGCGGCGTGCGCGGAGCCCGACGTCCGCCACTCCGCCCGGCCGGGCGGAGCCCCCGCCCTCGGCGCCCGAGCGGCGGCGCACGGCCCGCCCGGGAGACTCGTCCGGCCGACCGGCGGGAGCCCGTCAGTCGTGCGGGATCTCCTCGATCACCGTGGCGCCCAGTTCGCGCACGATCAGGTCGTAGCCAGAGAGGGCATTCTCGTCGAGGTCGGCGTCGTCGTCCGCCGGCATGTCGTCCTCGATGGAAGAGGGCTGAGCCGCAGGCGCCGCCACCGGTGCCGACGGACGGGGAGCCGCGCCCGCCTCCGCTCCCGCCGGCGCGGTCTGGGCGTAGGCCAGGGCCTGGCGCGCGCCCGCAGACGGAGATGCGGCCGAAGCGCCACCTCCCCCTCCGGGACCCGCGCCGTCACCGGCGCCGGGTGGTGGGGACGGGTGCGGGACCGCTCCCGCGCCGGGGCCCGGCGACGTACCGCCGCCGCCCCACCCGGAACCACCCGCGCCTCCGGGCCCGCCGTGGCCGCCCTGCCCCGGACCCGGGCCCGGACCCGGGCCACGGCCGCCGCCAGCCGGTCCCGAACCGGCGCCGCCGGACGGATCGACGACCGCTTCGACCTTCCACTGCACGCCGACCGCGTCGTTCAGTGCCTGCACGAGCACCTCGACGCTGCCGCCGTTCGCGAAGCTGTCCCGTGCGCCGGAGGTGGAGAAACCGACCTGGAGCGTCGTGCCGTCGAAGCCGACGACCTGGGCGTTCTGGCTGAGGAGGATCCAGGTGAAGCGGCGACGGTTCTTGACCGCCTCGAGGATCTGCGGCCACAGCTGCCGCACCTGAGCCGCACCCTGCGCGCTGTCCTGCGACGGCGCCTGGGGCTGTGGGTGGGACTGGGGCTGTGGGTGGGACTGGGGCTGTGGGTGGGACTGGGGCTGCTGGGACTGCTGCGGCTGTGCTGCGGGCGGCCCGGCCGCCCGCCCCTGCACCGGGGCGGCCTCGGCGGACGGGGCCGCGGAGCCCGCACCACCTCCCGCGCCGGGCCACTCTCCCGGTCGCCGCTCCGCCTGCTGCTGCGGCTGCCGTGGTTCCTGAGCGCCCTCGGCGGGCCCGGTGCCCGTCGGCCACGCGCCCGGACGCCGTCCCGGCGTCTCGGCGCCCGGGCCGCCCGCCCCCGGACCACCGGCCCCCTCCTGCGGCGCCGTGCTCCCAGCGGGGGACGCACCGGGGCGGCGCCCCGGCTCGGGGCCTGCGGCGGGTGCGGCTCCGACCGGCCAGCCGTCGGGGCCGACCTCGCCCTCGTCCGCCTCGGCCGCCTGGGCGGGCCGCCCCGGCGCACCATCGCCCTGGTGCACCGGTCCCTGCGTCGCGTGCGTCTGCGGTGCGTGCGTCTGCGGTGCCTGCCCGCTCGGGGCTTCCGCCTGCGGCGGCCCCGCGGGCGGACCGCCCAGCGCGGCACGCGCCGCTGCCGGCCCGGTCGCTCCGGGCGCTGCCGGCACACCGCCCGCGGCGGCCGGTGCGGGGCCCGCCACCGGGCCTCCCGCACCCGCCACCGTGGCGCCGCGCTCCAGTCGGTCCAGGCGCGCCTGCACCGACTGCTCGTCCGCGTATGTCGCGGGCAGCAGCACGCGGGCGCAGATCAGCTCCAGTTGCAGCCGCGGGGAGGTCGCCCCCCGCATCTCGGTCAGGCCGCTGTTCACCAGGTCCGCCGCACGGCTCAGCTCCGCCGCGCCGAACTTCCGCGCCTGGTCGAGCATCCGCTCCAGCACGTCCACCGGCGCGTCGATCAGCCCCTTCTCCGCCGCGTCCGGCACCGCCGCGAGGATCACCAGGTCACGCAGCCGCTCCAGGAGGTCGGCCACGAAACGGCGCGGGTCGTGGCCGCCCTCGATCACGCGGTCCACGATCTCGAAAGCCGACGCCCCGTCGCCGCCCGCGAACGCCTCCACGACCTCGTCCAGCAGCGCGCCGTCCGTGTAGCCGAGCAGCGCGGTGGCCATGGCGTACGTCACGCCGTCCTCGCCGGCCCCGGCCAGCAGCTGGTCCATCACGGACATCGAGTCACGTACGGATCCGGCGCCCGCGCGCACCGCGAGCGGCAGGACGGCCTCGTCCACCGGGATCGCCTCGCGCTCGCACACGGCCGACAGGTAGTCCCGCAACGTCCCGGGCGGCACCAGCCGGAACGGATAGTGGTGCGTACGCGACCGGATGGTGCCGATGACCTTCTCCGGCTCCGTCGTCGCGAAGATGAACTTGAGGTGCTCCGGCGGCTCCTCGACCACCTTCAGCAGGGCGTTGAAGCCCGCCGGGGTGACCATGTGCGCCTCGTCGATGATGTAGATCTTGTAACGACTGGAGGCCGGCCCGAAGAACGCCTTCTCGCGCAGCTCACGGGCGTCGTCCACACCGCCGTGCGAGGCGGCGTCGATCTCGATCACGTCGATCGACCCGGGCCCGTTGCGCGCCAGGTCCAGGCAGGACCGGCACGCTCCGCACGGCGTCGGCGTGGGGCCCTGCTCGCAGTTCAGGCAGCGGGCGAGGATGCGCGCACTGGTCGTCTTGCCGCAGCCGCGCGGCCCGCTGAAGAGATACGCGTGGTTGACCCGGTTGTTGCGCAGCGCCTGCTGCAGCGGGTCGGTGACATGCTCCTGCCCGATGACCTCGGCGAAGGTCTCCGGGCGGTAGCGGCGGTACAGAGCGAGGGACGACACACCCCGACGATATCGGCCCCCACCGACATCACAGGAACCCCGAGGACACAGCGACGCGCGGACGCCGTGGCCGGAACGCAAGGCGCCCCTCACGCACCCGCCAGAGCCCCCCTACCCTTGCTGCCTTCCGGCCCTGGGGGAGTTCAGAGAGTTAGCGCCACGTGAGGGGCTGCGCTCAGCCTACCCGATGCCCCGAGCTGCGAACGAACCACCCACCCACCCCTCCGGACCCAACCGGCCGACCCCGGGGAGCGGGTTCGCGAGCACCCCTCGATGTCTTGTATGGTTTGCGGCGGAGGATTCGCCTAGTGGCCTAGGGCGCACGCTTGGAAAGCGTGTTGGGGGCAACCCCTCACGAGTTCGAATCTCGTATCCTCCGCCCAGCCTCACCGGGCTGAACGTAGGGCCCCACCGCTCCGGCGGTGGGGCCCTACGTAGTTCGTGGCCTCAGTTTGGTCTCAGTTGCCACGCTCCCTGCCGCGGGTAGGAGACCCGGCACCCTCACGGTTGCTGATCGAGCAGTCCGCCCACGCAGGTGGAAAGCGTGTTGGGGCAACCCCGCACGAGTTCGCCTCACCAGCTGAACGAAGGCCCCGGACCGGTTCGCCGGTCGGAGCCTTCGTCGGGTTCGTGAACCGCAGCCGGCTTCACAGCCGTCGGCGGCGGCGACCTCTCGCACCGTCGTGTGCGCCCCGCACTGCGCGTCCTAGCGGAGCTTCTCCCACTTCGGGCTGAGCGCGACCTCCCGCAGCTGCTGCATCGTCAGCGCCGGGGTGGCGCGGCCCGGCTCGGCGTGCGCCGCACCGTTGTTGAAGGCGCTGATCACGACGCGGAAGCCGTCGGAACCGGGCCGCAGGGTGTCCACGGTCCACATGACGACCCCCGGGACCCGGTCGTCGCCCGGTCCCTGCCGGGTGGCGACGAGCGTGCCGTCGGGAAGGGTCTCGGCGGATGCGAAGAGTTCGTCGGCGACGTCGTCCATCCCGTACTGCACGTTGATCTGGACGAGGCTCCTTCCCCGCCCGTCGTCCACCACGACGTAGGCGTACTGGGAGTCCTGGTGCCCGCGCTCGACCACGTCCAGCTTCCCGGGAAGCAGTTCGGCGAGGGTCCTACCCACCTCGTTTCCCGGTGCGCCCGGTGGCGGAGGGTCGTCCGGGAGGCTCTCCGTGGGTGTCGGCCCGGGGTCCTGCGGAACGGCGTCCACCACGTCGCGCCACACGTCGGCGGTCACGACCTCCCGCAGCTGCTCCGGCGTCAGTGGAGGGTTCTCGCGGCTGACCGGCGCGCCCTTCTGCGCCGGGGCGTTCCACTCGTCGACGGACACGTACTGTCCCTGAGGCGTGACCAGGCCCGCCGACCACCACTTGGTGTCTACACGCCGGTCCGGATACTCGTAGCCCTGGAACACCATGAACCGCGAGCCGTCGGACAGCCGGCTACTGCTGCAGTCGTCGTGCGGGGTGAAGGTCGGGTCCGGGCACGTCGTCAGCTCCTCGGCCCGCGCGCTGTCCGGGTCGACCCGGCTGAAGCCCACCGCGATCGCGGCGGCACCGTCACCGTCGTCGTACACGAGTCGCGCGGTCGGCCCCAGCTCGGCATCCGTGCCACGGGCGCTCTCACCGCTGAAGCGACCACCGTCCGGGAGGATTTCCCGAAGCTCCCGCAGGAGGGCGTCGCCGGTGAAAGACGTGGGAGCGGCGGAGGCCGGGGAGGTGGGCGTGGCGGAGACGGCGGACGAGGGAGCGGCGGAGGGGGAGCCGCTCGACGCCACGTTGACGGGCCCGGGCTCCGACGCGCCGCCCGTGGGCAGCACCGCGCCGGCCACGCCGATCAGAGCGACGCCTGCCACCCCGCCCAGCACGCCTGCCCGGCGACGCAGCAGGACCGTCCTGCGTCCACGGGACCGTCCGCCGGCGACGAGCGCCTCGTGGTCGGCCTCGAAGCCGTGCGCGGCCTCGCGCAGGGCGGCGACGACCCGGTCGTCGGACGGATCGTCGTGAGGGTTCTCGGGCATGGCCAAACCACCCTTTCCGGGGGATGAGTCGAATCGAGCACGAAGGCGGAGCCGGCGACGGTCGGTGTCAGCGCCCGGCGTACTCCGCCAGGTCCTCGCTCAGCAGCTCCCTGAGCCGTCCGAGCGCCCGCACGCAGCGCGTCCGCACGGCCGCCGAGCTGACGTCGAGCACGTCGGCGGTCTGGGCGACCGAGCGGTCCTCCCAGTAGCGGAGGACGAGGACGGCCCGGTCCTTCACCGCCAGCCGGGAAAGTCCGTCCATCAGCGTCAGCCGCAGCGAGGCGTCGCCGTCGACGGCGACGCCCCGGTCCGGCAACCGGTCCGTCACCCGCTCGCCGCTGCTGTGCCGACGGCGGTGGGCGAGGAACGTCCGGGTGAGCACGGTCTGCGCGTACCCTGCCGGGTTCTCCGCGCGGGACACCCGCCCCCAGCGGACGTACAACCGGCCGAGGGTCTCCTGCACGAGGTCCTCGGCCAGGTGCGTGTCGCCGGCGGTGAGCAGACACGCGGACCGGTAGAGGTGCCCCGCTCGCGCTCGCGCGAACTCGGCGTACTCGTCCGAGCGTCCCTGCCTCATGTACGACTCCCCCGTGTTGCCGCTCGCCGCGTGTGGTGTTCACCTTCTTGATGCGCCGGGACGACGGAAATGTTTCACCCGGGTTTTCGTGGACGCTCCGATCGAGGTGACGCCCCGGCCCCGGGGCTGTACGGCCCCCGGCGCGGCGGGTCGCCGGAACGGGTCGCTGTGCTTGTGTGCGAGCCGATCCGGGGGGACGCTGGAGGGCATGCCTGCGGTGGAACGCCGGAAGCGTTCCACAGGAGCGAGGTAGGCGCTATGAACGTACCCGACCAGCACCGGAGCGATCACCACCGGCTTCTCGCGGACCCGCCCACCGCCCGCCGGGTCGCCGTGATCACCCTCGGTGAGGCGGACGTGGTGACGGGATGGAGTCCCGGCGCCCGGTACCTCCTGGGCTACTTCGCCGACCAGGTCGTGGGCGTGCCGGTGGGACGCCTCATCGCCTCCGGCCCCGGGGTCCTGTCGTCGGTCACCGAGGAATGGGACGGCGACGTCACCCTGCGGCACGCGAGCGGGCACCTGCTGACGGTTCCGGTGCGGGCGTGCCGCCTCTCCGACGGCGGCGCGGGGCAGCGGGCGCTGCTGGCCGTCGCACCGGAGGACGACGCGGCGGACGGCACGACCCACGGCACCGCGACCGACACGGCAGCGGGACCGCACCACGGCACGCACGACGTCGCACGCGCCGGCACACACGACGTCACCCACGACGTCGCGGAGGTCTTCGCGCTCCCCGACGGCCCGGCCATGCTGGACTGGCTGTTCAGTGCGTCCCCCGTGCCGCTCACGGTGTACGACACGGACCTGCGCTGCGTCTGGCAGAACACCGCCATGAGCAGGATGACCGGCACCTCCCAGTGCGAACGCCGGGGGACACGGCCGGGCGACGTCCTGACCAGCCCGGACATCGCCCGGTGGGAGGCCTGCATGCGCCAGGCGATGCGCAGCGGCACCGACGCGGCCCCTTGCACGATGCACGCGCGCACACGGGCCGACCCGGACCACGACCGCGTACTGCTGGCCACCGCCTCCCCGCTGCGGGGCAGCGCGGGCCGGATACTGGGCGTGTGCGCCACGGTGCACGACGTGACCGAACCGCACGCCTACCGGGAGCGGCTGGCCCTCCTGAACGAAGCCGGCGCACGCATCGGCAGCACGCTCGACCTGAGCATGACCGCCCAGGAACTCGCCGACGTACTCGTGCCCCGGCTCGCCGACTTCGTGAGCGTCGACCTGCTGGAGCCGCTGCTCCGCGGCGACGAACCAGGCCCCGTCGTCACCGGCGTCACGCTGCGCCGCATGGCGCACCAGTCCGTGAACGAAGGGGCCCCGGAGGCCATGGCCGCGCCCGGCGCCGTGGACACGTACCCGCCGTCCTCGCCCCCGTTCCGCTGCCTCGCCGAGGGCCGCCCGCTGCTGCTCAGGTGCAGGGACTCCCGGGTGAGCCGGTGGTTCGCGGACGACCCGGTGCGGGCCGAGCGCGCCGAGCAGTACGGCTTCCACTCGTGGCTGCTCGTCCCCATCCGCGCACGGGGGGTGACCCTGGGTCTGACGGTGTTCTGCCGCTCCTGGCCGAACGAGCCGTTCGAGGACGACGACCTGCTCCTCGCCGAGGAGGTGGTGACCCGTGCGGCCATCTCCCTCGACAACGCCCGCAGCTACACCCGCGAGCACACCGCCGCGCTCGCCCTCCAACGGAGCCTGCTCCCCCGGGAGCTCCCGCGCCGTCCCGCGCTGGAGGCCACCTTCCGGTACCTGCCCGCGAGTTCCCAGTTCGGCGTCGGCGGCGACTGGGTCGACGTGATCCCCCTGTCGGGCGGCCGCGTCGCCCTGGTGATCGGCGACGTGGTCGGCCACGGCATCCACGCCGCCGCCACCATGGGCCGCCTGCGCACGGCCGTACGCACCCTCGCCGACGTGGACCTCGCCCCCGACGAACTGCTGGCCCGCCTCGACGACCAGGTCACCCACCTCGACGCCGGTGAGGCGGGCGCACCGGAAGGGTCCGCCACCTCGGAGGCGACGGCGAGCTGCCTGTACGCCGTGTACGACCCCGTCACCCGGAACTGCTCCGTCGCCTCCGCCGGGCAGCCGCCACCGGCGCTGCTCACCCCGGACGGCGACGTCACGTTCCCGCCCGTCGAATGCGGTCCCCCGCTGGGAGGTTGCGGCCTGCCCTACGTGACCAGCGAACTGCGGCTGCGGGACGGCAGCGAACTCGTCCTCTACACCGACGGGCTGATCAGCACCCGCGCCGGCGAGATCGACGAGAACCTGGAGCGGCTGGGCCGCGCGCTCGCCCGTCCGGCCTCCTCCCTGGACGCCCGCTGCGACGCGGTCGTCCGGGCCCTTCTGCCCGAGCACCCCGAGGACGACGTGGCGGTGCTGATCGCCCGCACCCACGCCCTCGACGAGGACCGGGTCGCCACGTGGGACGTGCCCGCCGACCCGGCGGTCGTCGCCGACGCCCGGTCCTGGGCCACCCGCCGGATGGCCGCCTGGGGTCTGGAGGACATGGCCTGCGTCACCGAACTGGTGGTGAGCGAACTCGTCACCAACGCCATCCGCTACGGGACTCCCCCCATCCAGCTCCGGCTGATCAAGGACAACGCCCTCATCTGCGAGGTCTCCGACACCAGCAGCACCGCCCCGCACCTGCGCCGCACACCGGTCTTCGACGAAGGCGGACGCGGACTCCTTCTGGTGGCACAGCTGACCCAGCGCTGGGGCAGCCGGCACAGCCGTGACGGCAAGACGATCTGGTGCGAACAGCCCGTCCCTCCGGAGGCACGCGGCGCCTGACGCCCCGTCCAGCGGCGGCTGCTCGGGGTGTTCGAGGTTCCGCTTCCGCTTCCGCTTAGGATCTTCGTTCGTGGACTGGGTGGGGCGCGTCGGGGAGCTGCGGCAGTGGAGCGCGAACGGGGTGCGGGCGCCGCACAAGCCGTTGCTGCTGCTGTACGCGCTGGGGCGGTTCCAGGAGGACGCGGACGCGGGGCTGCGGTACAGCGCCGTGGAGAACGACCTGAAACGGCTGCTCGAGGAGTACGGGCCCGCGCACCGGACGACGCCGGCGTACCCGTTCCACCATCTGGCCGGCGACGGGGTGTGGGAGGTGCGCACCGACGGCGGGCGGGGCAGCCCCGGAACCGGTGTGGGCGCGCTGCGGGAGTCGGGGGCTACCGGGCGGCTGGCGCCCGGGCTGCGGCAGGCGCTGGCGGATGACGCGGGGCTCGCCGACCGGCTGGCGGCCGTACTGCTGGATCTGCACTTCCCTCCGTCGCTGCACGAGGAGTTGCTGGATGCGGTGGGCCTCGTGACGGGTGCGGGCGTGACGGACGTGGTGACGGAGGTGGTGCCGACCGCGCGCCGGCGGCGGGACCGGCGGATACGCGACCGTCGGATGCGGAACGCCGTACTGACCGCGTACGAGTACCGGTGCGCGTTCTGCGGCTACGACGGCAGCATCGGGGCCGTGCCCGTGGGGCTGGAGGCGGCGCACGTGCGGTGGTGGGCGTTCGACGGGCCGGACGTCGTCGAGAACGGTCTCTGCCTGTGCTCGCTGCATCACCGGTTGTTCGACAAGGGTGTGCTCGGCGTCGGGGAGGGCCGGGAGGTCATGGTGTCCCAGCACTTCGTCGGACGGGGACGGGCCGCGCGGGAACAGGTGCTGGAGCTGGCGGGACGGCCGCTGATCGGGCCGCAGCGCGGCGCGGCGACGGTCGCGGCGGAGCACCGCGCCTGGCACGCGCGCAACGTGTTCCGCGGCGCGCCCCGGCAGGCCGTACACGCCGAGTAGCCGTTCCGCCGGCCGGGGCGGGGGTACCCGCCGACGCGTGATGTGGGTCGGGACGTCCGGGTGGCAGTACCGGGACTGGTGCGGAGTGCTCTACCCGGCGCAGGTGCCGCAGCGGCTCTGGCTGGAGGAGTACGCGCGGCGGTTCGCGACGGTGGAGAACAACTCCGCCTTCTACCGGCTGCCCACCACGGAGACGTTCGCCGGATGGCGGGAGCGGACGCCGGAGGGGTTCGTGATGACCGTCAAGGCCAGCCGGTATCTCACGCACATCCGGCGGCTGCGGGAGCCGTCCGGGCCGGTGGCGCGGCTGACGGGCCGGGCCGTGGAAGGGCTGGGTGACCGGCTGGGGCCGGTGCTGGTGCAGCTGCCGCCCGGTTTCCGCGCGGACGTGGACGCGCTCGACGCGTGCCTGCGGTGCTTCCCGCGCGGGGTGCGGGTGGCCGTCGAGCTGCGGCACGCCTCCTGGTGGGAGGAGCGGCATGCCCTGCGGGCGGTGCTGGAGCGCCACGACAGCCCGGTGTGCTGGGCGGACCGCCTGTCCCGTCCCGTCACCCCGCTGTGGCGGACGGCGTCCTGGGGGTATGTGCGCCTGCACGAGGGCGCCGCGCGACCGTGGCCGCGGTACGGCCGGCAGGCGCTGCGCGTCTGGGCGGAACGGATCGCGGACGCGTACGCCGACCGGGACGACGTGTTCGTCTACTTCAACAACGATCCCGGCGCCGCCGCGGTCCTCGACGCCGTCCGCTTCGCCCGGACCGCGGAAGCCGCGTGCCGCACGACGACGCCGGTTCCCGCGTCCGTTCCGTGAGGTGGGCCCGGGAACGGGCTCTCACCCGTCGGCAACCACGGCCGCCGCGTCCGCGTCTCTACCCGAGATCGGGTGAACTTCGACGAGAGGGGGCGGACGTGGCGCTGTTCGGGAACGCGCACACCATCGACGCGGGGAAGGCGCAGCAGGACTACGGGCGGCTGCTGGGGAACGGCGAACGGGTGCACGTGGCGTACCAGTTGGTCCGGGACGTCATCCTCTTCACCGACCGGCGGCTGATCCTGGTCGACAAGCAGGGGATCACCGGCAAGAAGACGGAGTACCACTCGGTGCCCTACCGGAGCATCACGCACTTCTCGGTGGAGACGGCCGGCACCTTCGACCTGGACGCCGAGCTGAAGATCTGGCTGTCCGGGAGCCCGGCGCCGATCGAGAAGACGTTCACCAAGGGCGTCGACATCTACGAGGTGCAGGCCGTCCTCACCCAGTTCGTGGCCCGGTAGCCGCGTCGTCCGCCCGACCCGCGTGCCGCGGCGCCTGGGGGAAAACCGGATGCCGCGGGGCGCGGGCCGCTCTAGGGTCGCCGGGGACGTTCCGGAGAGCCGAGTGCGGCCGGGGCCGGGGCGCGTCGGCCGGAGGGGTGGATGCGTGCGGTACCGCGAGTTGGGCGCGAGCGGAGTGACGGTTTCCGAGATCGGGTACGGCGCCTGGGGCATCGGGGAGTCCGGCTGGGTGGGTGCGACCGAGGACGAGTCGCTGCGCGCGCTGGACCGCGCCCTCGACCTCGGCGTCACCTTCGTCGACACGGCCCGGGGCTACGGCGAGAGCGAGCGGATCGTCGGGCGGGTCGTCCGGGAGCGGCGGCGCGACGAGGTGCGGGTCGCCACCAAGGTGCCGCCGCTGAACGGGGTGTGGCCCGCCCCTGAAGGGCTCGACCCGGCCGGGACGTTTCCCGGTGAGCACATTCGCGCGAGCCTGGAGACCAGTCTCCGCAGCAGCGGGCTGGACCACTTCGACCTGCTGCAGTTCCACGTGTGGAGCGACGAGTGGGTCGGGCGCGGCGACTGGCTGGAGACGGTCACGGCGCTGAAGCAGGAAGGGAAGATCGGCCTGTTCGGCATCTCCGTCAACGACCATCAGCCGGGCAACGCCGTCGAACTGGTGCGCTCCGGTGCCGTGGACAGCGTGCAGGTGATCTACAACGTCTTCGACCAGTCGCCGGAGGACGAACTGCTGCCGGCGTGCGTGGAGCACGGCGTGGGCGTCGTCGTGCGGGTGGCCCTGGACGAGGGCGGCCTCACCGGGCGGATCACGGCGGACAGCACGTTCCCCGAAGGGGACTTCCGCCGCCGCTACTTCCGTGACGACAGGCCGGCGCAGGTCGAACGGCGGGTGGACGCGCTGACCACCGACCTCGGCATCGGACGGGACGAGACGGCCGAGCACGCGCTGCGCTTCGTGCTGAGTTCGCCTGCGGTGTCCACCGTCATCCCCGGCATGCGCACCGTGCGGAACGTCGAGCGCAACGTGGCGGTCAGCGACGGGCGCGCGCTGGCCGCCGGGAAGCTCGCCGTGCTGCGGAAGCACCGGTGGCCGCGCAACTTCTACTCCTGAGCGGCGGCTTCCGGGGCCACCTGAGCCCCCTGACCGCCCGCCCCGGCCGCGCCGGCCGGGGCGGGCGGTCAGGGGCCGGCGACGAGGCGGTTGGCGGCGGCGGCCTTGGCGGACTCCAGCAGAGCGAGGAGCACGTTCTTGCTGGAGCTGCGGTGGCGGACGTCGCACATGATGACCGGCGCCGGGGTGCGCAGGTTGAGGGCGGTGCGGATCTGGTCGGTGCTGAACTCCCGGCGCCCGTAGAAGCAGTTGACGCCCACGGCGAAGGGGATGCCGCGCTGCTCGAAGAAGTCCACGGAGGCGAAGCAGTCGCTCATCCGGCGGGGGTCGGCGAGGACGACGGCGCCGATGGCGCCGAGCGAGAGGTCGTCCCACATGAACCAGAAGCGGTCCTGGCCGGGGGTGCCGAAGAGGTACAGGACGTGGTCGGCGTCCAGGGTGATGCGGCCGAAGTCCATGGCGACCGTGGTGGTCTTCTTGTCCGGCGTGCCGGCGAGGTCGTCCACGCCGAGGCTCGCCGTGGTCATGTACTCCTCGGTCTCCAGCGGCGCCACTTCGCTGACCGAGCCGATCATGGTGGTCTTGCCGACGCCGAAGCCGCCCGCGATGAGGATCTTCAGTGCCGTCGGCATCGCGACGGGGCCATTCATCCGGTCAGAGTTCGCGTATACCACGAATGACCCTTTCCAGTAGTTCCACGCTCGGTGCGCCGGACTCCGTGCCGGGCACCTTGATGGTGATCATCGATCTGTCGAGCAGGTCGCCGCAGAGCACTTTGACCACGCTCGGGGGGAGGTCCAGGCGGGCGGCGACCTCGGCGACCGCCAGCGGCCGCTCCCGGCAGAGTTCGAGGATGGCCGCCGACTCCGACTGGTCCACGTACCCGGGCGGCAGCATCGAGGGTCCGGTGGCTCTGACCAGCGTGATCAGGGTGAAGTCGGACCGGTCGTGGCTGGTGCGTCCCTGGGTGACCGTGTAGGGCCGGACGAGGTAGCCGGCCCCCTCGTCGAACCACGGCCTGTCCTTCGGAATGCTCAATTCCCCCTGCTGTGCCCGTGGGAGGCGACCTCCGTGCGTGGTGCGGCACTGAGGTATTCCCCGACCTTCTGAACGATCATCGCCATCTCGTACGCGGCTATCCCCGCGTCCACCTGATCCGATGCCAGGACGGCCAGTCGGGCACCGTATCCGGCATTGGTCACGAAGAGGAAGGCGTTGTCCATCTCGATCACGGTCTGCCGGACCTGGCCACCGGAGAAGTGGCGGGCGACGCCGTGCGAGAGGCTCTGCAGTCCGCTGGCGACCGCGGAGAGGTGCTCGGCGTCGTCCCGGGCCATGCCCTCCGACCAGGCCAGCGTCAGACCGTCCTGGGAGAGCAGGATGGCGTGGTGCACTTCGGGAACACCGGCCACCAGATTGTTGAGAAGCCAGTTCAGGTCGCCGCTGGCGGTGGGCTGGGTCATCGTCGTGTGTTCTTCCTCAAGATTCCTGGGAACCGGTGCCGTACTCCGGCCTGTCCATCGGCGCCTCGTGACCGCCGGCGGGGGGTGCCGGCGTCGAGGGCGTGGACGACGAAGCGGGCGATGGGGGCGGAGGGGGCGGAACGGGCCGCGCGTTGCGTGCACGCCGGTTGGCCGACTGGATCGCGCCGATGGCCGCGCCCGCCCTGTCGGGGGACGGCGGGCCGGCGCTCTCCGGCGACTCGTTCGGCGAACGGCGCAGCGGGGCGGCGAGGTTCTCGCCCCGGACCCGGGTCGGGAGGGTCTTCGGCATGGCGATCCCGTCCGGCCCGGGAGGGCTGTCGGCAGGGGCGGCGGAGGGCTCGGGAGCCCGCTCGGCCGACGGTGCGGAGGTGCGCTGGGGAAGGGGAGGGGGAGGCGGCGCGGCGGAGGTACCGCTGCCGTGGTCGGGCCCGCGGCCGGGCCCGCGGCCGTGGTCACGGCCGTAGTCGGGTGCGGCGCCGGGGCCGTTCCCGGGCCCGTCCTCAGGGCCCGGGTAGAGGCCGGCACCGCCGGACATGCGGGGGGAACCGTGGTCGTAGCCACCGCCGTAGGCGCGGTCGTGACTCCGCTCGGAGCCCTGCCCGGACGGGAGTCCGGGGGTGTGCCCGGGGGTCCGGGCGTAGGCGGGTTCGAGCGAGGGACCGGAGCCGTACGAGGCGGCGGGGGCCGGGGCGTGTGGTGCGGGTGCCGGATCTGCGGCCGGGGGCTGCTCGGAGCGCGCGGCCGCCTCCGATGGGCCCGCGTCCGCGGCCGGTTCGTCAGTGCTTGGCAGAAGACCTGCACCTCCGTACGAGGGGAAGCCGTCGCTGTCGTCGCTCGCGGACGCCACGGCGGCCATGGTCATGCCGGATCCGCTCCCCGCCCCCGCGGGTGCCGGTCCGGCGGATGCCGCTGCGGCCGGGGCCGGGAAGGCCGGGGCCGAGGCGGCGGCGGGGAGCGCGGAGGCTGCCGCCGGTTCGGCGGGCAGCGCCGTCTCGCTCACCGAGGAGGACGAGCCCAGGAGCCCGGCACCGGCGGGCATCGGCCGGTCGGCGCTCTCCTGGCGCCGGTCCACGATGCTGGACAGCAGCGACTTGGTCTCCTCCAGCAGCTCGTGCGGCAGCAGCACGATGGCCAGCGTGCCGCCGTAGTGGGAGCGGCGGAGGGAGACTTCGAGGTGGTGCCGGCGGGCAAGGCGGGCGACCACGAAGAGGCCGAGGCGCGGAGTCTCGCCCAGCGACATCATGTCGAGGCGGGGCGGCTCGGACAGCAGCCGGTTGATGTGGGCGTACTTGGCTTCCGGCATGCCCAGGCCGCGGTCCTCGACCTCGAGGGCGAGGCCGTTCGCGACGTGGGAAGCGCTTACGGAGACCTTGGTCTCCGGCGGGGAGAAGGCGGTGCCGTTCTCGATGAGTTCCGCGAGCAGGTGCACGACGTCGGCGACGGCCGGACCGACCAGGGACACCTGGGGGGCGGGCTGGGCGTCGACGCGACGGTAGTCCTCGGTCTCGGATATCGCGCTGCGCAGCACTTCGTAGATCGGGACGGCCCGGCTCCAGCGGCGCACGGGCGGGGCGCCGCCGAGGATGACCAGGTTCTCGGTGTGCCGGCGGACACGGGTGGCGAGGTGGTCGACCGCGAAGATGTCCTTCAGCAGGTCGGAGTCGTGGTGCTTGCGTTCCAGCTCGTCCAGCTTGGGGATGAGTCGGGATATCAGCACCTGGGTGCGGCGGGCCAGTCCGAGGAACACCTGCTCGGAGCCTTCGCGGCCGCGGGCCTGCTCGGCGAGGGTGTCGCCGACGGACTTGCGCAGCTGGTGCAGCGCGTAGGCCATGGCGCCGACCTCGTCGTCGCCGTGGCTGCGGTCCGGTGCGGGCTCCTCGGGAAGCTTCTTGTCGCCGGTGGTGAGCTGCCGTACGAGCTGCGGCAGTCCGGTTCCGGCCAGTTCCACGGTCTCCCGGTGGAGCCGGTGGAGGCGGCCGGTGAGACCGCGGGAGTACCGCCAGACCAGCAGACAGGTGGTGATGAGTACGGCGCCGGCGACGATGCTGCCGATGGCGACCCACATCACCAGCTCGTCGGCACGCGCCGGGTTCTCCTCGGTCTGCCGTTCGACGACCAGCGCGGTGGCCGCGAACGCCCAGAGCCCGACGAGAACGATGACAGGCGTCACTGTCAGCAGGACGAGCGAGTGTGTCAGGGACTTACCGTGCACGGCTCTGTGTGCCGTAGGCCTACTTGACAAACCTGGCATCTGCGTCCTCGTGCGAAGGTGTCAGCAAGGAGTTTCAGTGGGTTCCGCCCACGCCAAGCGCCTTTCGCGCAGCGTCGGTTGACCGGTCATCGTCGCGTACCGACTGACTGCCGAACCGTATCAGGGTCGTAGTGCGCCTTCGACAGTAAGAGGAGAGCTCGGTAGACGGCGGTCCCATTCGCCCGGATAGCGACGGCACACGGACACGACCGGTGACGCATGTGTGCGCGAACGACGTCGCCCGCTCACCTTCCGTTCACATGGCGGCCAGCAGTTGCGGGGTGTAGAGCGCCTTGATGGTGGCGGCTCCGGCGACGATGTCGAAGTAGGTGGCGGTGAGCTCCGCGTCCTTGGCGACGGCGCGCAGCAGGGTGAGCCGCTGGTCGTGCACCTCCAGCCGGGCGGCGGACAGCGTGCCCTGGTAGCCGTCGGTCAGCGCCTCGTCCCGCTCGAGCGCGTAGCCGGCGAGCGCGGCGTCCAGCCCGGCGGGGTCGTGGAGGTCGGCGCCGACGTGCCGGACCAGGCACTCGGCCTGGAAGAAGGCGTCGCTGATGCCGCGCGCGGTGATGGAGTCCTTGTGGTGACCGGCGTCGCCGACCAGGGCCCAGCCGGGGCCGGCGGCCTGCCGGAAGTAGTTCTGCTGGTCGCCGGTGCCGCGCAGCCGCTCCATCGGCAGCCGGCCGCGCAGCCGGTCGGCGAGGGCGGGCGCGGTGGTGCGTATCTGCTCGAGGTAGGCGCGCTGCGCGTCGGTGCGCACCTCGTCGAAGCGGTCCTGCGGGAAGTAGGTAAGCACCAGAGTCGCGGCGTCGTTGGTGGGGACGGCGGCCACCCAGGCGCCGGGGCGCTCGTACAGCTCGAAGCAGGCGGGGACGTCGTCCCAGTAGGAGTAGTAGGCGCAGGTGAGGCGCGGGTCCTCGACGGTGAAGGGGGCCTCGACGAGCCGGGCGACGGTGGAGCGCATGCCGTCCGCGCCGACGACCAGCGGCGCGTGCTCGGTGAAGCGCCGGCCGCCGTAGGTGCCCTGCACGCCGACGACGCGTCCGGTCTCGTCGTGCAGGAGGGCGTTCACGGAGCAGCGTTCGCGGACCTCGACGCCTGCTTCGGCCGCCGCCTCCACCAGCAGGGCGTCGAGCACGCGGCGGCGCGGTGCGTAGCCCGCACGCTGGCCGTCTACGCCGTGGCCGCAACCCTCCAGGCGGACGTCCGCGACCTCGTAGACGGCACGTTCCAGCGGCGGGCAGCCGGTGGCGCGCAGCCGGTCGAGCAGACCCCAGCGGGCGAGCGTGGCGACGCCGGGCTGGTGGATGAGGTGGGTGGAGAGGGTGTCGGACGGGAACTCCGCCCGGTCCATCAGCAGCACCCGGTATCCGGCGCGGGCGAGCAGCATGGCCGTCGGGGAGCCCGCGCAGCGGGCGCCGACCACGATGGCGTCGAACATGTACGGCCTCACAGGTCTTCGGGGCGTGCTCACGGGGGCGTGCTCACAGTGCTCTCGCGGTTCACGTGGTCCGGCCGGGCTTCACCGGGCGGTCGGCGCGGACTGCCCGACCCGGGCGAGCACCGCGCGGCGGTCGATCTTGCCGTTGGTGTTGTGCGGCATCTCGGCCAGCACC
Source organism: Streptomyces sp. CNS606 (assembly GCF_000426325.1). Classification (NCBI taxonomy): domain Bacteria; kingdom Bacillati; phylum Actinomycetota; class Actinomycetes; order Kitasatosporales; family Streptomycetaceae; genus Streptomyces; species Streptomyces sp. CNS606. The sequence goes on from NZ_KE384521.1 coordinate 65,280, forward strand.
TCGATACGCCGGGGCAGCATGTACTCCGGCAGCCGGCCGCGCAGTCCGGCGAACAGGGTGTCCGCGTCGAGGCCGGTGCCGGTGACGGCGGCGACCAGTTCCTGCTGGCCGTCCGGTCCGGGGACGGCGACGACGGCGGCCTCGGTCACGCCGGGCCGGGTGCGCAACGGGCCCTCGACCTCACCGAGTTCGATGCGGTAGCCGCGGACCTTGACCTGGTGGTCGGTGCGGCCGAGGTGCACCAGCCCGAAGTCCTCCCGGGCCACCCGGTCGCCGGTGCGGTACCAGTGCGCCTCGGTGAGCGGCCCGCTGCCGTCGTACGGGTGGACGGTGCCGTCGTCGTCGATGGCGAGGAAGCGTCCGGCGTCGTCGGCGGCGTCCAGGTAGCCGGGGAAGCGCTGGGGACCGCGTACACACAGCTCCCCGACGTCGCCCGGCCGGCCCTGCTCGTCGAGCACCACGACCTCGGTGGTGGGGTACGGCTCGCCGATCGGCATGGTGCCGTTCGGCGTCTGTGGCCAGTCCTCGACGCGGGGGCCCGGGCGGTACTGGGTGCAGGAGATGGTGGCCTCCGTCGGCCCGTACAGCACTTCGAGGGTGGAGCCGGGTGCGGCGGCCTGCCAGGCGCGGGCCAGCGGCGCGGGCAGCGCCTCGCCGCCGAAGATGCTCCAGCGCAGGTCCGGCATGCTGTCCGGGCGCAGGGTGCCCAGCCGGGAGGCGAACGACGCGATCGCGGGCACCGAGAACCAGTGCGTGAGGCGGCGGGAGTTCACGAACTTCACCGGCGCCATGAGCTGCGCCTGGGTGGGGACGACCAGGGTGCCGCCGGAGGCCCAGGCGACGAACAGGTCGTGCACCGAGCCGTCGAAGGTGAGCTCGAAGGACTGGGAGAGCCGGGAGCCGGGACCGATGGCGTACCGCTGGGCGATGTGCGCCAGGTGGGTGCAGATGTTGCGGTGCAGGACCGGCACACCCTTCGGAGTGCCGGTGGAGCCGGAGGTGAAGATCACGTACGCCACGTCGCCCGGTCCCGCCGGTCCGGGCTCGACGGCGACGGTGGCGGCGTGGTCGGCGCCCGGAGTGACGTCGTCCCGGTCCAGGACCAGCAGCGGTACGCCGGTCTCCTTCCCGGCCTCGGCGTCCTCGGCGACCGTCAGGTCGAGGCCGGCCGCCCCCGCGACGGCCGCGTTGCGGCCGGGCGGGAAGCCCGGGTTGAGCGGCACCACGGTGGCACCGGTGCGCAGGATCGCGAGGTAGCCGACGTACGCGGCGGTCGTACGGCCGGCCAGCAGGCCGACCCGGCGGGGCGGCGCTCCGCCGGCGGCGGAGGTGAGGCGGGCGGCGGCACGGTCTGCGAGATGCCGCAGCTCGGCGTACGTCAGGCGGTCGTCGCCGATCTCCAGGGCGGTGGCGTCGGGGTGGGCGGCCGCCGCACGGGAGAAGACCTCGTAGAGCGTTCTCGGTGCGGTGGTGCTCGCGGTGCTCGCGGTGGTGCTCGCGGCGGTCATGCGACCTTCGCCTCCAGGCCGGAGATCCACGCGCGAAAGGCGCGCACGGTGCGCAGCTCCGCCAGGTCTTCGATGTCGACCTCCAGCCCGTGCTGTTCGGCGAGCTGGAGCACGATGCCGAGGCGGGCGAGGGAGTCGATGCCGATCTCCGCGAGCTGCGAGTCGTCCGAGTAGGCGGTACGGGCGTGTTCGCGCAGCACCCGGCCGGCGAGGTCCGGTGCCTCGCCGTCCGCGTCCAGGTCGGGGGTCTCGCCCGCCCAGTAGCGGCGGGTCTGCCAGGCGTAGTGCGGCAGCGGGACGAAGCGTCCGGCCTGCGGGAACACCTCGGCCCAGGGCGGGAGTACGCCGGCCCGGTACTGCTCGGCGGCGGCCTCCAGCAGCTCCCGGCGCTTGACGTCGGCGGACCGCAGGCCCAGGTAGCGCTCCGCCATGCTGGCCAGCGCGCCCTTGCGTCGGTCCTGGCCGGCGGGCGGTTCGGCCGGCGGGACGGCGTCCGGCACCGCGGCGACCTGGAGTGCTTCCGCCAGCTCCTCGTGGGTGGCGCCGATCACGGCGAGCCGGTGCTGTTGGTGTTCTCTGCGGGTGGCGGCGCTGAAGCAGACGTCGGCCAGCGGCAGGACCGAGCCGCGTCCGCCGGGGGACAGGTAGCGGACGTACGCCTCGGCGAGGTCGGCGAGCGCCTGCGGCGAGCGCGCGGACACGGCGAGCAGCTGCGGCTCGGCGCCGTGTTCCGGTGCGGGCGCCAGCGCCGGGTCGATCGCACGGGTCTGGCCCTGGCTGAGCACCAGGTGGGCGTTGAGGCAGGACGCGCCCTGGCCGGAGACACCGGCCAGCAGCGGCCGTTCGCGGCCCGAGAGGTCCTGCGGTTTGGCGGGCAGCTCCAGCGGGAGTTCGTCCCAGGGGACCAGCGGGTTGGGGGTGTCGAAGTGCAGGTTTCCGGGGACCTGCTCGTGCTCCAGACACAGCACCGTCTTGATGAGGCCGGCGATGCTTCCGGCCGCTTCGGCGTGCCCGATATTGGTCTTGACCGATCCGACCAGGCAGGGCCGCTCCGCGGGCCTGCCCTCGCCCAGGACGCTGCCGAGCGCGCCGAGTTCGAGGTGGTCGAGTGAGGGCGAGCCGGTGCCGTGCGCCTCCACGAAGTCGATGTCCGCCGGATTCACCCCGGCATCCTCGTACGCCCACCGCAGTACGTCCAGTTGTCCCTCGAGGGAGGGCAGCAGAAGCGAGTCGCCGGTGCCGCCGTCGTTGCCGACGGCGCTGCCGCGGATGACGGCGCGTATCCGGTCGCCGTCGGCGAGCGCGGCGGCCAGCGGCTTGAGCACGACCACGCCGACGCCGTCGCTCGGCGAGTAGCCGTCGGCGCCCGCGTCGCCGAACTTGCTGCGTCCGTCGCGGGCGAGGGTGCCGGCCTGGGTCATCATCACGCCCTCGTCGGGACGCAGCGGGATGTTGACGCCTGCGGCCAGGGCGAGGGGTATCTCCCCGGCGCGCATCGCCTGCACGGCGGAGTGCACGGCGGAGAGCGACGAGGAGCAGGCGGTGTCGACCAGGATGCTGGGTCCGCGCAGGTCGAGGGCGCGGGAGACGCGTCCGGGCAGCAGGGGACGGAAGTTGTGGAAGTAGGAGGGCGCGACGGACTGGAGGCCCTGGCGGAACTGGATCTCCAGGTAGTCGGCCCGTGTGTTGCCGACGTAGACGCCGGTGCGGCTTCCCGCGAGATCCCCGGCACACTGGCCGGCGTCCTCCAGCGCCTCCCAGGACGTCATGAGCAACAGGCGTGCCTGCGGGTCGAGTTCGGCGGCCTCGGTGGGGGACATGCCGAAGAACTCGGCGTCGAAGTCGCCGGCCCCTTCGACGTAGCCCGCCCGGCGGGCGGCGAGGGTGCCGGGCTCGGATCCGGCGGAGTAGAGGGCTTCGACGTCGTAGCGTTCCGCCGGCGTCTCGCTCGTCGCGTCGATGCCGGCCTCGAGTAGTTCCCACAACCGATCGGCGTCCGCCGCACCGGGGAACCGGCAGGCCAGGCCGATGACAGCCACGGAGCGCGCATCGACATCTCCTGCGGACCTGCCACCCATCGGAACTCTCCTTCACTGCGTTGTGTGCTTGTTTCTTGACCGGCCGTCGACAAGCGAACCCGCCAATGATCAATGACGAAAGCGCATACGTGAACCCGGAGGACGCGAGCTGAACCACACACTCCGGTTTTGCCTGGAGGGCCGATTGTCCTACGCAAGGACGAATCAGGCCCATCGGCATGAAGCCAACTGGCGCAAAGTCACCGGGTGTCGGTTAAACACGCAGGACTGTGGACAGCCTGAGAGATTGACCACACGGCAACTGATACCGGCATGTGCCTGCGGCAGCAGCCACCGCTTGTCCCCGATGTTGCCCGGGGGGCGGTGCGGAAGACGATATTCTGGTTTCATGGGCGGCCATGGACCCCGTGACGCCCGATCAGCCTGATGACGCCGAGCGGCGTCGGCGACGCCTGCAGCGCCTCGGCCTCAACGCACCCGACCCCGAGGCCGAATTCGACCGCACGGCGCGGATCGCCGCAAGCCTGACCCAGGCTCCGCTCGCCATGGTCAACTTCATCAACGACAAGCAGCAGATGTTCCGCGGCATGTACGCCCCGCGGTCCGGCGACGACGACGGCCAGGAGCGCCGCGCCGTCTCCTTCGACCTCAGCGACATCCCGGACATCCCCCGCTCCGCCCCCACCGACTACGGCTTCTGCCCGCACGTCGTCGCGCAGGGTGCACAGCTCGCCCTCGACGACGTCTTCGACTACCCCCGCTTCAAGGGCAACCCGCTGGTCAACGAGATGGGCGTGCGGGCCTACCTCGGTACGCCGCTGCGCGACCACACCGGCGTCATCCTGGGCACGGTGTGCGTCGCCGACATGCGGCCCCGCGAGTGGGACCGCGGCGTGAAGGAGAGCATGCAGCAGCTCGCCGAGACGCTGCTGTCGGAGTTCCGCCTGCGCGACAGCCTGCTCACCCAGCAGGAGGAGATGTTCGCCGTCTTCGACGGCGCCCCCTGGCCCATCATGCTCACCGAGGGCCCGAAGCACGTGCTGCGCTACGCCAACGGCCGCCAGGGCGACGCGTTCGGCCGCGTCCAGCGCCTCAGCGAGGGCCGTACGGTACTGCCCGGCCTGGACACGGTCGGCGTCTTCAAGGCCATGGACGACGCGTACCGCACCGGCCAGACGACCACCCTGGCGGAGGCGCGCCTCATCACGCGGGACGCCGACACCCCGCAGACCTACTCCTTCACCTGCACTCCCGTGCGCCTCTCCCCGAACGCGCCGGTCAGTGGCATCCTCACGGTCGCGATGAACATCACCTCGCGCCCGGCGACGGAGGACCCGCAGCAGGTCGCCGCCGAGTTCACGCAGCAGCTCGCGCAGTTCGGCACCGGCGACGGGTGGACGCAGCAGCACGGCGGCCCCAGCGGCATGTACCTCCGGTAAGGCGGTCCTCGGGTGCGGGGCGGAGCCCCGCACCCCGGCCAGGCACGGCCCGCACCCCGGCCAGGCACGGCCCCACGCCTGAGGCTGGGAACGGCAGGCCGGCCGCGGGCCCGGCGCGGAACCGTTCGACCGCGCCGGGCGGGTGCGGCGGGGGTCAGTCGGCGTCGCCCTCGAGGTCGCCCTCGGCCTCGAGCAGCACCTCCCGGAGCGCCGCGACCGCGGCGGGGTCCGGCTTCTCCCACATGCCGCGCGACTCGGCCTCCAGCAGCCGCTCCGCGATGCCGTGCAGCGCCCACGGGTTGGCCTGCTGGAGGAACTCCCGGTTCTCCGGGTCCAGTACGTAGGTTTCGGCCAGTTTGTCGTACATCCAGTCGGCGACCACGCCCGTGGTGGCGTCGTAGCCGAAGAGGTAGTCGACCGTGGCGGCCAGTTCGAAGGCGCCCTTGTACCCGTGGCGGCGCATCGCCGCGATCCAGCGGGGGTTGACCACGCGGGCGCGGAAGACGCGTGAGGTCTCCTCCACCAGGGTGCGGGTGCGTACGGTCTCGGGACGCGTGGAGTCCCCGATGTACGCCTCCGGCGCGCTGCCGCGCAGCGCGCGCACGGTGGCCACCATGCCGCCGTGGTACTGGAAGTAGTCGTCCGAGTCGGCGATGTCGTGCTCGCGGGTGTCGGTGTTCTTCGCCGCCACCGCGATGCGCCGGTAGGCGCTCTCCATCGCCTCCCGGGCCGGCGCTCCGTCCAGCCCGCGGCCGTAGGCGTATCCGCCCCACACCGTGTAGACCTCGGCCAGATCGGCGTCGGTGCGCCAGTCGCGGGAGTCGATCAGCTGGAGCAGGCCGGCGCCGTAGGTGCCCGGTCGTGAGCCGAAGATGCGGGTGGTGGCGCGGCGTTCGTCGCCGTGCTCGGCGATCTCGGCGCGGGTGTGCGCGCGGACGTGGTTGTCCTGGTCCGGCTCGTCGAGGGACGCGGCGAGCCGGACGGCGTCGTCCAGCAGGCCGACGGTGTGCGGGAACGCGTCCCGGAAGAAGCCCGAGATGCGCAGCGTCACGTCGATGCGCGGGCGCCCCAGATCCTCAAGGGGCACCGGTTCCAGGCCGGTGACGCGGCGGGACGCGTCGTCCCACACGGGCCGTACGCCCAGCAGCGCCAGCGCCTCGGCCACGTCGTCCCCGGCGGTGCGCATCGCGCTGGTGCCCCACAGCGACAGACCCACGGAGGCCGGCCAGACGCCGTTGTCGGTGCGGTAGCGCTCCAGCAGCGAGTCAGCGAGCGCCTGCCCCGTCTCCCACGCGAGGCGCGAGGGCACGGCCTTGGGGTCCACGGAGTAGAAGTTGCGGCCGGTGGGCAGCACGTTGACCAGCCCGCGCAGCGGTGAGCCGGACGGCCCGGCCGGCACGAACCCGCCGGCCAGCGCGTGCACCGCGTGGTCGATCTCGTCCGTCGTGGCGGCCAGCCTGGGCACCACCTCGCGGGCGGCGAACTCCAGGATGCGGGCCACCTGTTCGTTCTCCCCCGCGGCCACCTCGGAGACCGCGGACGGTTCCCAGCCGGCGTCCTCCATGGCCTGCACCAGAGCCCGCGCCCGCTCCTCCGCCGCGTCGGCTGCCGTACGGGTCGCCGCGGCCTCGTCCAGGCCGAGTGCTTCGCGCAGACCGGGGAGGGCGGAGGTGCCACCCCAGATCTGACGGGCCCGCAGCACCGCCAGCACCAGGTTGACGCGCTCCGGTCCGGTCGGGGCGCCGCCCAGGACGTGCAGGCCGTCGCGGATCTGCGCGTCCTTCACCTCGCACAGCCAGCCGTCCACGTGCAGCAGGAAGTCGTCGAAGCCGTCGTCGTCCGGACGGTCCGCCATCCCCAGGTCGTGGTCGAGCTTCGCGGCCTGGATCAGCGTCCAGATCTGGGCGCGGATGGCGGGCAGTTTGGCCGGGTCCATCGCGGAGATCTGCGCGTACTCGTCGAGGAGTTGCTCCAGTCGCGCGATGTCGCCGTAGGAGTCGGCGCGGGCCATCGGCGGCACCAGGTGGTCGATCAGCGTGGCGTGCACCCGGCGTTTGGCCTGCGTGCCCTCGCCCGGGTCGTTGACCAGGAAGGGGTACACCAGCGGCAGGTCGCCCAGCGCCGCGTCGGGCGCGCAGCCCGCGGACAGGCCGGCGTTCTTGCCGGGCAGCCATTCCAGGTTGCCGTGCTTGCCCAGGTGGATCATCGCGTCCGCGCCGAAACCCCCCTCCCCGTCCGGGGCGGCGATCCAGCGGTACGCGGCCAGGTAGTGGTGCGACGGGGGCAGGTCGGGGTCGTGGTAGATCGCGACCGGGTTCTCCCCGAAGCCGCGCGGCGGCTGGATCAGCACCAGCAGGTTCCCGAACCGCAGCGCGGCGAGCACGATGTCGCCCTCGTCGTTGCGGCTGCGGTCGACGAACATCTCCCCCGGCGGCGGCCCCCAGTGCTCCTCCACGGCCTGCCGCAGCGCCGGGTCCAGCTCGGCGAACCAGCGCCGGTAGTCGGCGGCCGGGATGCGCACCGGGTTCCGGGCCAACTGCTCCTCGGTCAGCCAGTCCTGATCGTGGCCGCCCGCGTCGATCAGGGCGCGGATCAGCTCGTCGCCGTCTCCGGATGCCAGCCCCGGGATCTCGGCGTCGCCGAAGTCGTAACCCTCGGCGCGCAGCCGGCGCAGCAGCGTCACGGCGCTGGCGGGCGTGTCCAGGCCGACCGCGTTGCCGATCCGGGAGTGCTTCGTCGGGTACGCGGACAGCACCAGGGCGATCCGCTTGTCCGGGGGCGGCAGGTGGCGCAGGCGGGCGTGCCGGAGGGCGATCCCCGCGACGCGGGCGGCCCGTTCGCGGTCGGGCACGTAGGCGGGCAGGCCGTCCGGGTCGATCTCCTTGAAGGAGAACGGCACGGTGATCAGCCGCCCGTCGAACTCCGGCACGGCGATCTGACCGGCCGCGTCCAGCGGGGACACCCCCTCGTCGTTCTCCTCCCAGGCGGCACGCGAACCCGTCAGGCACAGCGCCTGGAGGATCGGCACGTCCAGCGAGGTGAGCGCGCCCGCGTCCCAGGACTCGTCGTCGCCGCCCGCCGACGCCTCGGCGGGGCGGGTGCCGCCCGCCGCCAGCACGGTGGTGACGATCGCGTCGGCCGCGCGCAGTGCGTCGATCAGCTCCGGCTCGGGAGCACGCAGGGACGCCACGTACAGGGGGAGCGCGCGGGCACCCGCCTCCTCCAGCGCAGCGCACAACGCCTCCACGAAGGCGGTGTTGCCGCTCATGTGGTGCGCCCGGTAGTAGAGGACGGCGACCGTGGGGGCGCCGTCGGCGGGTGCGGGGGCCGTGCGTTCCAGCGGGCCCCAGGTCGGCGCGGCGGCGGGCGGCTCGAAGCCGTGTCCGGTGAGCAGCACTGTGTCGGACAGGAACCGCGCGAGCTGCTCGAGGTTGCCGGGACCGCCGTGCGCGAGGTAGCGGTGCGCCTCGGCGGCGATCCCGACGGGCACCGTCGACGCCGCCATCAGCTGGGCGTCCGGGGCCTGTTCACCGGTCAGCACCACCACCGGCCGGTCCCCGGCGAGCAGCGCGTCCAGCCCGTCCTCCCAGGCCCGCAGCCCGCCCAGCAGCCGGACGACGACCAGGCCGGTGCCGTCCAGGAGCCCCGGCAGGTCGTCCAGGTCCAGGCGGGAGGGGTTGGCGAAGCGGTAGCGCACGGGACCGCCGGCCGCGCGGGCGCTGAGCAGGTCGGTGTCTGACGTCGACAGCAGCAGGACGGCCGGGGAGCCGGAGGAGTCGGGTGCGGATCCGGGGGAGTCGGCGGGCTGCGGGTCTCGTTCCGCGGGCGAAAGCGGCATGCGACGTGAAGCCTTCCTCGGGGTGTCCACGCCCCGGGCGGTGTCGGACGGCGGGAGTTCCTGGCTCGTCCGGTTCCTTGGCACCGGACTCACAGTGGCGGGACCGCGCCGGAATCGCACCGGGCTTCCTCCCCTGTCGCCGTCAACGGCGATGACGGGCGTACGACCCGCCGACCAGCATCGTAAGCGCAACGCAGGTGCTCCGAGCCGTGATCCGGGGCATACGGTCCGGGCGCCTTCCGTCTGTATGCTCGCCGCGATGCCGACGCCCCGTGGCCGCACCTCAGCGAGCCCTGCCCCCGTCACGGCCCCCGTCCGGGGCCGCGACGACGCCTGCCCGGGCGCGCTGCGGCTGCACGCCGCGGACGACGGCGCCCTGGCACGGGTACGGGTGCCCGGCGGTGCGCTCACCGCCGCCCAGGCACACCTGCTCGCCGACACGGCGGACCGTCTCGGCGACGGCGCCCTCCACCTCACCTCGCGTGGCAACGTCCAGCTCCGCGGACTCGCCGCCGGCTGCGGCGCCGAACTCGCCGCCCGGCTGCGGGAGGCGGGACTGCTGCCCTCCGCCGCGCACGAACGGGTGCGCAACGTGGTGGCCACCCCGCTGTCCGGCCTGGACGCCCGCGGGCACGCCGACGTCCGGCCGTGGGTCCGCGAGTTGGACCGCCTGCTGTGCGCCGACCCGGGGGCAGCCGGTCTTTCCGGGCGCTTCCTCTTCGCCTTCGACGACGGCCGCGGCGACGTCGCCGCGCTGGGTGCCGACGTGACGGTGACGGCGGCGACGCCCGCGCCGGGTGCCGACGGCCCGGCGGACGCGTCCGCCACGGCCGTGGTCCGGGTCGGCACCTCCGGCGCGGCGGTCACCGTCCCGGCGGCGGACGCTCCGGGCGCCGCGCTGTACGCCGCACAGACCTTCCTCGCCCTCGGCACCGGCGCCTGGCGCTTCTCCGACGCCCCGGACACGGCCGCCGCCGTCACCGAGGCGCTGCGCACCCGTTTCGGACGGCCGTCCCCCGTACCGGGCGCGGGCCCCGCCACCGGTGGCGGGCACGACGCCGGCGCCCCACGCGTGCGCGACGCCGCCGGGGCGGGCCGCGCAACCCCGGGCGCGCACGTCGAAGGGGCGGGACCCGCGCCCGGCGTGGTCGTGGCGCCCGGGGGCGGGCATGCCGTCCTGTGCGTGACCGCGCCACTGGGAACCCTCACGTCCGACCAGGCGCGCCTGCTCGCCGACCTGGCGCTCACCCGGGGCAGCGGCGTACTCCGCGTCACCCCGTGGCGCGGCGTCGTCGTGCCGGGACTCGCGTCGGCTTCGGCGGCCGCCGCGTCGGCGGAGACCGGAGCGGCCGGCCTGGTCACCTCGGCCGCCTCGCCGTGGTTCGGCCTCGGTGCCTGCGCGGGACGCCCGGGCTGCGCGGCGTCGCTGTCCGACGTCCGCGCGGACGCCCTCGCCGCGGCCGCCGCCCACGACTCCCGGCCGCCGCTGCCGGTGTACCTGTCGGGCTGCCCCCGTCGCTGCGGACGTCCGAAGGGCCCGCACGTGGACGCCGTCGCCACCGGCGACGGCCGCTACGAGGTGTCCGTGCCCGCCACGGACGACACCGGGGAGTTCGCCGCCGCGCTCACCGCCGCCGCAGCGGCACGCACCACCACCGCCGACGGGTGACCGGATGAGCGGCGACCAGACGACCGGGACCACCGAGAGGGGCGGGGCCACCCCCATGCACCGGACCGACGACCACCGTGGCGCGGGCCACGCAGGCGCCTACGCGTACGAGAAGGACGGCGCCGCCATCTACCGGCAGTCCTTCGCCACCATCCGGGCGGAGGCGGACCTCGACGGGCTCCCCCCGGACGTGGCGCAGGTCGCGGTGCGCATGATCCACGCCTGCGGCATGGTCGACCTCGTCCGCGACCTCGCCTTCTCCCCCGAGGCCGTCGCGCGGGCCCGCACGGCGCTCCGTGCCGGTGCGCCCGTCCTGTGCGACGTGCAGATGGTGGCCAGCGGCGTGACCCGCAAACGGCTGCCCGCCGGCAACGACGTGGTGTGCACGCTGTCCGACCCGTCCGTGCCGGAGCTGGCCGCGCGGCTGGGCACCACCCGCAGCGCCGCCGCGATGGACCTGTGGGGCGACCGGCTGGACGGCGGCGTCGTCGCCGTCGGCAACGCGCCGACGGCGCTGTTCCGGCTGCTGGAGATGATCGACGCGGGAGCCCCGCACCCCGCCGCCGTCATCGGGGTGCCGGTCGGTTTCGTCGGCGCGGCCGAGTCGAAGGACGCCCTCGCCGCACACCCGGCCGGCCTGGAACACCTGGTGGTACGCGGCAGGCGCGGCGGCAGCGCGCTCGCCGCGGCCGCGCTCAACGCGATCGCGAGCGAGGAAGAGTGAACGCCCCCAACCCCGCCCCCGGTTGCTCCGCGACCGGTCACCCCGCCGCCGGTACGGGACGGCTGTACGGCGTCGGACTCGGCCCCGGCGACCCGTCGTTGATGACGATGCGCGCCGTCGAAGCCCTCGCCGCCGCCGACGTGGTCGCCTACCACAGCGCCCGCCACGGCCGTTCCATCGCGCGTTCCATCGCCGCGCGGCACATCCGGGAGGACCACGTCGAGGAGGCGCTGGTCTACCCCGTCACGACGGAGGGGACCGACCATCCCGGCGGATACCGCGGCGCCCTCGACGACTTCTACACCGAGGCCGCCGCACGCCTCGCCGCACACCTGGACGCGGGGCTGACGGTCGCCGTGCTCGCGGAGGGCGACCCGTTCTTCTACGGCTCCTACATGCACATGCACAAGCGGCTCGCCCACCGCTACCCGACCGAGGTCATCCCGGGCGTCACCTCGGTCAGCGCGGCGGCGGCCCGCCTGGGGACCCCGCTGGTCGAGGGCGAGGAGGTGCTGACGATCCTGCCCGGCACGCTGCCGGAGGAAGAGCTGACGGCACGGCTCGCCGCCACCGACGCGGCGGCGGTGATGAAGCTCGGCCGCACCTTCCCGCACGTGCGCCGCGCGGTGGAACGCTCCGGCCGGCTGGACGAGGCCCTGTACGTCGAGCGGGCGACCATGCCCGGCGAACGCACCGGGCGGCTGGCCGGCACCGACGCCGGCACGGTGCCCTACTTCTCCCTGGCCGTACTGCCCAGCCGGGTGGACGCCCCGCGGCCCGAACGCGCCGCCGGAGACGGCGAGGTGGTGGTCGTCGGCACCGGCCCGGCCGGTCCCTCATGGCTCACCCCGGAGACCCGCGGCGCCCTCGCGGCGGCCGACGACCTGGTCGGCTACACCACCTACCTGGACCGGGTACCCGTCCGGCCGGGTCAGCTCCGCCACGGCTCGGACAACAAGGTGGAGGCGGAACGCGCCGAGTTCGCCCTCGACCTGGCCCGGCGCGGGCGCCGGGTGGCGGTGGTGTCCGGCGGCGACCCGGGCGTCTTCGCCATGGCCACCGCCGTGCTGGAGGCCGCGGCGGAGGAGCCCTACCGCGACGTGCCGGTGCGGGTACTGCCCGGCCTGACCGCCGCCAGCGCGGCCGCCGCGCGCGCGGGCGCGCCGCTGGGGCACGACTACGCGGCGCTCTCCCTGTCCGACCGGCTCAAGCCGTGGGAGGTCGTCGCCCGGCGGCTGCACGCCGCGGCCGCCGCCGACCTCGTGCTGGCGCTGTACAACCCCGGCTCGCGCAGCCGCACCTGGCAGGTCGGCAAGGCCCGCGAACTGCTGCTGGAGCACCGTGCGCCGGACACCCCGGTGGTCGTCGCCCGCGACGTGGGCGGGGAGGGCGAACGCGTCCGCGTCGTCCGCCTCGCCGACCTCGACCCGGCCACGGTGGACATGCGCACCCTGCTCATCGTCGGCTCCTCCCAGACCCGCGTCGCCACGCGCGGGGAGGGGATCGGTGAGGGCAGGGGCGACGGCACCGGTCACCAGGTCGTCTGGACCCCTCGGCGGTACCCGGAGGGCTGAGAGCCCGGTGGCCGGTCGCAGGCCGCAGGCCGCAGGCCGCGGGCCGCGGGCTGCGGGCTGCGGGGCCGCTGCGGAAGGCGGTGCCGCACACCCCAACCGCCCGCCCCCTCACCCACCCCCGCCCCGGAGGGTGGTGCGCAGCCATGCCGCCGCGGCGGCGGGGGTGGACACCTCGGCGACCTCCTCCGGGGCGGGCGGGCGGCGCACGAGGATCACCGGGACGCCCGCCTCCCGGGCGGCGGCCAGCTTGGGGGCGGTGGCGGAGCCGCCGCTGTCCTTGGTGACCAGCACCTCCACCCGGTGCCGCCGCAACAGCTCGCGCTCCCCCGCCAGGCTGAAGGGGCCGCGGTCCAGGAGCACCTCCGCGTCCGGGGGGCACGCCCCCGCAGGCGGGTCGACGGTACGCACCAGGAACCAGGCGTCGCGGACCCCCGCGAAAGCGGCCAGACCCATGCGTCCCGTGGTGAGGAAGACGCGCCGGCCCAGCGCGGGCAGCAGCGCGGCGGCGGCCGGGAGGTCGGCGGCCGGGTGCCAGTCGTCCCCGGGACCCGGGGCCCAGCCGGGCCGGCGCACCGCCAGCAGGGGAACATGGGTGGTGGCGGCCGCCCGGGCCGCATGGAAGCCGATGGTGCCGGCGAAGGGATGGGTGGCATCGATGAGCGCGTCGACCCGTTTTTCCCGCAGCCACCGCGCCATGCCCTCCGCGCCGCCGAAGCCCCCGACGCGCACCTCGCCCGGCGGCGGCACCGGCCGCCGTACCCGGCCCGCCAGCGACGAGGTCACCCGCAGCCCGGGCCAGACCGTCCGGTCCGCCAGCAGTTCGGCGAGGCGGCGGGCCTCGGTCGTGCCGCCCAGGATCAGCACGTGCACGCGGGGCTCCTCTCGTGGGTGACGCCGTGAGTGAGGGCGGGCGGGACGCCCAACTGAAGCACACCGGTCTCCGCCCCGGCTGGACGACCGGCGCCTGCGCGACGGCGTCCGCCACGGCCGCGTACACGGCGCTGCTGACCGGCGAGTTCCCGGACCCGGTGACCATCACCCTCCCCAAGGGGCAGACTCCGTCGTTCGCCCTCGCCGTGGAGGAGGCCGGCGACGGATGGGCCACCGCCGGGGTGGTGAAGGACGCCGGCGACGACCCGGACGTCACGCACGGCGCGCTGGTCCGCGCCACCGTACGGCCGCTGCCCGCCGGCTCCGGCGTCGTCTTCCGCGCCGGGCCCGGCGTCGGCACGGTCACCCGGCCGGGCCTGCCGCTGGAGGTGGGCGAACCGGCGGTGAACCCCGTGCCGCGGCAGATGATGCGGGACCACGTGGCGCGGGTCGCGGCCGCGCACGGCGGCGGCGGGGACGTGGAGCTCACCCTGTCCGTCGACCACGGCGAGGAGATCGCCCGCTCGACGTGGAACCCGCGCCTGGGCATCCTCGGCGGCCTGTCCGTCCTCGGGACGACCGGGATCGTGGTGCCGTACTCGTGCTCCGCCTGGATCGACTCGATCCGGCGCGGGGTGGACGTCGCCCGCGCGGCCGGGCGTACCCACCTCGCCGGGTGCACCGGCTCCACGTCGGAGCGGACCGTGGTCGCGGAGTACGGGCTGCCGGAGGACGCGCTGCTGGACATGGGCGACTTCGCGGGTGCGGTCCTGAAGTACGTGCGACGGCACCCGGTGGAGCGGCTGACGGTCTGCGGCGGCTTCGCCAAGCTGTCGAAGCTGGCGGCGGGTCACCTGGACCTGCACTCGGGGCGTTCGCAGGTCGACAAGGGGTTCCTGGCGGCGCTGGCCCGCGAGGGCGGTGCCGGGGAGGCCCTGGCCGCCGAGGTGGCCTCGGCGAACACGGGCCTGGCGGCGCTGCAGCTGTGCGCGGCGGCGGGCGTTCCGCTGGGCGACCTGGTCGCGGTCGCGGCCCGTGACCAGGCGCTGCAGGTGCTGCGCGGCGCGCCGGTGGCGGTGGACGTGGTGTGCATCGACCGGGCCGGCACCGTGGTGGGCCGCAGCGCGGTCCGCTGAGGCGCCGGGCGGTCCGCCGAGGCGCCGGGCGTCCGCCGAGCGTCCGGTGCGATCCGGGCCCCGCACACAGCGGCGTGGCCGCCCGGTAAGCCCGGACGGCCACGCATGCTGAGGACGACCGCTCAACCGCAGTCGGCCCGTGTCAGTCGCCGAAGTCGATGCAGACCGGCCCGGCGAAGGAGGTGTTGATGCCCTCCTCCTGCTCCAGCCACTGGTTGCAGGCCACGGTGACCTCGACCTCTTCCGGGCCGCCGTTCGCGCAGGCGGCGGCGGTGCCGGCACCGGCGAACAGGGCGGTGGCGGCGAGGGCCGCAGCAGCGGCAACGGTACGAACGGACATCAGAACCTCCTTGTACGGGCGAAGCGGAATGTCTTCGCACGAACATTCACGCAGCCCGCAGAAGCAGGTGCCCGTTTTGCGCCTCCGGACGGGTCATCAGCCGGCGTCCATCCGTGGTGGCGGCCCGTCAGCACCGGCCTCCGGCCCTCCCGCACGGCCCCCCGGCCGTCCCGCGCCACCCTCCGGCGCGCACGCGTGCCGCGCGCGAGCGGGTGAATACAGGTGGCTGTCGGGGAAGTTCTCCGCTGCCAGGGTGCGGCCGACGAGGATGACGGCGGTGCGGCGCACCCCGGCCTCCCGTACCTGGTCCGCGATGTCGGCGAGGGTGCCGCGCAGGATCACCTCGTCCGGGCGGCTGGCCAGGGCGACCACGGCGGCAGGGCAGTCCGCGCCGTAGTGCGGCAGCAGCTCCTCCACCACGCGGTCGGCGTACGCCGCTGCGAGGTGGAGCACCAGCAGGGCGCCGCTGCGACCGAGTGTCGCCAGGTCCTCTCCCTCCGGCATGGCGGTGGCGCGCTGCGCGACACGGGTGAGGATCACGGTCTGACCGACCGTCGGCACCGTCAGCTCCCGCCGCAGCGCCGCGGCCGCCGCGGCGAACGCGGGCACACCGGGCACCACCTCGTACGGGACGCCCACGGCGTCCAGGCGGCGCATCTGTTCCGCGACGGCGCTGAACACGGACGGATCACCCGAGTGGAGACGTGCCACGTCGTGCCCGGCCTCGTGCGCGCGGACGAACTCCGCGGTGATCTCGTCCAGGTCGAGCTGTGCGGTGTCCACCAGCCGGGCGTGCGGCGGGCACGCGTCGAGCAGTTCGCGCGGCACCAGGCTGCCGGCGTACAGGCAGACGTCGCAGGCGGCGAGGGTACGGGCGCCGCGCAGCGTGATCAGGTCGGCGGCGCCGGGACCGGCGCCGATGAAGTGGACGGTCAACTCTGCGCTCCGGAGGGGGAGTCGGACGTGAGCGGCTTGCGTACCGCCCACTGGGTGACGGGCATGGCCTGCCGCCAGCCGGTGAACGAGCCCAGCGGGACGGCGTGCGCGACCGCGAGCCGCACCAGTTCCCCGCCGTGCCGGCGGCGGCGCTCGGCGAGCAGCGCCTCGGACTCGAGGGTGACGGTGTTGGCGACGAGACGGCCGCCGGGCGGCAGGGCGTCCCAGCAGGCGTCGAGCAGCCCGGGCGCGGTCAGCCCGCCGCCGACGAACACCGCGTCCGGCGCGGGCAGTCCGGCCAGCGCCTCCGGCGCGGCGCCGGACACCACCCGCAGGGCGGGGACGCCGAGCGTGTGCGCGTTGCGGGTGATGCGCTCGGCCCGCAGCGGGTCGTGCTCCACGGCGACGGCACGGCAGGACGGGTGGGCGCGCATCCACTCCACCCCGACGGAACCGGAACCTCCGCCCACGTCCCACAGCAGTTCACCGGGGGCGGGTGCCAGCGCGGCCAGCGTCGCGGCGCGGACGTGGCGTTTCGTCAGCTGGCCGTCGTGCTCGTACGCCTCGTCGGGGAGCCCGGGCACCGCACCGAGCGGCAGCGCACCCGGCGCGCGGCGGCACTCCACGGCGACGACGTTCAACGGATCGCCCGGCGGGTGCGGCCAGTCGTCCGCGGTGCCGTCACGGTTGGCCTCACCGGCGCCGCCGAGCTGCTCCAGCACGCGCACCCGGCTGGGGCCGTAGCCGCGTTCCCGCAGCAGCGCCGCGACCTCGACGGGGGTGCCGGCCCCCGAGCCGAGCACGAGCAGGCGGCGCCCGGGATGCAGGGCGACGGCCAGCCGTGCGAGGGGCCGGCCCACGGCGCTCACCACTTCGGTGTCCTCCAGGGGCCAGCCGAGCCGCGCGCACGCGTACGACACCGACGACGGGTGCGGCAGCACCCGCAGCCCGCCCGGTCCGGCCTCCTCGGCCAGCGCCCGGCCGACGCCGTAGTGGAAGGGGTCGCCGCTGGCCAGCACGGCGAGCCGGCGCCCGGCGTACGCAGCGAGCAGCCGCGGCACCGCGGGCCGCAACGGCGACGGCCACGCCACCCGCTCGCCGCGGCACTCCGCGGGCAGCAACTCCAGTTGCCGCACGCCGCCGAGGACCGCCTCGGCCTCCCGGAGCGCCGTCCGCGACGCCTCGGGCAACCCGCCCCACCCGTCGGCCCCGATCCCGACGACGGTCACACCCACGGACAGCTCTCCCGCCGACGACCAGCCACGACGGCCGACTCTAGCCCCGCCCGCCCCCCGTGCCCCACCCCTGTGGCCGGTCTCACGCAGCTGCTCAGAGCTGCGCGACCACCGCGTCGTGAAAGCGGTCCACGGCGTCGTCGACGCTGCGGATGAACCCCGACTCGCCGTTGCCCCTCGTGCTGCCCATGCCCTTGAACAGTGACAGCCGGAAGCCGGTGATCTGTACGTCGTTCCGCGGCAGGAGGTCAGCAGGCTCCGGGCGGAGCCGTTCCAGCGTTCCGCGGGGACCGGTGCCGGAGCCGTCGACAAGCGTCTCGACGTGGAGATCGGCGGGGGCCTCCGAGAGGCGCCGCACCAGCCGCTTGGCCCACGTCAGCGGATAGCCGCTCTCCGGGGCAGGTACCTCCATGGATGTACGCAGCTTGCCGGTCCGGAGGTCAGCTGTGATCGTCAGAGCGCCCGGCACCCCGTCGAGACGAAGCGCCGCGTGCAGCCTCCCCTCCTCACACAGCCGGTCGGCGAGCGCCTCCCTGCGGGCGGCGGGGTCCGAACCGCGCTTCGAGCGCTGAACGGGCATGATCTTCTGACCCAGCTCGCCTCCGAGCCGCAGACACACCTGGCGGATCAGACGCTCCCAGCTCTCCACGACTTCGAGAGTTCTGCGATCGCCCTGGCACAGGGTCTCCGTATCGATCGCGTTGCGCACCGGTACCCACGCGGGACCCATGTTCTGGAAGCCGTGACAGCCCGAGTTCTCGTGCTGCAGGTAGAACAGCAGCTCTTGCAGCAGCCAGGCGTGCGCCGCATTCCCCACACCTTCGTGCCGGATGAGGAGTTGCGCCTGGTGCGCGACGTCCGCCCAGGACAGATGCCACAGCGCCACCTTGTGTTTGCGCCTGCCGTCGAGACGGACGTCGACCAGCGGCCTGCCGTCGAGAGCGACGTCGTTCGACAGTGTGATGACGGCTTCGTAGGCACGCCTGGCGGCGATGTCGAGGTAACCCTGCACCTGTTCGGACTTCAGCGGATTGCCGTTGGTCTTCGTTTCGACGAGGGCAGTCCAGAGCTTGCCGGCTCGCTCCACCCGGATGACGCCGTCCGGCCGCTTCGGGGTCTCACCGTGGGGCAGCGACACCTCGGTGAACGTCTCCATCCGCCCGGCGGGAGCGCCGAAGGACGCGGTGAGCCGACGACCGAATTCGGGCACCTGGGCCATCACCGCGAGCAGCACCGAAGTGGCACGGGTCTCGCGTTCACGGTCGCTCTTCAGGGTTGGCGCGGGGAAGAGCCGGGCGGATCGCCATGCCTCGTTCTCGGCGAGGGTCTTGCGAACCGTCTTGGGAAGCGTGACCTTCTTCCGCGCGGTGCGAGGTCGGCGGGGCCGTCCGGAGGTGGCAGGTCCCTCCCGTTGCGCGGGCACCTCCGCCGCTCCATCCGTCGGCGCGCCGACCTCCGCCCGCTGCCGCAGCCCTGCTGCGCTCTCTACGCGGGTCGTCACGTCGGGTCCGCTCTCCGGCTCGTCCTCCGCATCGTCCACATCGATTCCGTAGCTGGTGGCCAGGCCCGCCAAGCCCGTCTCGTAGCCCTGACCCACTGCCCGGAACTTCCACTCGTCGCCACGCCGGTACAGCTCGCCGAAGACGAAGCCGCTCTCCACCCCGGCTTCCATGGAGAACCCGAGCAGCGCCTGCCCTCTGCTGTCCGCGAGTTCGAGCCTCAGGTCATCGAGGTCCCCGAACCGGGCACCGCCGTAGCGGCTGGCGGCGACCACGACCTGCTCCACGTCCGGGGAGACCGCGGTGAGATCGATGCCGATGCGGTCCTCCATGCCGACCGCGGTAGGCGTCTTGCCCAGCAACTGCACGCTGCCGTCCCCAGCGGCGGGGTTGTTGTAGAAGAAGAAGTCCGAGTCGCTGCGCACCTTGCCGTCGGCATTCAGCAGCAGGACGGACACGTCCGCGTCTCCCTGCCCGTCGTCGCTGCCCCAGCTCAGACTCACCATCACCGAGCCGGCGTTCTCCGTCAGCGTCGCCAGACCGACATTGGCACCCTTCGACATTTCCTGCATACGACCCCCTGGGACCCACCCCGAACCGGCTCTCGGTCGGCTGCGGAGAAACACGAGCACTGTGACGCACCGCACACGCGACGATGCACAGGGGAACAGTATCGGCGGAAAGTCACATGGAGAGCCGCAACAGAGAAGAAAGAGTCATTCTTGCTCGCACAGGACAACTCGCGCAGCGAGGGCAAGAGGAAGGCGAGGCGGGGGTCGACCCTGCGGGGCTCCCCCGCTTCCGACGCTCTCGGGCGCGGTACGCCCCGCGCGTCACCGTGGACCTTCATCGCCAAACCTTCCCCCGATGATTAAGGTAAGGCTAACCTAAGCACGCGCGTTCGAAGGTACCGGAGACACGTGCGGGAAGACCGGAAAGACGAGGAGGGGACCGTGGCGAAGCACGGCTGGGAGGGCGTCGTCCTCAGACTGATGCGCGGCAAGGACTTCACGTTCACCGTGACCGGGGCGGAGGACGTCACCGACCACTACCGGCGGCTCAGGTTCACCGACGGCGGCATGCTCGCCGCCACCGGCGTGCACCCGACGATGTGGGTGCGGATGTGGTTCACCGACGCCGGGAAGCCGCACCAGCGGGCGTACACCCTGGTCGACCCGGACACCGAAGCCGGCACGTTCACGGTCGAGTTCGCGCTGCACGACGGCCCCGCCGCCGGCTGGGCGCGCAAGGCCGTGCCCGGCGACACCGTCGAGGCCACCGTGCAGGGCACCGGCTTCACCGCGCCCGACCCGCTGCCGCAGCGGATGGTCGTGATCGGCGACACGGCCTCGCTCCCGGCCGTCAACTCGCTCCTCGACGCACTCCCCCGGACCCCCGCCACGCTCTGGCTGGAGACCCAGCACGCCTCCGACGACGACCTGCCGCTGCGCCACGACCCGGCCCGGCACGAGGTGCACCGCGTCCCGCGCGAGGACGCGGGCGGGCGCCTGGTGACGGAGGTCAGGGCCGCGCTTCCGGCGCTGCTGGAGGAGCACGGCGGCCCGGCGGGCGCGTACGTGTGGATCGCCTGCGACACGGCGACGACCCGCGCGCTGGGCGCGTATGTCCGCAGGGAACTCGGTGTGCCCAAGCAGCGCGTCGACGCCCTCGGCTACTGGCAGCCCCCGAGGGACCCCGGCCCCGCGTCCGCGGCGGCGTAGGCCCCCGGTCCGGCCGCGCGGCCGGACCGGCCCGCCGAGGGGCGGACCGGCCCCGCCGGGGGAGGGCCGGTCCGGGCGCCGGTCACCCCCGGGCCGCGGCCGCCGTACGGGCCAGACGCACCGCGGAGGTGCCCAGCCCGGTGGGCGCGTGGGGGAGGGCGGACGCGCCGGGTGGGCGGGCCGCGTGGCGGAGCAGGTCCTCCTCGCGGTAGCGGCGGCAGTCCTCGTGCCAGACGAGGATGCCGGACAGCCAGTGCTCCAGGTCGGTCACGTACCCGTCCAGCACCCGCCGCGCGTCCTCGGACAACCCGAAGTCGTCGTACAGCACCGGCAGTTCGTGCGCCACGACGTGCTGGAACTGCCGCATCCGGGAGTTCATCAGATCGCCGGTGACCGCCACCGCCTGCGCCCGTCCGCAGTCGAAGAAGTCCTGCACCACGAGCACCAGGTTGTGCAGCTCGCCCTCGAACTCGATCTCCTTCTGGTACGAGAACACGTCGTTGACGAGCATCGCGAAGTCGGCGGCGGAGTTCTCCAGTGAACGCATCGGCCCGCTGCGGTAGACCTCCGGCGGGATGCCCGGCCCGTGCCCGAGCCGGCACAGGCTCATCGTCAGGTCGGAGCCGAACGTCATCCGCCGCATCTCGAGGTAGTCCACCGGGTCGGGGATGCGGTGGTGGAACTGGTTGTCCAGCTCCCACAGCCAGCTCTGCAGCATCACCTCGACCGCCCGCCGGAACGTGCGCCGTGCCGCGGGATCCATCGTCGCCGTGGTACGCAGCCACAGGTCGGCCAGCGCGCGTTCCAGGGCGTTCGCGGGCGGCGGCATCAGGTCGTTCTCCACCGGCATGAAGGCCGGCAGGCGGTCGGTGGTCGCCTTCGCGCCCGCCAGGTCGCGGGTCCGGCCGAAGACCGCGGGGTAGTAGTCGTCGCCGTACGTGCCCCAGGCGAGCCAGCCGGACGACAGGTCGAGGCCGTCCTCGTCCGCGTCCGGGTGGATGCCGGCCGCGCACAACGGCAGGTCGATGTCGCGGAGCAGGGCCTCGTCCCACACGTGCGAGTGCGGGACGCCCGGCTGCGGCTGGAGGATGCCCATCCGGTGCGCCCAGCCGGCCAGGCGCTCCCGGGCGCCGTCCAGGTGCGGGCTGAGCCGGGCGGTGAACGGCATGTCCAGCGCGGGGATCTCGGACGGGCCGACCCGCTGGAACGGCACGTGGCTGCGCGAGCGCGCCCGTGCCTCCTCGGCCCGGCGGGTGGTGGACGGCAGCGCGGCGGCGGACATGCCGAGCCCCCCGGGACTGCCGAGCCCGCCGGGCCCGGCCGTCCCGGCGACGCCGAGCAGCGACAGCGGCCCGCTCGTAGCCGCCGTGGACGGGGCCGCGGCGCCGCCGCCGTTCATGTAGCGGCTGGACCGCAGGTGCCATTCGTGGCCGCCCGCCTGCCAGTCCTGAAGCCCCTTCACGTACGCCAGCACGGCCGCGCTCTCGTCCGGCCGCACGTGCTTCTCGGCGAGCAGCGGGCCGAGTTCGGTGAGCGCGGTCGACTCGAACTGCTGGAGCCGGGAGGTGAGCAGGTCGTTGACCGACTCGGCGGCCTCCTGGGTGGAGCAGCCGAGGAAGGTCTCCAGCACGAGCACGCCGTTGCTCAGCTCGCCCTCGTCGCGCGTCTCGCGCTCGTAGGAGAACAGGTCGTTGCGCAGGTGCACCGCGTCGGAGAAGGCGTCCCGCAGCACGCACAGGGGCCGGGTGGCGGCCAGCTCCGCCGGCACCTCGGCCCGTGCCGCGAACTCCACCAGCCCGGCGGACCAGGGCGCGCCGCCCACCTTGCGGCGCATCTCGATGTACTCGACCGGGTTGGGGACGCGGCCGGCGTCGATGTTGGACAGCTCCCACAGCGACTCGCGCAGCAGGTTCTCGGTGCTCAGCGCGAAGCGCTCGCGCCAGTCGGCGGACATCGCGGGAACCGTGCGTGCCCACAGGTCGGCCAGCCCCGCCTCGACCGGGTTGCGCGGCTCGGGCGTCCCGGCAGCCGGGGCGGCGGGGTCCGCGGGGTCCGCGGGCATGAACAGCACGAGGCGGTCCAGGTGCGCGCGGCCCGCCTCGCGGTCCTGCGGCCGCTTGTAGAGCTCCAGGAAGTGGTCGTCGAAGAAGAACACCCACACGTACCAGTCGGTGACCAGCGCCAGGTCGTCGGCGGTGGCGTCGGGATGGGTGTAGGCGCAGAGGAGGGCGTAGTCGTGGGCGAGGAGGTCGGCCTCCTCCCAGACGCCCGAGCCCTCCAGCATGCCCCTCTCGCGGGCCCAGCGGGTGGAGTGCGCTCTCGCCGTGTCGACGTGCGGATTCAGTCGGGCGGGGTGGGGGAGGTAGAAGTCGGGCAGGTCGAAGGGCTGATCCACGGGACCCGTTCACTCCTCGGCGACGTGCGGAAAGCGGAAAGCGGCCCGCGAAGGTGCGGCCTGCCGAGAGCTACCCGCACGGCCGGCGCGCATCCTGCGGAGGCCGCCGCCGTACGAGCGGGTTTGGGACATCCGTTCGACGTCCGCCCCTGTGTCGCCGCGCTGCGTGCACACGCCCCGGGCGGCACGCACCCCGGCGGCACACGCCCCGACTCGCACCCCTCCGGCGCGACGGAGATCATGGGGCCATGGACCACCACACCGTGCACCTCGCCCAGGACCCCGACGCCGACGCGCTGCTCTCCCGCAGTCCGCTGGCCGCCCTCGTCGGGCTGCTGCTGGACCAGCAGGTGCCGATGGAGTGGGCCTTCAAGGGACCCTGGACCATCGCGCGGCGCCTGGGCGACGACGACCTGGACGCCCACCGCATCGCCGCCCACGACCCGGACGCGTTCGCCGCGCTGCTCTCCGAGAAGCCGGCCGTGCACCGCTACCCCGGCTCGATGGCCAAGCGGGTGCAGCAGCTCTGCGCCTACCTGGTCGAGCACTACGACGGCGACGCCGAGTCCGTCTGGTCCGGCGCGGGCAGCGGTGCCGAACTGTTCAAGCGCCTCAAGGCGCTGCCGGGCTACGGCGAGCAGAAGGCGCGGATCTGCGTCGCGCTGCTGGGCAAGCGGTACGGCGTCACCCCGGAGGGCTGGCGCGAGGCGGCCGGCGCGTACGGCGAGGAGCACTCCTACCGCTCCGTCGCCGACGTCACCGGCCCCGAGTCCCTCGACCGCGTCCGCGCCACCAAGCAGGAGGTCAAAGCCGCCGCCAAGGCGGCCAAGGCCGCCCGGGCGAAGGACTCCTGACTTGGGCGCTCAGCCCTTGCCCGCCGCGTCGCCGGTCTCCTCCGGTCGGCCCTTCGCGTTCGCCACGCCGCTGTGCACCGCGCGGACGTACACGGCGAGGCCCGCGCCGGCGACCAGGACCGAGTCCCAGGGAGCCGGGATCATGCCGGTGCCCCCGAAGGCGCCCGCCCAGGAGACCACGAAGAGGATCAGCAGGTAGGCCACCAGCCAGGCCGCGCCGCGGAGCTGGCCCGGCAGGTCCGGGTCCCGGCGCCGCAGGACCACGTGGAGGACGACGCCGAGGGCCACCAGGGGCAGCGCGACCCGCAGGTGGTGCCAGCCCGCCCAGTGGATCAGCTCGGTGGAGACGACGAAGCTCGCGGGCGCGATCAGGCCGAGCCTGGAGACGACCGGGCGCACGGACCGGTCGGTCTCCCGGAACACCCCGGCCGCCACGGCACACGTCGAGTAGGTGAGCAGGGAGAGCACGCCCACGACCGTGATGATGTCCTGCCAGCCGCGGAACGGCGCCAGGAACATGACACTGACGACGAAGTTGACGCACATGGCGCGACGGGGCACACCCGAGCCCCGGTGGACCACCGCGACCTGTCGGGGCAGCAGTCCGTTGCGCGCGGTCGCGTAGGTCTCGCGCGCACCCGAGGCGACGAACACCGATGCCGCGCCGGCCGGGGAGAGGACCGCGTCCGCGTAGATGATCGTCGCCAGCCAGCCCA
The DNA here is from genome assembly GCF_000426325.1 of Streptomyces sp. CNS606. NCBI lineage: Bacteria > Bacillati > Actinomycetota > Actinomycetes > Kitasatosporales > Streptomycetaceae > Streptomyces > Streptomyces sp. CNS606. Next base: position 89,773 of record NZ_KE384521.1, read on the forward strand.
GGTTGAGCAGGATCGCGAGCTGGCCGTAGGGAGAGTCGAAGTTCAGCCCGTGCCAGCCTCCGGCGAGCCGGTCGGCGGGCACGGTCAGCAGGAACACCGCCTGGAGCACGGTGTAGAGCACCACCGCCATGGCGATCGCCGTGATCACCGCCCGGGGCAGGTCGCGGCGCGCGTTCCGGGCCTCGGCGGACAGTTCGACCGGCGCGGCGAAGCCGTTCATCGCGTAGATGATGCCCGCGGTGGCGATCACGCCCAGGGCCGCCGACCAGCCGTAGGGCGCCCAGCCGCCGCCGCGTTCGATGTTGCCGGGCTCGAAGCCGGAGGCGAGGAGCGCCACGATGGTGAGCAGCGGGACGCCGAACTTCAGCACCGTGATCAGGGCGTTGATGCGGGCGAAGAGCCGGACGCCGAACCAGTTGCCCAGCACGAGCACGGCGAGCAGCGCCACGGCGGCGAGCGTGCCCCGGTCGGTGAGGCTGCCCTGCTCGGAGAGGCCCGGCAGATAGCGTTCGGCGTACTGGACGATCGCCGAGGCCTCCGCGGCGAGGGCGCTGGAGACGGCGAGCAGGATGCCCCAGCTGACCACGGTGCCCACGACCGGTCCGCTCGCCTCCTTCGGCCAGCGGACCATGCCGCCGGCGCGCGGCCGGGTGGCTCCGAGCTGCACCAGGACCAGTCCGACGAGCATCAGGGCCCCGCCGGCCAGCGGCCACGAGAGCAGCGCCGCGGGCCCGGCGGACTGGGCCGCGTAATAGGCACCGAACAGCCAGCCCGATCCGATCATGCCGCCGAAGGCGATGAACGTCAGGCTCCAGAAGCCCAGTTCACGCTTGAGGCCGCGGTCTTCACCCGTCTCCAGGGGTGGCGGAGACGACTGGTCCAGGGGTGGTGCGGACATGGGTGGTCCTCCCGTCGAAGGGCAAGGGGTGTCCGGCGGCCACCGGAACGGCGGCCGCCGGGCGCGAACGGCGTGACGAAGGAGCGGAAGAGGCGCGGCAGCTGCGGGCAGGGTGCGGGGCCGGTTCAGGCGGCGTCGGCGGTCGCCTGCGGCACGGTGTCCCGGGGCCGGTCGCGCACGCCGGAAAAGAGCATCAGGAAGCCGAAGAGCAGGCCGAGAACGCAGGCGCCGGCCACGAACGGCAGTGCCACACCGGCCTCGTACAGGGCGGTCGCCGCCAGCGGCCCGAGGACGAGGGTGACGCCGTTGGTGGAGGCGATCAGCCCGGCCACGCCGCCCTGTTCGTCACCGCCGACACGGAGACTCAGCGCGGAGTTGTAGCCGGGGATGGCCAGGCTGTGCCCGACCCCGGAGAGCACGGTCGCGGCCAGCAGCACGGGCAGCGAGTCGGCCATCGCGATGACGACGAAGGCGACCGCGGTGAGCGGGACCCCGACGCGCAGCAACCTCAGCGGACGCCAGGCCAGCCAGGGGATGACCAGGCCCTGGACGACGAGCATCGGAATGCCGCCCGCCAGCAGCACGTACCCCGCCAGCTCGACCGTCTCCCTGGTCCCGAGGGCCAGCCGGTCCTGGAGCAGGAAGCCGATGCTCATCTGCAGCATGCTCACGGACAGGTAGATCCCCACACCCGCGACCAGGAAGGGCCACACCCGGGCGTCGAACGGGCTCAGCCGCGGCGCCCCGGTCTTCGCCGTCGCGGGGCGGTGGTCCCGAGGGACGAGGAGCAGGACGGCGACCGCCACCACGACGATCAGCGCCGGAGCGAAGTAGAGCGCGGGGAGCACCCCGAAGTCGGCGAGCAGGCCGCCCAGTCCGGGGCCGAGCACGAGGGCGAGGCCGAGGGCGGCGCCGACCCGCGCGAGGCCCTTCACCCGCGTGGGCTCGTCGGGCGTGACGTCGGCGACGTAGGCCTGGGCGGCGACCGGCAGCGCGGCCAGCGCGCTGCCGAACACCACGCCCCGGGTGACCATGAGGAGCACGAACACCGTGGTGGCCCCGATCAGTCCGGCGAGCCCGAACTGCACGGCCACCGCGAAGGCGGCGAGGCCGACGGCGGACCCGAACAACGAGGCGACCAGCAGGGGCTTGCGGCCCCACACGTCGCTGCGCCGCCCCCACCACGGGCTGATGAGCGCCACCACCGCCGCGGAGACGCTCATGACCAGGCCGAACTGGAACTCCGTCAGCCCCAGATCGCGGGTCAGCGGGGGGAGTACGGGAGTGAGGATCTGCTGCCCCGTGTAGCCGCCGAACACCGCCAGGTAGATCAGCGCGAGCCGCTTGGCACCGACGGCGGGCGCCGCGGCCTTCGCCGTGCCGTCCTGCTCCCGGTCTCCACCGTGCCCGCCGGCCACCGGCCGCTTCCCCTCGTTCGTGGCCATCGGCCGCTTCCCCTCACCCGTCGTCCTCGCCCCGCTCATGATGCCGCCTCGACCGCCGGGCCGAAGCCCGGATCACCGAGCACGCCCGAGAGCTGCCGGGCGAGCCGCAGCAGCACCGGCTCGTCGTGCGGACGGCCCACCAACTGCATGGCCAGCGGGGCTCCCGACGTGCCGTCACGGCCCACCGGCAGCGTGAGGGCCGGGAGTCCCGCGAAGCTGGCGACCGGTGTGAAGCCCACCTCGCGGTCGTACGCGGGGTCGCCCGGCTCGGGGATGGTCGACGCCGCGGCGGGTTTCGTCCCGCGCGGCAGGGGGACGCCCGGGTCCAGCGGAAGCAGCCAGGCGTCCACGGCCCGCGCGGCGAACCAGTCCCCGACGCCCGCCCGGATCCGGGCCATCGAACGGCGGATGGCCGCGGCCCGCTCGTCGCCCACCTTCGCTCCGGCCTCCAGGGCCTTCACGGTGGAGGGCATCAGATCGTCGTCGACCAGGTCCCGCCAGACCTGGTAGCCGTCCCAGGCGTCCCGGGCGCACAACTCCCAGGCGGCGCCCCGGAGGTCCCACACCTCCCCCATGTCCGTCGCGGCGACCGTGTGGCCGGCTTCCGTCAGCGCCTCCGCGCTGCGCCCGAGCGCGGCGGCGATCTCCGGATCCAGGCAGCCTTCCGCGTAGAGCCGTTCGGGGACTCCGATGCGCAGACCTCCCGTGCCGGCAGCCGGCCGGCCCAGCCCGAGGGCGGCCCAGGCGAACTCCAGGTCGTCCGCCGTACGCGCCACCCAGCCGGGTGCGTCCATGCCCGGGCTCAGCGGGAAGACACCGCGCAGGGCGGCGGGGTCGTGGGTGACCCTCAGGCCGACCACGCCGCACCGCCCGGCCGGCCACCGCACCGAGCCGAGGACGTCCGTGCCGAGCGAGACGTCGCAGATGCCGGCCGCCACGGCCACCCCGGACCCGGTGCTCGATCCCGCCGGGTCGATGTGCGGGAAGTAGGGGTTGAGGCAGCCCGACCCGACCCCGATGTTGAGCTCGGTGGTGACCACCTTCGCCGTGATGCGGGCTCGGCGCAGGGACTCCAGCGGGGCCGCCGAACGGCGCGGGTGGTGCCGGTAGCGGCGGAGGCCGAGCCGGGTGGCGAATCCGGCCGCGTCCACGGTGTCCTTCACGCCGATCCGCAGGGCGCCCGGGTCGCGCCCCGGCTCCCGCATCTCGACGCAGGCGCGGTAGCGGTGGTCGGCGGTCATGGCCCAGTCACGGGCCGCCCGCTCCCAGTCGCGGCCCGAGAGCCGTCCCTGCTCGTGCAGCGTGCGGCGCCGGGCGAGCGGCATGGTCAGCAGCTCCGGCTGCTGCCGGCCCTCGGGGGCGGAGTCCCCCGCGCCGGGCGCGGCGCCCAGGTAGTCGTGCACGGCGGTGCGCGGATTCTGCATCTGCTGGTCCTTCCGGGTGGATGGTGTCGCGCCCGCCGTCAGGCGAGGTCGTAGAAGCCGTGGCCGTCGAGGAAGCGGACGGTGCCCGCGTCGCGCAGCACGACCTCCTCGATCTCGTGCCGGAGGTTGACGATCATCGGGTAGGTGAGGTCGTCGACGGTCCGGCGCAGCGCTCCGTCGGGCTGCACCAGGGTGCGGATCTCGTGCAGGCTCGGCAGTGCCTCGATCTGCTCCAGGTGCCGGTAGCCGCGCAGCGTGCCCTGGACCGGCGAGACCATGGCCACGGAGGCGAAGTGGGCGCGGAGGACGTAGTCCTCGTCGCAACGGGCGTGGAAACGCTCCGGGTCGACGTAGGCGTCCACGGTCCAGTCGATCTGGGACGCGCCGATGCCCATGCGCGCGTAGTGCGGGATGTCGCCGCCGGCGATGCGCGCGCCCACCTCCACCAGCCGTGGTCCACCGGGCGTGAGCTTGACCTCCAGGTGTGCCGGTCCGTGCCGGATGCCGAGCGCGTCGAGCACCCGCACGGCGTACGGGGCGAGCACCTCGCCGGCTTCGCCCCGCCGGGGCAGCAGGTGCACGGCGTCGCAGAGGTCCAGCACGCCGTTGGCGGAGATGCGGGACGTCTTCCACATGTCGGTCACGTGGTGCCGCCCGTCCCGGCTGACGGTGTTCACGACGTACTCGCCGCCGGCCAGGTACTCCTGCGCGACGATGCCCTCGTTCGCCTGGGAGAACACGTTCTCCGCGCGGGTCAGGGCGCGATGGGCGTCGACGGACTGCTCGGGGGTGTCGCAGAAGTGGATGCCGTCTCCGGCCGTGCTGCGCGACGGCTTGACGACGACGGCTCCGCCCAGTTCCCGGTGCCAGGCGCGCAGTTCCTCCTCGTCCCGCACGAGGAGCTGCGCGGCACCCGGTACGCCGGCGGCCTTGATCGTCTCGATCATCGTGTACTTGTCGCGGCGCGCGGAACTCAGTGCGGTGCCGTTCGTGGCCAGCCCCATCGTCTCGCTCAGGACGTCGGCGAACTCCACGCCGAACTCGCCGCCGGGCACCACGGCGACCGGCGCGTACCGCGCGACGGCGGCGACCGTCTCGTCCAGGTCCCCGCGGTGCACGATGTTGTCGCAGTAGTCACTCAGGTCCATCGAGGACCGGTAGACCTCCGGCACCTCCGCCGTGCTCTGCACGCGGACGCAGTCGAAGCCCGCCTTGCGGAACTCCGGCGCCAGGCGGCGCGTGAAGCTGTAGGCGTCGACGATGACGACGCAGCCCTTGTCCGGCATCGTTCGTTCTCCTTCGTCTCGTGATCCTGGTACGGGTCGTGCGGCCGGTCAGCCGGCGTCGGCGCCGACGAGGTCGCCCACCGGTTCGGCGGCCACCCGGAAGCCGGCGACCACCCGGGTCATCGCCTCGCGCACCGCGGCGCTGTCCGCGGCACGGAAGCGGAACCTGCCGCCCACGTGCTCGTAGTAGGCGTCCGCGTCCGGGAGGACGTCGCCCGGGCTGAGCAGCGACTCCGCGTAGACCCCCGGCACGTCGCCGGCCATCGGGGTCACCTCGGTGACACGGCAGGGGCGGGCGGCGGGGGCGGGGAAGAGCAGCCAGCCGCCGCACTCCGCCTGCCCGCCCGCGCCCGCACGGCCCGGAGGCCGGGCGGATCGCACCGGGGGCCGTCCCATCTGGATGCGGAAGGCGGCCTCCATGAGGTCGAACCCGTGCAGGTCGCGCCAGATGAACGGGATCTCCGCGCCGCCCACGCGGGCCCCCACCTCCAGGAACTCGACGCCGGGGGTGCCGGTCGTCCCGCCGTCGTCGACGAACACCTCGAGGTGGAAGGGGGTGGGCCGGGCGGTGAGTGCGCCGAGGAACCGCGGCGTGTGGTCCGCGATGAGGCGCAGCACCCGTGGGTCGTCCTCCTCGACCGAGCCCAGAAAGGTGCCGTCGCGGAACCCGAGGCACGTGTTGACGTACCGGGAGGCCCGCCAGCACAGCACGTCCGACCCGTCGAAGACGCCGTCGACGTGGTAGATCGGATGCGGGTTCGCCACCTGGACGAGCAGCGGCTCCGCCCATTCCACCCGCCCCAGGTCCCCGGGCCCGTCCAGCATCACCACGCCGGCGCTGGAGCTGCCGATCCGCGGCTTGACCACCAGCGGCCAGCCGTGCCGCCGTGCGAAGTCCGCCACGGTCACGGCGTCCGGAGCCGGCGCGCAGGCGGGGGCCGGCAGGCCGGCCGCGGACACCGTCGAGGCCATCAGGTACTTGTCGCGGAAGCGCATCAGCTCCTCCGGCCGGGGGCCGGGACAGCCGTACTCGCTCCGGAGCGAGGCGGCGACCAGCAGGTCGTCCTCCTTGAGGGCGACGATGCGTGACGGCGGGCCGTGGCGCCGCACGAGTCCGGCGACGGCGGAGCGCACCTCCTCCAGGTCGTCGGTGTGCCGCACCACCGTCACGTCGGCGGCGCCCTCGGGCACCGCGGCGCGGGCGATGTCGGTGGCGACGTAGCTGACGGCGTGGGCGGCGTGGTCCACGTAGCGGGCGTACTCCGCGTAGCGCTCCCGCCAGCGTGTGAGCACCACCACGTGCGGGCGGCGGGTCTCGGTGGGCACGACGGATTCTCCTTCTCTCCGCGGTGTCGCTCCGCGGCTCAGAACAGCTCCGCGGCAGCGGCGACGAGCGTCTCGGCCTGGCTCGGGTCGAGACGCGGATCGCAGGTCGTGGTGTAGCGGCTGAGGGCTCCCGCGCGGGTGAGGTCGCGTGCGTCCTGGACGCACTCCGTGACGTCGTCCGGCGTCATCTCCAGGTGCAGTCCGCCGGGGCGGTCACCGTGCCGGTGGAGCGCCGCCGCGAACTCCCGGACCTCCGCGAGCATGTCCGTCATCAGGCGGGTCTTCCGCCCCGAGACGTGCGGGACGGTGTTGCCGTGCATCGGGTCGCAGAGCCACACCAGGCGGTCGGACCAGGGCGCGGCCGCGTCGAGCAGCGCCGGCAGCCGCTCGCGGGCGGCGCCCGCACCCATGCGGCAGATCAACGTGAGCCTGCCCGCGTCCCGCCCGGCTGTGAGCGCCGCGCACAGCTCGCGCACGTCCGCCGGTTCCGCCCCCGGTCCGAGTTTCACACCCACCGGGTTGCCGACGGTGCGGGCGAACTGCAGGTGGGCGCCGTCGAGTCGGCGGGTGCGGTCGCCTATCCACAGCATGTGGGCGGACGACGCGTAGCCGCCGGGGTGCCCGGGGTCGTCGCGTACGAGGGCCGTCTCGAGGTCGAGCAGCAGCGCCTCGTGGCTGGTGTGCACCGGGGGTCTGCCGGACCGGCAGCCCGAGAACGGGATGTACCCGCCCACGTAGAGCGCGTCCAGCGCCTCGGCGGCGTGGTCGTACGCCAGGAGCAGCCGCCGCGGGTCGGGGCGCCGTGCCGCGGCGTCGGGCTGGGGCGCGTTCACCGCGTCCCCCCGGTAGACGGGGAGGGTGCGCCCCCCGGGCAGCTCTTCCGTCGGTCGCGACCGCGGCTTGGCGTACTGGCCGGCGAACCGGCCGATGCGCACCGCAGGACGGCCGGACCTCTCCCGCATCAGGTCGGCGAGGGCGTCCAGTTGGTCGGCCTTGCGGGTGATGCGGGGCCCGGCCGAGTCGGCGAACGGCTCCGCACAGTCGCCCCCCTGCAGCACGAGAGCCGACCCCTCCGCGGCGTGCGCCAGTTCGGAGCGCAGCGCGTGACAGGCGTCCGGGGGCACCAGCGGCGGCCGGGAGGCGAGTTCACGTACCGCCTCGGCCAGCGCGCCGCGGTCCGGCCACGGCGGGGCCTGCTCGACGAGCAGGCCGGAGTCGAGAAGCCCCCTCTCGGGACTCATACTGGTCACGCTCCGCACTCCTTGCTGTCGTCGTCGTGCGCCCTCACGGGGAGGGCCGCGTAGTGCGCTTCCAGCCGTGCCGCCTCCGCCGCGACGTCCTCGGCCAGCGGCCGGTCGGTGACCAGTTCGGGCCACTCCTGAGCGAGCCGCCGCCACGGCGGGGCCGCGACCGGCAGACCGTCGAGGTGGGCGATCTGCGTCAGCGCCAGGAAGAGCGAGGAGGTGATCCACCACGCCCGGTCGACGGCCTCCGCCACGGCGTTGGCCGAGTTGAGAGCCAGCGGCACGTGGTCCTGGTTGCCGAGGTTGGTGGGCACCGGCGTCATCGACGCGGGGTAGCCCCGCTGACGGATGGCGCCCAGGTGGGCCGTCGCCGCGATCTGCACCCCGGCGAAGCCGGACTGCCGGCCCGGGCTGGGCGTCAGCAGCGGAGGGCGGCCCCCGTTGTGCCGAGGGTCCAGCACCAGGGCGAGCTGACGCTCCGCGAGGTAGGCGAGCTGGTGGACGCACAGGGCGTGCATCTCGGACGCCAGCCCGACGGGCGCGGCGTGGAAGTTCCCGCCGTGCAGCACCCGGTCGCCGACCAGCACCGGATTGTCCGTGCAGCCCTCGGCCTCGGTGGCCAGGAACTCGCCCTGCGCGTCGAGCTGGTCGAGGACGGCACCGATGACCTGGGGAGCACAGCGGATCGAGTACGGCTCCTGCAGCGCCCGGGGCACCTCGGCGGCCCGGTCCCGTCCGGGCTCGTCCCGGATGAGCGACGCCGCGCGCCGCTGACCGGTGTGCCCCCGGGCGGCGCTGAGCCCGTCCTCGTACGGTTCGGTGCTGCAGCCGAGCAGGGCGACGATGCGCCCGGTGGCTGCGGCCACGGCCGCCGCGAGCGCGGCCAGGCGCACGTGGTTGTGCATCGCCCGGGCCAGGGAGGCGCTCGTCCCGTTGGCGAAGGCCAGCGCGGAACGGGCGTCCCAGCGGACGGGTGCCAGGTTCAGTTCGCGCAGCACCTCCGCGGCCGGGGCGGGGCGGGCGGGCCGGCCGCGGCGGACGAGCCACGCCCTTCCCTCGCCCGCCGCCGCCTGCGCGGCGTGGGCCAGCGGGACCAGGTCGCCGCTGGCGCTGAGGCTTCCCTCCTGCGGGACCACCGGCACGAAGCCGCGGTTCCACTGCGCGGCCAGCGCCTCCCACACGCCCACGTCGACGGCGGAGTGGCCCCGCGTCATGCCCCGCAGCCGCAGCCACACCATGGTGCGGGTGACGTCGACGGGCAGGTGCGCGCCCTGGCCGGCGGTGAGGTGGTTCAGCAGCCCCGCCGCCTGCGCCTCCGGGTCGTCGTCCGCCGCGTACTCGGCCAGGGGCCCGAACCCGCGGGTGAGGCCGTACACGGGCTGTCGGCCGGCCAGCCGTTCCAGCGCCGCGGTGCTGTGGGTCATGCGGGTGCGTGCGGCCGGGGTCAGCAGCAGCCGCCTCCCGGGGGTGGTCCCGGCGAGCAGCGAGGCGACCTGGTCGGGAACGGGGGACGCCTCCGCCGCGGGACCGGCGACGAGGTTCCGTACGGCCTGGGAAGCGCCGGTCATCGGACGCCTCCCTCGGCGAGCAGGTGCGGTCGCGGTTTGCCGGTGGCCGAGCGCGGGACGGCCGCGACCCGGCGTACGGCGCGCGGGAGCGCGGTCGCCCCGGCCGTGGCGCGCAGCACCGTCCACACCGTCTCCGGCGGGACGGTGCCGGAGGGGTCGGTGTAGAAGACCTCGTAGTGCTCGCCGCGCACGGTGTCCCGGCCGGGCACGCACACCACCTCGCAGCCGGGGAGCGACCGTGAAGCCGCCTCCTCCACCCGCTCCAGGTCGCACCGCACCCCGTTCACCTTGATCAGGCGGGACGCGCGGCCCAGGAACCGGAAGGTGCGGTCGCCGGTTCCGCACACCACGTCGTCCGTGCGCAGCAGTTCCGGTGGCGCGGAGTCGCCGTCCCGCCGGGCGAGCCGGGGGCTGCGTACGGTCAGCCGGCACGTCCGGCCGTCGGCGAGGCCGTCGACGGCCACGTCGGGCAGGAGCCGCCAGTCACCGCTGGTCCCGGTACCCGGGGGGTCGATGTCGCGGACGGCGACCGCCCCGGTCTCGGTGGAGCCGAACACCTCCACCGCACGGAAGTCCCGCCCGTGCAGCGCGCGCACCACCCGCCGGGCGGTGCCGGTGACCGGGCCGGTCCCGTGCAGGGCGACGGCGTACGGCAGCTCCGCGATCCGGTCCGCGACGCTCCGCAGCGGGAGCCAGCTCGACGGAAGGCACACGAAGAGGGTCCGGAGGCCGGGACGCCACTCGGGAGCGGCGGCCGGGTCCTGCCACAGGTGGTGCACCGGTGTGCCGCGGCGCTGCGGGAGGATCTCGCCGAAGAGGCGTCCGAACAGGTGCTGCGGAGGTGCGAAGTTCACCACCTGCTCGACGGGCCCCAGCACGGCGCCGGTCAGCAGGTCGACCTCGGCGGCGAGTTGTCGTGCCGTCCGCCACCACCGCACCGGCGGACCGGTCCGTCCGGACGTGGCGAAGCCCGTCTCGGGAGGGACGGCGGCGGGGGACGGGAGGCCGGTCATCCGGCGCCCCCGAGTACGGCCCGGTCCTCCAGCTGTTCCTGGACGAAGGCGCCGATCCGGGACAGCGTCGCGAACACGTGCCGCACGTCGTGCTCGACGAAGTCGACCTCGATGTCGAACTCCGCCTCCACGCGGGACACGCACTCCAGCGCGGTGAGGCTGTCGTAGCGGTCGCCCAGCGCACGGGCGAGGTCGTCGTCGTCCGCGACGGCGGCCAGGGGCTCGCCGAGCAGCGGCTCCAGCGCCCCGCGGACGCGTACCCGGGTCTGCTCCTCGGTGGGGACGGTGACGGTCATGTGCGGTCCTTTCTGCGGGCGGCGACGTCGGCGGCCCGGCGCAACCGTCCGGAATCGCCCAGGTAGACCTGCGCCGGGTCGGTGGTCCGGAACTCGATGTAGAGGAACGGTGTTGCGGCGGAGGCGCCCAGGGCGCCGGCGATCTCCTCGGCCAGGGCCGTGCGGAAGTCCTCGGCGCGGTCGGGGCCGACGCAGACGGTCACCGCGAGGTGCTGCGGGCCGGAGCCCTCGGAGGGCAGCGCCTCGGCCGGGAGCCCGCCGGTGAAGACGCTCTGCGGTTCGGTGGTGGTGAAGCGCAGCACCACGTGCCCGGCGGGCACGCCGTGGCCGCTGAGCCATCGGGTGAGGCGCAGGGCCGCCGCTCTCCGGGCGGGCACCGGCACGGGGGAGCCGCTGACGTGGATGGTGGGCATGACGGTCTCCGGCGGGGTCTCAGGAGAGGACGAGTGGGGGCAGGGGTGCGGGGTGGTCGCCGGTCTGCTCGGTCCGGCGGCGGAGCAGGGTCCCGAGGCAGTCGGCGAGCGTCCCTCCGGCAGCGGGGGCCAGCGGGCTCCAGGCGGTGCCCTCCGGGCCGTGGACCCGGTCGACGAAGCGCCGCAGGTGCTCCGGGTCCAGGGGGATGCCGAAGAGGTCGGCGGTGGCCACCGCCTCGTACGTGGAGAGCAGGTCGGGCATGCGGCGGCCGGTGTTCGCCCATCCGCCGCCGCGCACCCGGTGCTCCTCCAGGAGCGCCGCCACGTCGGCCCGGTCGGCGCCGCCCAGGGCGCGGCGGATGCGCGCCCGCTGCAGTCCGGGCCGCAGGCCGGCCGGTCGGCCGGCTCCCTCCGGGGAGGACTCCCACCCGGCGGTGAAGCGCTCGAGTGACGCGGCGTCCATCGCGTCGGCGACGGACAGGCCCAGGCACCCGGCCACCGCGACCGCGGCGGCGGTGGACAGCAGGTCCGAGCCCCGGCCCTCCCAGAAGCCGAAACCGCCGTCGGTGTTCTGGAGTGCGCCGAGCCACCGGCGGATGCGGTCGCGGGCTTCGCCGTCGCCCGGCCCGCTGAACGCTCCGGCGGTCAGGGCCCACAACGTGCAGCGGATCTCGCTGCCCCGGCCGGGCATGTACATCAGCCCGCCCTCGTTGGGCAGTTGGCAGCCTTCGAGCCAGGCGGTCCGGGCCGGACGGGCCGGGTCGCCGGGGGGAGCGGCGATCAGGGCTGCGGCCGTGGTCAGTACGTCGGCGGCGGACGCCGGTTCGCGGTAGGTGTAGCCACCGCCGGGACAGGCGAGTTCGGCCACCCGGTCCGCGACCCGGTCCGCGACGGCGGCCGTCGGGGCGTCGATCGCCTGCAGCGCGCCGACCGCGCAGAACGACGCCCACACGTCTTCGACCTCGTAGCCCTCCCAGCGCACGAAGGCGCCGGAGGCTCCGCGCCGGGCACGGATCCACGGCTCGGCGGGGCGTTCGGGGGCGGCTCCCAGGGCGCGCAGCGCCGTCGTGGCGCGGTAGGTGGCCCACATGCACGGCGTCCGGGCACCCGGGGAGAAGCGGAATCCGCCGTCCGGGGCCTGCTGCCGGCGCAGCCAGCCGACGAGCGCGGGGACGTCCCAGGGCGGTGCGACCGATTCGACGGTGTCGAGCGCCTGCCAGGCGGCCACGCCGTAGTGGCAGGCCCGGACGTCGGCCGCGGTGGAGCCGGGGTTCCAGGCCAGTCCGCCGCCCGCGGTCTGCAGGGAACGCAGCCAGTCCAGCAGGCGGTGCCGGTCCGGCACGTCCGTGCCGCAGACGGCCACCGCGGTGCGGGTGGAGAAGTGCGTGGCCCACACGTCCGGGGCCTGGCCGGGCGTCATCGCGTAGGCGTCTCCCGACCAGGTGGCGGCGAGCCACTCGGCGACGTGTGCCGGATCCGGCACCTGCTCGCCGAGGTCGCGCAGCGCCTGCGTGCAGTAGAACGTCGCCCAGGCGTCGGAGGGCATCCCGACGCTCCAGGCGTACCCTCCGTCGGGGTTGCGGCGCCCGTGGAGGTACCGCGAGGTCGGCTCCGCACCGGCGGCCGGCTCCGGCGCACGTCCGAGCCAGGAGAGCGTCCGCAGCGCCGCGTACGTGCACCACAGGTCCGGCTCGCCGGAGGTGACGCCGCGGGGGGCCGCGGGGGTGCCGGAGGTGTCGGGGGTGCCGGAGGTGTCGGGGGTGTCGAGGGTGCCGGGGAGAGACGTGGGCGCGCTCATGCGGCACGCTCCACGACGCGCACGTTGGAGCGCTTCCAGCTCTTCTGTGAGGCGCCGCTCTTGGTCCGGGCGGGCAGCGAGTTGACGAAGGCCACCTCGCTCCAGGTCAGGCCGAAGGCTTCCCGGGAGGCGTCCTGGACGGCCGTCACGTCGGCCCGTTCGCGGTCCGGATCGCGGCCCGCGAAACGTTCCAGCAGCAGGCGGGCGGAGTCGCCGCCCTCGTCGATCTCCAGCAGGTAGCCGGCGGCCGACGTGGTCCCGTAGACCACCTGCTCCACGGTGTGCACGGTCAGGCGCGCGTCCGCGACCCGGAGGGCCTCACTGCTGCGCCCGCGCACCACGAGAACCGGAGCGGGGTCGCCGCAGCCGCAGCCGGCCCCGGTGATCTCGACCTCGTCCCCGGTGTCCATGCGCAGCAGCGGACGTGCGTGGAGGTTGAGCGGTGTGGTCACCAGCCGCCCGACGCCCTCTCGCGGGTCCGGCACCACCCCGCGGTCCGTGACCAGCTCGAAGTAGTGCGAGCCGCGCAGGAGATGGAGCCGGCCCCGGGGGCACGTCGCGGCGAGCGTGCCGGTCTCGGTGCTCCCGTAGCTGACGTCGTACGCGTCGGCGTCCCACCAGGCGCCCAGCCGGGTCCGCAGGGCGGGCGTGCTCACTTCGCCGAGCAGCATCAGGTTGTCCGCGGTGGCACTCAGCTCCTCCAGCTCGCCGCGCCGGGCGAGCAGCCGGGTGAGCTGGAGCATGACGCCCGGTGCGGCGAACACCGTCGTGGGGCGCAGCGAACGCCACAGCTGAGTGAGCCGGTCCCAGTCGGAGATGCCGGTGGCGAAGGGGTAGACGCGGGAGTGCGGCAGGCCGAGGTACTCGCACACGGAGACGATCAGGTCCGCGACCGGAACGATGTCGGAGGGGAGCAGGATCGCCACCCGTTCCGAAGGCCCGAGCACACCCCGCCACGCCTCCGCGACGGAGACGGTGTTCCAGACGATGTCCTCCAGGAGACGGGGCGTGGGCGTGACCCGGCCCGACGTGCCGGTGGTCTCGTAGTACTTGGCGGCCGCGGGCAGGTCGGCGACCGCGTACCGCCACGGGTGCGCCTTGAGGTCGTCCTTGCCCGTCAGCGGGAGCGAGGCGAAGTCCTCCGGGGAGAAGTCACCGATCTCCGAGAATGCCTCGGACTTTCGTGCCCTGTCCCAGACCTGTGCGAGCTTTCCCGCGTAGAACTCGGCGGAAGGCGCCGCACGGCGCGTCTCCCGGATCTCTTCCTGGGCGAGCCGGAGCAGGTCGAGCCCCGAACGGTCACGGATCAACATGCCTGACCTCAGCCTCGATTCGTCGTGCGTTGCGGATGGGCGCCGATACCGCGACGACTCTGGCAAGGTCCGCGACCGACGTCCAATAACGGCTTCGCGTCAGCAGATAAGACCCGGTGATGAGGAATAGCGAAGTACCGGACGAGTATTCCTTCACCAGTTCTCATAAGCACCGGTGATCAGGTGAGCCGGAGATTTCCTTGGACACGCCGGGCGGGCCGTGGCTGACTCGGCGGTGCCCTTCATCCGTTCCGCCACCGCGCGATTGGAGTCGACCCTCATGACGGCCCCGACCCTCCCGGAAACCGCCCCGACCCCACTGACCGGACTTCCCGCCGACGTGGTCCGCGACCTGCTGGCCCGCATGTCGGAACTGCCCGCGCTCTCCGCTCGCTACGACGAGGCCCGCCGGAAGGCGGAGCCGGAGCTGGCCGATCTGCCCGTCCTCACCAAGGACGACTTCCGCACCGCACTCCCGGACGTCCTGCAGCGGGCGCGGCGTCGCGCGCACGGCGCCATCGTCCTCGGCAGCGGCGGCACCACCTCGGCGCCGAAGCTGAGCCTGGTGCCCAGCGGTCAGCTCATCGACGAGGTCCACGCGGCCTGGAACCCCCTCGCCGCGGACGACGTGCTGCTCAACTACGACACCCCCGGCCGGCTCTGCTCCTCGCACAACTTCTTCAACGCCCTCGCCCACGCCAGCGGGGCGGTGACGATCCCGCTGGGTGCGGTGGAGGACACACGCCTCGCCGAATGGCTGGACTTCACGGAGTCCGTCGGCGCCACCGCGCTCAACGCCACCCAGAGCCAGATCGCCCATCTGCTGGAGTTCTGCGAGGCGGAGGGCCGGACGCCGCCGCCGTTCCGCACACTCCTGTGGACCGGCGAGGCGTTCGGCCCGCACGCCCTGCAGGTGGTGCGGCGCTGCCTGCCCGACGCCGAGCTGCACGGCGTCTACGGCTCGACCGAGACCTGGGTCGTGGGGCACAACGGCCCGGCCTGCGACCTCGACACCTTCCACCTGATGCCGTACCAGCACGTCGAGCTGGTGGACGGCCTGGTGCTGGTGACCAACCTGCACCCCGAGTGCGTCAACCCGGTGGTGCGCTACCGCATCGGCGACCGCGGCGAGTTCGTCTCCTGCGCGTGCGGCAGGCCGGGAGCGGCGCTGCGGGTCACCGGCCGCGACGACCCGCAGCTGAAGTTCCTGAGCGTGCTCATCACCGCGCAGGAGATCGAGGACGCGGCGCGGCTCGACGACGCGGTCACCGACGTCCAGGTGGCCCTGTTCGACCACGGCCGGCCGCACGAGCGGATGGAACTGCGGGTGAAGGTCCGTCCCGGCGCGGACCGCGAGGAGGTCGCGCAGCGGGTGCACCGCACGGTCCTCAACCAGGTCTACCGGATGGGCTACGAGGTGGAGACCGAGGCGCCGGACGCCTTCGCGGTCGACGCGTCCGGCGACTTCACCGTGAACGAGCGCTCCGGGAAGACCCCGCTGCTCGTGCGGGAGCGGTCCGCCGACTCCCGCCCCTGACGACCGCGACCCTCCCGGAGGAGACCCCATGCCCCCCGCACACACCGACGGGCGCCGGCAGGCCCGGCCCCGCCACTACCTGATGTGCCGGCCCACGCACTTCGACGTGGTCTATTCGATCAACCCCTGGATGGACCCCGGAAAGCCGGTCGACCCGGATCTGGCCTGCGCCCAGTGGCAGCGTCTGCACGACCTCTACCTCTCCCTCGGCCACACCGTGGAGCTGATCGACCCCGAACCGGGCCTCCCCGACATGGTGTTCGCGGCGAACGGGGCGACGGTGCTGGACGGGAAGGTGCTGGCCGCGCGCTTCCGGAACGCCGAACGGCGGGCCGAGGGCCCGGCGTACGCCCGGTGGCTGCGCGA
Source organism: Streptomyces sp. CNS606 (assembly GCF_000426325.1). Classification (NCBI taxonomy): domain Bacteria; kingdom Bacillati; phylum Actinomycetota; class Actinomycetes; order Kitasatosporales; family Streptomycetaceae; genus Streptomyces; species Streptomyces sp. CNS606. The sequence goes on from NZ_KE384521.1 coordinate 105,700, forward strand.
GCGCGGGTACACCGTCCAGGACCCGCAGCACGTCAACGAGGGTGAGGGCGACTACCTCGTCGCCGGGCGCCGGATCCTCGCCGGCACGGGCTTCCGCACCGACCCCGCGTCGCACGCGGAGGCGCAGGAGTTCTTCGGGCGCCCCGTGATCGGACTGCGGCTCGTGGACGAGCACTTCTACCACCTGGACACCGCGCTGTCCGTGCTCGACGACGACAACGTCATGTACTACCCCGGGGCCTTCTCCCCGGGCAGCCGCGAGGTGCTGCGCGAGCTGTTCCCCGACGCGGTCCTCGCCACCGCTGCGGACGCCGCCGTGTTCGGGCTGAACGCCACCTCGGACGGGCGGAACGTCGTCCTGCCCGAAGCCGCCACCGGCCTGCTCGGACGGCTCGCCGAACGGGGTTACCGCCCGATCGGCGTGGACCTCTCCGAGTTGCTGAAGGCCGGTGGCAGCGTGAAGTGCTGCACGCTGGAGCTCCGGGGCCGGCAGACCGGCACCCGCGTGCCGGTCAGCTCGCGGCACTCCGTACCGGCGCAGACCGCGTGCGTGGTCTGACCAGCAGGGACCGGGGGCCGGGCGGGACGCCCCGCACGGCCCCCGCCCGCTCGGCGGCGCGAGGGGCGACCGCGCCGTGCGCGTAGGCGACGAACGTGCGCACCGCGACGTTGGTGTTGTCACGGTGCCAGGCCAGGTCGAGACGCACCGTCGGGGCGTCGCGCAACCGCCGCAGCACGACCCCCGGCACGTCCAGCACGGCCGCCGACTCCTCGGTGACGAGCGTGATGCCGACCCCCTCGGCGACGGCCACCAGCATGTGCGGCACGTCCGGTTCCTCCCGGCACACCGGTGGCGTCGCCCGCGGTCCGTAGACCGCGTCGACGATCGCGTCCCAGAGGCCGCCCGCAGAGCGGGGGAAGAACACCAGCGGTTCCCGGACCAGGTCCGCGCACGACAGGTTCGGCACGGCGGACAGGCGGTGCCCGACGGGCAGCCCGACGAGCACCTCCTCGCGGCCCACGGTCAGGAACCCGAGCGCCCCGGCGGCCGACACCGGCGGACGCACGAACGCGCAGTCCAGCCGGCGCCGCAGCAGCGCGTCGATGTTCCCCCCGCTCGTGCCCTGCGACGTCACCAGCCTGATCTGCGGATGGGCGCGGCGGAAGGCCGACGTCAGCTCCGAGGAGACCCCGAGGCCGCCCGATCGCGTGTAGCCGAGGCTGAGCGTGCCGTGGAACTGCTCCGCCAGGCCGCTCGCCACGGCCTCCACCTCGTCGGCGGACGCCAGGAGTCTCCGCACGCCGGGCAGCAGGGCCTCGCCCATCGCGGTGAGGGAGACCCGCTGCCTGCTGCGTTCGAAGAGGGGGATGCCGAGGACGCGTTCCAGTGACCGGATTCCCTGCGAAAGCCCGGGCTGCGAGATGTGCATTCTCTTCGCCGCCCTGCCGAAATGCAGCTCTTCCGCCACCGCGACGAAATACCGAGCGGAACGTAGATCCATCGCCTGCTTCCCCTCAGAGGTTCACCCGGAAGTCCTGAAGCGCGGGAGCGGCACGCTCCACCCGGGATGCGGAATCTCCGAAAGTACCGGCGCCGGCACCGGAATCGGCCGGCGAGGTCACGGCCGCCCTCTTTCCTCCGGGCACGGGTTCGGGGCCGGGACCCCAGCCGGAATCGGCCCGCACTTCCTGTACACCGGCCGCACAGAAGACGGTTAACGCGGCGGAAACCACGGCCAGAGAAGACATGGCGGCGAGCCGGAACCGACGAGCAGTCATTCTTTTTTCCTCCCGTTTGCGCCGGACCCGTTCCGGCGCATCCAGTTTCCGGTCCAGGGACACCGGGTCGCCAGACAGGAAGGGGTGCACGGATGTAAGTTGCATCATCGTGAAGCAGCTACAAGAGTGCACGAAGCGGAGCGGATGCGACAAATCGCCCATACCGTCTCCTTGTGAGTACGCGCTCGAGTACTACGGGGAGGTTCTGCAGGGGGAGCGTCCGGAGCGCAGAGCCCCGGACTGCCTGCAAGGCCTGCAGCTGGTCACGACCGGAGACGGCGACCCGGCCGACGTGCAGGCCGTCCCCCCGCTCGCCGCGTCCTTCGCCGTCATGGAACCGCTCCGCCGCCGCATAGCCGACCTGCGTGCGGCGGAACGGACCGCCCAGGCGGCGTACGCCGCCTTCGACTCCGCCTACCGGGGTGTCCGGGGCCGGGAGACGCCACCCCTGACGCTCCTGCGCGGCGCACACGTCATCAACGACGCGCTGGCGGCGGCGATCGACGAGTGCCGGGACGAGCTGCTGACCGCCCAGCCGGGTGGCGGACGTCCGGCCGCGCACCTCGCGGACGCCCTGGACCGCGACATCCGGCTGCTCGCCCGGGGCGTCCGTCAGCGCACCCTCTACCAGCACACCGTCCGCTCCCACGGGCCGACCCTGGCCTACGTGGAACAGGCTCTCGCCGCCGGCGCGGAGATGCGCACGCTGACCGAGGTGTTCGAGCGGCTCATCGTCTGCGACCGGGCTGTGGCCTTCATCCCGGTCTCCGAGGACCGGGCCGCAGCCGCACTGGAGATCCGGCACCCGGCCGTGGTCCGCTTCATGGTGCAGGCGTTCGAGCGCGACTGGCGGCGCAGCGTGCCGCTGCAGAACCCGGGATTCTCCGAGCGGCCCAGCATCGTGGTCACCGACATCCAGAAGAGCATCCTGCGCGCCGTCATCTCCGGTGAGACCGACGCGTCGATCGCCCGACGCGTGGGAACCAGCCGCCGGACCGTCGCCGAGCACATCCGCAAGGTCTCCGAAGCACTCGGCAGCGGGAGTCGCGCGCAACTCGGCTACCTCGTCGCCACCTCCGGAATCCTGAGCGACTCCGAGGAGCTGACGACGGCGTCCGGTGGTCAGGCCCGCTCGTAGAAGGCGGCGCCGTCGAGGTAGCGCACCGTCTGGGCGTCCCGCAGCACCACTTCCTCGACCTCGTGCGCGAGGTTGACGATCATCGGGTAGGTCAGGTCGTCGACGGTGCGGCGCAGCCGTGAACCGGGCGCCACCAGGGTGCGCACGTCGTGCAGGCTCTCCAGACCGTCCAGCGCCGCACGCTGCGGGTAGCCGCCCAGCACACCGTCCACCGGGGAGATCAGGGCCACGGACGCGAAGTGCCGGCGCAGCCGGTAGTCACGCCCGTACTCCGCACGGAAGCCCGCGGGGTCGGTGTAGGCACGTGCCGTCCAGCCGAGCTGCGACTCGCCGAGGGCCAGCTCGGCGTAGTGCGGGATCTCCCCCCCGGCGATGCGCGCACCCGCCTCGATCAGCCGCGGACCCTGCGGAGTGAGCTTGACCTCCAGATGCGCCGGACCGTGCCGGATGCCCAGCGCGTCCAGCACCCGCGCGGCGTAGTCCCCGAGCTGCTCGCCCTCCGGCCCCCGCCTCGGCACGGCGTGCACCGACGCGCACAGGTCGAGTACCCCGTTGGCCGACAGGCGGGTCGTCCGCCAGATGTCGCACACCCGGTGCAGGCCGTCCCGGGAGACCGTGTTGACCATGAACTCGGTGCCCGCCAGGTACTCCTGGGCCACAGCGCCCTCGTTGTCACCCCCGTAGATGTGTCCGGATCCGAGGATCGACCGGTAGGCCGCGCAGGACTGCTCCGGGGTGTCGCAGAAGAAGACGCCGTCACCGCCGCCGCTGCGCAGCGGCTTGACCACGGCGCGGCGGCCGAGCGCCGTGTGCCAGCGCAGCAGCTCCTCCTCGCCTTCCACACACAGTTGTTCCGCCGCGGGCACGCCCGCGGCGCGCAGCGCCTCGTTCATGGCGAACTTGTCCCGCCGGACCGCGCTGCGCTCGGTGCCGTTCGACACCAGTCCGAGGCGCTCGCTGAGCAGGTCCGCGAACTCGACGCCGTGCTCGCCGCCGGGGACGACCGCGGCGGGACGGTAGGCGGCCAGCAGGTCGACCGTCCGGTCGAGATCGCCGTGATGGACGATGTTGTCCTCGAAGTGCGTCAGGTCGAGGGCCGCCCGGAAAGCCTCCGGGACCTCGGGACCGCTCTGCACACGCACGCATCCGTATCCCCGCGCCCGGAACTCCGGCACCAGCCGCCGCGTGGGCTGGTACGTGTCGACGATCGCTACGTAGGGCTTCTCCGTCACCGGTTCTCCGCTCCCCCGGCCGGTGGACGGGGGCCGCCGCGCACGGCCGGACGCCCGTCGACCGGACCTCCTCCGTGTCGGAGCCGATGGTAGGCGGTGGCCGACGCTGCGTCACCCCCGTGCAGTAGCAGCGGTCGCGGCGCGGGGCGGTGTGCTCTCGACTGGAGGGGAGCGGCCGTCTGCGGCAGGCGTACGGCGGCCCGCACGCGCAGCCAAGGAGGCCCCTCCGCCATGACCGCAGCCGGCGGGCTCGCGCTGATCATCATCGGCGCGATCCTGAAGTACGCCATCACCTGGAACCCGGAGGGCATCGACCTGCAGATCCTCGGGACGATCCTCATCTGGGGCGGTGCCGCCGGTCTGCTCATCGGCCTGTTCCTCACCTGGACGAAGCGGCGGCACGACGGGGACCGCAACCCGCCGTACAACCCGCCGCCGGACGACCGGTACTACGACGACCCGAACCGCTGGTGAGGTCCCGGCCCGGGCCGAGACGGAGCCGGGCAAAGCGAACATTCCGGCACCGCACCGGTGTTGGGGCGGGCCGCGGGACGCGGATGTGTGCCGCAGGCGTTCCAGCGGGCCGCCGGGTGGCCACGCCCCCCTCACCGCGTCCGCATCGCGGACACGCAGCCGCTCACGTCGAACAGTCCGGTTCGCCGCCCACGGAAGGACCCTGGCCGTGCACGTATCGCCATCCCTCAGACGCCGAGGCGTCGCGGCACTCGCCGCCGCGGCGCTCGCCGCACCCCTGATGCTGGCCTCCTCCACCGGTGCCAGCGCCTCGCCCGACCCGGCGAAGAAGGGGGAACAGCTCGCGCGGAAGCTCGTGAAGCGGGCCGAGGCGGACGACGCCAAGTGGCACCTGCGGGTCTTCCAGGCCCTCGCGGACATCAGCGACAGCAACCGCGCCGCCGGTTCGCAGGGCCACGACCTGTCCGCCTGGTACGTGGGGACGCTGCTGCGCGGCGCCGGCTACGACGTGACGTACCAGGAGTTCGACTTCACCTACGTGGAGACGCTCGCCGAGAAGCTGCACGTGGAGTCGCCGGACGCCCGCGAGGTGCCCGTCCGGCTCATGACGTACACCAAGAGCACGCCGGAGGGCGGCCTGGAAGCCCCGGTGGCGGCAGTGCCGGAGGACGACAGCACCGGCTGCGAGGCCGCGGACTTCGACGGCGGCGACTACACCGGGAAGATCGCTCTGATCCAGCGCGGCGCCTGCACGTTCGCGCAGAAGCAGCAGAACGCCGCGGACGCCGGCGCGGCCGGCGCAATCATCTACAACAACACCGAGGGCGAGCTGAACGGCACGCTCGGCAGCCCGGACGCGGCCCGCATCCCGACCGGCGGCGTCGGCCAGGCGGACGGCCGGGCGCTGGCGGCAGCCGCCGCGGAGGGCGAGGTCGTGGTGAACCTGGAGGTGCGCGAACTCCAGGAGGAGCGCACCACCTCCAACGTGCTCGCCGAGACCCGCGGCGGCGACGCGGCGAACACGGTGATGCTCGGCGCCCACCTGGACGGCGTGTCCGAGGGTCCCGGCATCAACGACAACGGCTCCGGCACGGCCGGTCTGCTGGAGGCCGCGCTGGAACTCGCCCGCGCCGACCGGCACGGCACGCATGAGAACACGGTGCGGTTCGCGTTCTGGTCGGCGGAGGAGCTGGGCCTTATCGGCTCCGAGCACTACGTCGCCGGACTGTCCGAGGAGCAGCGCGAGGAGATCGCGCTCTACCTCAACTTCGACATGATCGCGTCCCCGAACTACGGCCTGTTCGTCTACGACGGCGACGACTCGGACGGCGTCGGCGCGGGCCCGGGCCCGGCGGGTTCCGCCGAGATCGAGGCGGGCATCAACGGCTTCATGGACCGGGCCGGGTACGCGCCGCGCGGTACCGACTTCACCGGCCGCAGCGACTACGGCCCCTTCATCGCGGTCGACATCCCCTCCGGCGGCACCTTCACGGGAGCGGAGGGCGTCAAGACCCCGGAGCAGGCCGAACTGTGGGGCGGGGAGGCGGGCGTCGCGTACGACCCGTGCTACCACGCGGCGTGCGACGACCTGGACAACATCAGCATGGCGGCCTTCGACGCCAACGTGAACGTCATCGCGCACGCGGTCGGCACCTACGCCTGGGACACCAGCGCCGTGGACGCCGCCGTGGCGAAGGGCGCGGCGGAGGCGAAGTCGAAGTCGCTGGCCTCCCCTTCGCCGGAGAACGGCGCCGAGCGCGAGCACGCCCACGGCGGCGCCCACGCCGGCTGCGGTGAGGTGACGGAGTAACGGACCGGGGAGACCGGACGGGCCACCGGCCCGGAACGGCGCGCGACGCGGGCGCACAGCCCGCGCCGCGCGCGCGTTCACGCCTACCACACGCCCCCGCGCGCGCGATCTCCTCACACCTCGCCCGCGCACCGAGGCTGCGTACGACGGCGGTCGCCCGGTAGGCTTTCCGTGTGATCTTCAAGCGAATCGGAAACGGGCGGCCGTACCCGGACCACGGCCGGGAAAGCACCCGCCAGTGGGCGGACGTCGCCCCACGTCCGGTGCGCCTGGACCAGCTCGTCACGACCAAGGGCCAGCTCGACCTGGAGACTCTGCTCGCCGAGGACTCCACCTTCTACGGCGACCTGTTCGCCCACGTCGTGAAGTGGCAGGGCGACCTGTACCTCGAGGACGGCCTGCACCGCGCCGTGCGCGCCGCACTCCAGCAGCGGCAGATCCTGCACGCGCGCGTCCTCGAACTCGACTGAGCCCACCCGCGCGACGGCTCCGTGAGGGCTCCACCGCCGCCTCACGGCGCGCGGCGCCGCACGGCGCCACCCGTCCGGGTCAACAGCGGCGACGGCCGTACGAGCGGTTGTACTGCGCCGTACGGCCGATTCGTTACGGCACACCGTTGATCATCCAATAGGCAATGCACCCGGCGCGCACTACCCTGCGCTCATGAGCATGCTCACTCCCCCCGGCATGGGCGGCCAGTACCGCATCAAGGGTGATCGCTACCCGCGCATGCGGCGCCCGCGCAACCGCCGCAAGATCGTGCTCGCCGGCCTGGCGACGGCGATGACCCTCGGCCTGGTCGGCTGGGGCTCGCTGCAGATCGTCGGCGTGTTCGCGGGCAACGGCGACTCCGCCCAGGCCGCCGGCCGCACCGGGGACCAGTGCCACGCCCAGGACGGCACGTCATCCGCCGACGGGCGCAACGCCGAGCAGGCGTCCGCCTCCGCGCGGCCCGGCGCGCAGCGGAACGGGAAGGCCGGCGAGGGGAAGGCCGGCGAGGGGGTGTCCCCGACGGCCGTGCCGAAGCCGGGCAAGGTCACCGTGAACGTGCTCAACGCGACCTCGCGCAGCGGCCTCGCCGCCAAGACGGCGAAGGAGCTGAAGAAGCGCGGCTTCGCCGTCGGGGAGATCGCCAACGCCCCCGCGCACCTCGACCACAAGGTCGACGCCCCCGGCCTGCTCATCGGCGCCGCGGGCGCCGAGACCCTCGCCCGGATGAAGGTGCTCGGCACGCAGCTGGAGGACGCGAAGACCCGCCACGACGCCCGTGAGGGCGACGACGTCGACCTGGTGATCGGCAACGACTTCAAGGGGCTGGCGAAGCAGAAGGACGCCGACCGCGCGCTGACCGCGCTGGCGCAGCCCTCCCCGAAGCCGTCACCGAGCTGCTGACACCCCGCGAGGGCGGCCGACGGCCCGGCGGCGGCCACCGGGCCGAGACGCGCACCGGGCCGGGCACCCCGCGCGGGTCTCAGCCCGCGGTGCCGTACATGCGGTCCCCGGCGTCGCCGAGCCCCGGCACGATGTAGCCGTGCTCGTTCAGGCGCCGGTCGATCGCCGCGGTGACGACCCGGACCGGGGCCCCCGCCAGCTCCCGCTCCATCAGGTCGATGCCCTCCGGCGCGGCCAGCAGGCAGAGCGCCGTGACGTCGTCGGCACCGCGGTGGATCAGTTCCTGGATCGCGGCCACCAGCGTCCCGCCGGTCGCCAGCATCGGGTCCAGCACGTACACCTGCCGGCCGGACAGGTCGTCCGGCATCCGGGTGGCGTACGTCGACGGCTGGAGGGTGTCCTCGTCGCGGATCATGCCCAGGAAGCCGACCTCCGCCGTCGGCAGCAGCCGCACCATGCCCTCCAGCATCCCCAGCCCGGCACGCAGGATCGGCACCACGAGCGGGCGCGGGTGCGACAGCCGTACCCCGCTCGTCGACGTGACCGGCGTGGTGATGTCCACCTCCTCCGTGCGCACGTCCCGCGTCGCCTCGTACGCGAGGAGCGTGACCAGCTCGTCGGCGAGGCGGCGGAAGGTGGGGGAATCGGTGCGCTCGTCGCGCAGGGTGGTCAGCTTGTGGGCCACCAGCGGGTGGTCGACGACGTGGGTCTGCATGACCTCGACAGTAACGGAGGCATCTGCACGCCCAGCAGTGGCGTACGCCCGGCACCGGGGGAGACAGTGGTCGTGTACGCCGGAGGTGTGCATATGCCCGACAAAGGCAGAACCCGCGAGCGGGGAGCGGCCGCCGAGACGGCCGGCGAGGGCGCGAGCCCCGAGATCGACCACGAGCGGCTGCGGCGGCGAGCCCGCTTCCTGCGCGAGCTGAACGAGGCCAAGGAGCTCCGGGAGCGCGTCCAGCCGCGGCGCGCCCGGGTGGCACGTATGCGGCACCAGATGCGAATGCGGACCTTTCGCTGGTGAGATCGGCGGGTCGCGACGCCCGCCGCCGGAAACCCGACACGACGCCACGTCGAAGAGGCTTCGCGAAGCCGCTGTTTCTGCCACGATTCGACTGGGACCGCACGGTCGCGATCGCACGGTCCTCGTCACCAACTCGGGCACACGGAAAACCAGTGGGAGAGTCAGGTGTATTTCGCCGCACTGCTCGCTCGCACCGACGACGGATGGCAAGCGAGCGACACAGAACTCGACGACGTGGAGACGCTCACCGATCTCGCCGACCTGGCACGCGAGGCCGTGGGCGACGAGGAGACGGTGCTCGTCTGCATCGAACAGGACGGCGCCTGGTTCGGCGTCGTCCGGGTGGACGGGGAGGACGACCCGCGCGTCTTCGTCTCCGACGCCGCGGCCGCCCTGCGCAGCGCCTACGGCGAGATCCTGCTCTCCGACGAGCTGCTCGGCCGCGAACCGGAGGACCTCGCCGCCCTCGAGCAGCTCGTGGACCTCGACGGGACGGAGGACGGCGAGCCGGAGTCCGCGACGGCGGACGGCCCGGCCGACGACTCCGGATCCGAGCAGGTGCCGGCCGGGCCGCTGGGTGACGCGGAACTGCTCACCGACCTCGGCATGGACCCGGCGGCGGTGCTGTCCCTCACCGCGGAGGACGCCCTGACGGAGATCGCCGACGCCCTCGGCTGCACGGACATGCTCGAAGCCGTGCGCTGAGCCCCGCCGCGGGCCGGCCGACGTTCAGGGCGCGCCGGTGGCCCCTCGCCCGGCCCGGTGCGCGGCTCCGGTGCAACGCCCGTGCGCCGGAGCGCGGGCCGTACCCGGCATCCCGTGCGCGAGGTGCCCGACGAGCGGTACCGGCATTGCGCCCCCGGGGCCGGCGGGCGGCGCGGGCTCCGGGGACGGCTGCGGGGTCGGCACCGGGGGAAAGCCGAGGGTGCGGAGTCGCCGCGCGCCGGGGCATCCGGCGGGTGCGGTAGAACGGGCTCATGAACGACCCCGTGCGGGACCCGTGGGCGGAGCCGATGCGCCAGGCGCTCACCGAGGCGCGCCTCGCCCTGGAGACCGCCGACGTCCCCGTCGGCGCCGTCGTCCTCGGCCCGGACGGCGCGCCGCTCGCCCGCGCCCGCAACGCCCGCGAAGCCACCGGAGACCCGACGGCCCACGCCGAGGTCCTCGCCCTCCGCGCCGCGGCCCGCGCCCGCGGCGAGTGGCGCCTGCCCGGCTGCACCCTCGTCGTCACCCTGGAGCCGTGCACGATGTGCGCGGGCGCCGCGGTGCTCTCCCGCGTGGAGCGCGTGGTGTTCGGCGCTCTCGACCCCAAGGCGGGCGCGGCGGGCTCGCTGTGGGACGTGGTGCGCGACCGCCGCCTCAACCACCGCCCCGAGGTGGTGCACGGCGTCCTGGCCGATGCCTGCGGCGCGCTGCTCACGGACTTCTTCCGCGGGGCCCGGGGGACACCGCACCCCGGCTCGCGTCCCCGCCCGGATACCGATTTCGGCTGACGGCGACGGTGGGATAGGCTTCCTCTCGGTAGCGTGTCCGAGCGGCCGAAGGAGCTCGCCTCGAAAGCGAGTGAGGGGGCAACTCCTCCGTGGGTTCAAATCCCACCGCTACCGCTCAGCAGTACGGCGAAGGGCCGGACCCGTCGGGTCCGGCCCTTCGCCGTGTCCGCTCCGCTCCCGGCACCTTCCCCGCGTCGCGTCCGCGCGCTTCCGTCCCGGGGCTGGGCCGCGGGCGGCCCCGGGTGGTTAGACTCGCGCGATCGAACGGCAGATCGCACACGAGATCGACACGGGGCCGGCAGGGCCGGGAGGCGCAAGCGGTGGACATCAAGAAGGTCGTGGTTTACGTCGTCGTCGTCTTCGTCCTGTGGACGATCATCACGTCGCCCGCCCGGGCTACGGAGTTCGTCGGGGTCGGCTTCGAGGGCATATCCACCGCCGCCAAGAGCGTCGGCGAGTTCATGACCGAGCTGGTCGACTGACGGCGACGGCGCCCCGCCGGACCCGCCCGGGACCACCCGCGCGCGGTTCCGTCCGGACCCGTGTTCGTCGTACATCTGGCCCAACTGCCCAGCAACACGGAGTTTTCGGGTACTTGCACGCCATGCGCCTGTCTTGTGATGCTATGACCGCTTTTGCCGGAACTGTGGACGGACCCGCACCCGCGAAGAGTGCGTGAAGGGTGGTTGCCGAGTGGACCGGTCACCGACGCTCCCCCAGGCGTCGCCCGGGCATCCCGTGGCGGCGGACGCCGCCGGAACCGGCGCCGCGGACGCCGGTGGCGCTCCGAGCGGCCCGGCGGGTACCGGCGGGACGGCCGGCGGGACCACCGGCCGGGCCGGTGCGGCACCCCGCAGCCGGAGCGCAGCGGCCCGGGCGCTGACGCAGGCGCTCTTCGACGAACTGTCCGGCCTGGAGGCCGGGAGCGCCGCGCACAACCGGGTGCGGGACGCGCTGATCGAGGCCAACCTGCCGCTGGTCCGCTACGTCGCCGCCCGCTTCCGCAGCCGCAACGAGCCGATGGAGGACGTCGTCCAGGTCGGCACCATCGGGCTCATCAACGCCATCGACCGCTTCGACCCCGAGCGGGGCGTCCAGTTCCCCACGTTCGCGATGCCGACGATCGTCGGGGAGATCCGCCGCTACTTCCGGGACAACGTGCGGACCGTGCACGTGCCGCGCCGGCTGCACGAGATGTGGGTGCAGGTCAGCGCGGCGACCGAGGATCTGACGGTGCTGCACGGCCGCTCGCCGACCACCGCCGAGATCGCGGAGCGGCTGCGGCTGAGCGAGGAGGACGTGCTCGCCTGCATCGAGGCCGGACGCTCCTACCGGGCGACGTCGCTGGAGGCCGCGCAGGAGCGCGAGGACGGGCCGCCCGGCCTGCTGGACCGGCTCGGCTACGAGGACCCGGAGCTGGACGGCGTGGAACACCGCGACCTGGTACGGCACCTGCTGGTGCAGCTCCCCGAACGGGAGCAGCGCATCCTGCTGCTGCGCTACTACCGCAACCTGACGCAGTCCCAGATCAGCGTCGAGCTCGGCGTCTCGCAGATGCACGTGTCGCGGCTGCTGTCCCGGAGCTTCGCCCGCCTGAGGGCCGCAAACCGGATCGACGCGTAACTCTTTCGAAGGACCCGCTGAGCGGACGGCAGGTCTCTGATCGGCAAACTTTGTCGACTTGGCGCTACGTCGTGTTGCTGACTTGTGACATTCTGCGAGTAGCGCGTTTGATGCGGCCGCACCCGAAGGTATGGAAGAGGAGGTGCCTCTCACCCGAAGGGCGCCGCCGCGACCCGTCCGCGACCTCAAGGGGGTGGCATGTCCGTAGAACTGGGCAGCTCGAAGGTGCTCACCGAGACCACGACCGACGACGACGCACTGCACGGCCTTCCGGCGGTGCCCGAGGAGACGGCACCCCCCGCCGACAGCGCGGCGATCGACACCCGCACCCTCTCCCGCTCCCTGTTCCTGCGGCTCGCCGCGCTGGACGCGGACAGCCCGGAGCGCGGATACGTCCGCGACACCCTGATCGAGCTCAACCTCCCGCTCGTGCGGTACGCCGCGGCCCGCTTCCGCAGCCGCAACGAGCCGATGGAGGACATCGTCCAGGTCGGCACCATCGGGCTCATCAAGGCGATCGACCGCTTCGACTGCGAACGCGGCGTCGAGTTCCCGACGTTCGCGATGCCCACCGTCGTCGGGGAGATCAAGCGCTTCTTCCGCGACACCTCGTGGTCGGTGCGGGTGCCGCGCCGCCTCCAGGAGCTGCGGCTGGCGCTGACCAAGGCCGGCGACGAGCTGTCGCAGACCCTGGACCGTTCGCCCACCGTCTCCGAACTCGCGGCGTGCCTCGGGGTGTCCGAGGAGGACGTGGTGGACGGCCTGGCGGTGGGCAACGCCTACACGGCCTCGTCGCTGGACACGCCCTCGGTCGAGGAGGACGGCGGCGAGGGCTCGCTCGCCGACCGCCTGGGCTACGAGGACACCGCGCTGGAGGGCGTGGAGTACCGCGAATCGCTCAAGCCGCTGCTGGCCCGGCTGCCCGCCCGCGAGCGGCGCATCATCATGCTGCGCTTCTTCGCGAACATGACGCAGTCGCAGATCGGTGAGGAGGTCGGCATCTCCCAGATGCACGTCTCCCGGCTGCTGACCCGGACGCTGGCGCAGCTGCGCGAGGGCCTGATCTCGGAGGAGTGAGCGGTCCGGCGCGCGGGCGGCCGGCCCGCGCGCCGACGGACCGCGTCCGCCGGGCGGCGGCCGCGGGACGGCGTGTCGGGCCGGCCGCGCCGGAGCGACGGAGCGTCAGGAGAGCGCCAGCCAGGCGACCCCGGCCAGCACGGCGACGACCACGACGATGCCGAGGATCATGCCGAGACGCGGGCCGGAACCGCCGGTCGCGGCGGCACGCTGCTGCGGCGCGCCCTCGTCGACGAAGGCGCGGAACATCTGGGTGCTGCCCGCGGGGTCGGGCTGTCCGCCCGGGTTCGGGCCCTGGGGTGCGTGAGGGTTGTGAGCCATGGGTCAGGACCCTAGCGAACCGCGCCCGGCCGAAACAGCCCCGGTCCCCGCCGGAGAACGCCGTCGCGCGTCCCCGGAACCCTTCGGGAGGGGCCGTTCGCACGCAGATCAACTTGCGTGCAACAACCAATCGCTCTTATGGTTGCCCTAAGCAACGAAACGTCGGTGGAGGAGGTCATCAAGGTGTCCGGGGAACCGGAGGACGCGGAGCCGGACCTCCGCCACTACCGCGAGCTGGCCCGCCAGCTGCGCTCCGTCGGCGTCGTCAACCGCGAGCTCGCCCGGCGCCTGCCGCACGACTGCCCGCCCGCGTCCGCGGGCCTGCTGACCCTGCTCCGGCGGCACGGCGAGATGCGCATGAGCCGGCTCACCGAACTGCTCGGCATCGACCTCTCGGTCACCAGCCGCCACGTCGCGCACGCCGCCGACCGCGGCTGGATCGAACGCCTCCCCGACCCGCACGACGGCAGATCCCGGCTGCTGCGCCTCACCCCCAGCGGCGAGAGCCGGCTCGACGAGCTGAGCGAGCTGGCCACCGAGACCATGCGCGAGTTCCTCGGCGACTGGAGCGCCGAGGAGGTCGCCACCCTGACCTCGCTCCTGGAACGCCTCGGCCGGACCTTCGGCGACTGCCGCGCCCGGGGCGGTCACAGCCCCCCGCCCGGCACGGACGCCGCACCCGACCCCGCCACCAGCCGCACGTAAGAGAGAAGCGACCCCTCGCATGGCAACCAGCACGCGCGCCCACGCGCACCGCGCCGGCGGACCCCGGACGGACGGCTCCGCGGCCGCGCCGCCCATGACGCACCGCCAGATCATGGAGGCCCTGTCCGGGCTGCTGCTCGGCATGTTCGTCGCGATCCTGTCGTCGACGATCGTCTCCACCGCACTGCCGCAGATCATCGCCGACCTGGACGGCAGCCAGAGCTCCTACACCTGGGTGGTCACCGCCACCCTGCTCACGATGACCGCCACCACCCCGCTGTGGGGCAAACTCGCCGACCTCACCAGCAAGAAGGTGCTGGTCCAGACGTCGCTGGTCGTCTTCGTGCTGGCGTCCTGCGGCGCCGGCCTGTCACAGAACACCGGCACGCTGATCGCCTTCCGCGCGGTGCAGGGCATAGGCATGGGCGGCCTGACCGCCCTGGCGCAGATCATCCTGGCCGCCATGATCTCGCCGCGCGAACGCGGGCGGTACAACGGCTACCTGGGCGCCACGTTCGCCGTCGCGACCGTCGGCGGCCCGCTGCTCGGCGGCGTCATCACCGACACCGCCTGGCTCGGCTGGCGCTGGTGCTTCTACGCCGGCGTCCCGTTCGCCGTGATCGCGCTGCTGGTCCTCCAGAAGACCCTGCACCTGCCCGTGGTCAAGCGCCAGGGCGTCCGGATCGACTGGCTGGGCTCCGGCGTCTTCGCCGCCTCCGTCTCGCTGCTGCTGGTGTGGGTGACCCTGGCCGGCGACTCGTACGCCTGGCTGTCCTGGCAGACCTACGCCATGGTGGGCGGCTCGGTCGCGCTCGCGCTGCTCTTCCTCCTCGTCGAGTCGCGGGCGAAGGAGCCGATCGTCCCGCTGCGGCTGTTCCGCAACCGCACCATCACGCTCGCCTCGCTCGCGTCGCTGTTCGTCGGCGTCGCGATGTTCGGTGCGACGGTCTTCCTGGCCCAGTACTTCCAGCTGGCCCGCGGCGAGTCGCCGACCATGGCCGGACTGATGACCACACCGATGATCGGCGGGCTGTTCGTCTCCTCCACCGTCTCCGGGCAGATCATCACCCGGACCGGACGCTGGAAGGCGTGGCTCGTCGCGGGCGGCGTGCTGCTCACCGGCGGCCTCGCGCTGCTGGGCAGCGTGCGCTACGACACCGCGTACTGGCAGGTCGCGGTGTTCATGGGCCTGCTCGGTCTCGGCGTCGGCATGATGATGCAGAACCTCGTCCTGTGCACCCAGAACCAGGTGGACACGCGGGACCTCGGTGCCGCCAGCTCCGTCGTGACCTTCTTCCGCTCGCTGGGCGGCGCGGTCGGCGTCTCCGTGCTGGGCGCCGTGCTCGCCGAGCGCATCGCGGACTACGTGCGCGACGGCATGGCGGAGCTGGGCGCCCCGGCCGGCGGCTCCGGCCCGGCGGCCGGCGGCATCCCCGACCTGAGCGAACTCCCCGCCCCCGTACGGGCCGTGGTGGAGAGCGCGTACGGACACGGCATCGCCGACATCTACCTGTACGCGGCGCCGATCGCCCTGATCGCGCTGCTCCTGGTGGTGTTCATCGCGGAGGTGCCGCTGCGCACCAGGTCCGCGATGGAGGAGGACGCCGCGCAGGAGGGGCCGTCCTTGACGAAGACACCCGCCGCCCCGGTGGCCGGCGACACGGGGCCCGCCGCCCCGGTGGCCGCCGCCCCGGTGACGCTCGACGCCGCGAGCGCGCCCGCCACGCCCGCGCCGCGGCTCGCGGGCACGGTGCGGGCCGCGGACGGCACGGGCCTCCCCGCCTCCCGGGTCACCCTGATCTCCCTGGACGGACGGCAGCTCGGCCGCTGCGTCACGCACGCCGACGGCTCGTACGCGCTGGACGCCCCCGCCGTCGGCAGCTATGTGGTGATCGCCGCCGCCGACGGCCACCAGCCGCAGGCGTCCACCGTCGCCCTCGGCGAGGGCCGGGTCCGTCACGACCCGGTGCTGGCGGGCACCACGGGCCTCACCGCCCAGGTGCGCAGCGCCGCGGACGGCCGCCCGGTGCCGGAGGCGAGGGTCGTGGTGACCGACGTGCGCGGCGACGTGCTCGCCACCGGAAAGACCGGTGAGCAGGGCGACTTCACCTTCGACGAACTGCCGGCCGGCACCTTCACCGTCGCCGTGAACGCGCCCGGGCACCGGCCGGCCGCCCGGCCGGTCGACGTCGACGCGCTCGGCGCCCGGTGCGTCGAGATCGCGCTGGCCCCGGGCGCACGCCTCCAGGGCAGCGTCCGGGCGGGCACGGACCGCCGTCCGCTGGCCGACGCGCGGGTCACACTCGTCGACGAGGCGGGCGGCGTCGTCGCCACATCGACGACGGGGGAGGATGGTGCCTACGCGTTCACCGACCTGGCCGAGGGCGAGTACACCGTCGTCGCCAGCGGCTACCCGCCGGCGGCGAGCGCACTGAAGGTGGACGGCCGCGGCGTCGACGGCTACGACGTCGAGCTGTTCCATTCCGAGTCCTGAACGGCGCGCGACGAGGCGCGGAAGGAAGGAACACGAGCTGATGGCAGGCGTACGTGCGGACATCCGGACCCGTGACGGCTGGGCGGTGCGGCACGCGGTGCTGACCGTCACGGACGCGGCGGGCGAGCAGGTGCTGCGCGCGCCCGTCGACGACGACGGCTCCGTCCGTACCGACGAGCCGCTGCCCGCGGGCTCGTACACGGTCCTCGTCACCGCCGTCGGCTACGCCCCCGCCGCCGTCACCGCCCTGGTGACCGCGGCGGGGCGGGCCGACGTCGGCACCCTGGAGCTGACCCGGCAGGATGGCACCCGGCTGCCCGCGCCGGGTCCGTGGACCATCGACCCGGCGCACTCCCGGGTCGCCGCCACCGCCCAGCACCTGGGGATCTCCAGCGTGCACGGGCGGTTCACGGCGTTCGGCGGCCGTATCGACATCGCCGAGGACCCGGAGAAGTCCCGCGTCGAGGCGGTGATACGCGCGGACAGCATCGACACCGGAAACGCGCTGCGCGACCGGCACATCCGCTCCGCCGACTTCCTCAACGTCGCCGAGCACCCGGACATCACCTACCGCGCCACCGGAGTCGAGGCGGCCGGCGCCGACCGGTGGACCGTGCGCGGGCAGCTGGCCATGCACGGCCTGGTGCGCAACGTCGACCTCGACCTGACCTGCCTGGGCACCGGCCCGGACTCCGCAGGCGCGCAGCGGGCGGCGTTCCGCGCGACGACCGAACTGCGCCGGCACGACTTCGCGATGACCTACAACCAGGTCGTCGCGGCGGGCATCGCGGCCATCGGCACCACGCTGAAGGTCGAGCTGGACATCCAGGCCGTGCAGGGCGAGTCGCTTCCGCCGACACCGGAGTAGCAGGGCCCGGAGCGGCACACTCCTCGTGGCTCCGGCGGAACCCGCCCTTCCGGGGGCGGGTTCCGGACGGGTTCCGGCCCCGTTCCGCGCCGGTCACCGGCCGTCCGCCGCGAACAGCGGGCGGCGCACGGGTGACGGACGGGTGCGGCGCCGCTGGTGGGCCTCCCCCGCTCGCGCGAAAAGTGACCGGCATCACCGTCACCACATGCAGCTGATTCAACACTCAACGTTACTGAAAACGGATGGTCGGATGTGCATCCGGCGCCGCTTCCCGACAGACTCTCGACCGCTGTCCGTCACACCAAGCGGAAGGTCTGTCACCATGCGTCACCTCGTGAAGTCCGCAGCGGCGATCCCGTTGCTGGCCGCAGGCGCTCTCGTCGGTCTCCTCAGTGGCACGGCGACCGCCGCGCCCACGGCGCCCGACTCGCTCTACGCCCCCTCGGCCCTCGTCCTCACCGTGGGAGACGGCGAGAGCGCCGCCACCGCGGTGCCCCTGCGCGCCGTCACCCTCACCTGCGGCCCGCAGGCCGCGGGCTCCCACCCGGCCGCGGCCGCCGCCTGCGGTGAACTCTCCGCGGCCGGCGGGAACTTCGCCTCGATCGGCACCGGCGGCTCCGACCGCTTCTGCCCGATGGTCTACGACCCGGTCGTCGTCACCGCGACCGGCGTGTACGACGGTCGCCGGGTCGACTTCGAGCGCACCTACGGCAACGCCTGCGAGAGGGGAGCCTCCGGCACGGCGGTCTTCGCCTTCTGAGCCGGCTCTCCGCCCAGACGTCCCGCGAGCGCCTCCCCGCGGCGGGACGGGCCACCCGGCCCACCGGGCGGACGTGGGGTCCCCCCGTGCCCCATGTCCGCCCGGCTTCTCCTTCGGCACCACCGGCTCCGTCCCCGCCCCTTCCCGGCTCCGCCCCGACCCGCGTCACCCCGCCCTCCGGGCGGCCGGCCGCTCAGCCGCGGGGGTAGGTCTGGGCGTCCATGACGTCGAGGTTGAGGAAACGGGGCTCGCCCGTGCAGAGTTCGCGCATGCGGGCCGCGACCTCCTGCGTCTCCGGCAGGTCGTTGTTCCGCATCGCCGCCTCGTAGGAGGGGAACTCCACGATGTCGACGTAGTGGTCGGTGCGTTCGCGGTCGTGGGTGTGGAACTCGTGCGTGAGGGTGCGCTTCCCCTCGGTCGCCCGGAGGAACTCGTCGTAGAGCAGCTCCATCTCCGCGGGCCGCTTCGTGTCGTACTCGATGACCTGGATGAACGTCATCGCCATCACTCTCTCGAAGACCGGTACCGATGCTCGCCCCCTCCTTCCATCCTGCGCCCGCACGCGGCGACCGGCACGGCGGGACGAGACGCTGGGCCGCGCGGGACGGCGACGGCCTCCGTCGCCTCCGCGGGTGCGGAGGCGGCGGAGGCCGTCGGTGTGCGGGGCCGGTCAGTCCCGGCGGGAGCGCTTGGGCCGCCAGACGACCAGCGCGCTCGACTGGTGCACCTCGCTGTACGGCACGAGGTCCCGGCGGTAGGAGGCGTGCACCTGCTGCTCGCGCTGACGCATCGCCACCGCCGCTCCTTCCACGGCCTGCTGGAGTTCGGCGACCCGCGACTGGAGCGCGGTGACCTGGTTCTCCAGCTCGATGATGCGCTTGATGCCCGCGAGGTTGATGCCCTCGTCCTGGCTGAGCTGCTGCACCTGGCGCAGCAGCTCGATGTCCCGCGCCGAGTAGCGCCGGCCGCGGCCGGCCGTACGGTCCGGGGAGACCAGGCCGAGACGGTCGTACTGGCGGAGCGTCTGCGGGTGGAGCCCGGAGAGCTGTGCCGCCACCGAGATGACGTAGACCGGGGAGTCGTCGGTCAGCTCGTACGGCTGCCGCCCCCCGAAACGCTGGCTGTTGCCGCCTCGGCCGGGCATCTCAGTCTCCCTTCGCTGCCTTGAACAGCGCCGCTCTCGGGTCCTCGTCCGCGGTGGCGTCGCGGTAGGCCTCGAGAGTGTCCCGCGCCTTGTCGCCGAGGTCACCCGGCACCGCCACGTCGACGGTGACCAGCAGGTCGCCGCGGGTGCCGTCCTTCCGGGTGGCGCCCTTGCCGCGGGCCCGCATGGTGCGGCCGCTCGGGGTGCCCGGCGGCAGCTTGAGCGTGACGGGCGGGCCGCCGAGGGTCGGCACCTTGATCTCGCCGCCGAGCGCGGCCTCCGGGAAGGTGACCGGCACGGTGACCGTGAGGTTGTCGCCCCTGCGGCCGAAGACGGGGTGCTTGTCGACGTGGACCACGACGTACAGGTCGCCGTTGGGGCCGCCGCGCTCGCCGGGGGCGCCCTTGCCGCGCAGCCGGATGCGCTGCCCGTCGGTGACACCCGCGGGGATGCGGACCTGCATGGTGCGCGAGGAGGTCGCCCGCCCGCTGCCCTTGCAGATCTCGCACGGGTCCTGCGCGATCAGGCCGCGGCCCTTGCAGTCCACGCACGGGTCGGTGAGCGAGAAGCCACCGCCGCCGCCCCGGCTGACCTGGCCGGTGCCGACACAGGTCGGGCACACCCGCGGCGTGCCGTTCTTGTCGCCGGTGCCGGAACAGGCCTTGCAGGCGGCGGAGGAGGACATCCGCAGGGGCACCGTCGCGCCGTCCACGGCCTCGGTGAAGCTGAGCGTCACCTCGGACTCGACGTCCTGCCCGCGCCGCGGCTGCGTACGGCCGCCCGTACCGCCGCGGTTGAACAGGCCGCCGAACACGTCGCCCAGACCGCCGCCGAAGCCGCCGCCCTGGGGTCCGCCGGCCGGGCCGCCCTGGGTGCCGCCGAAGAGGTCGCCCAGGTCGAAGTTGAACGAGCCGCCGCCCGCCCCGGGTCCGGGACGGTATCCGCCGCCGCTTCCGAAGAGGGCGCGCGCCTCGTCGTACTCCTTGCGCCGCTTGGCGTCACCGAGGACGTCGTACGCCTCCGAGGCGTCCTTGAAGCGCTCCTCGGCGGACGCGTCGCCCCGGTTGGCGTCCGGGTGGTTCTCCCGGGCGAGCTTCCGGTAGGCCTTCTTGATCTCGGCCTCGGTGGCGTCCTTCGGGACGCCGAGGACCTTGTAGTAGTCCTTCTCGATGAAGTCCTTGGTGCTCATCCCCGACGTCCCTCCTCTCCTGCCTCTGCGTACCCGACGTCAGCCCTCGTCCGGGCCACCGTCGTCCTCGTCGTCCGCCGCCTGCTCGTCCGACTCCCCCTGCGCGCCCGGCTGCGGTTCGGCGACACCCACCCGCGCGGGACGGATGGTGCGCTCGCCGATGCGATACCCGGGCTGGAGGATCTGCACGCACGTCGTCTCGGTGACTTCCGGCGAGTACGAGTGCATCAGCGCCTCGTGCACGGTCGGGTCGAAGGGCTCGCCCTCCTTGCCGAACTGCATCAGGCCCATCTTGGCCGCGACCATCTCCAGCGACTCGGCGACCGACTTGAAGCCGCCCACCAGTTCGCCGTGGTCCCGGGCGCGGCCGATGTCGTCGAGCACCGGCAGCAGTTCCGTCAGGAGGTTCGCCACGGCGATCTCCTTGACGGAGACGCGGTCCCGCTCGACCCGGCGGCGGTAGTTCTGGAACTCCGCCTGGAGCCGCTGGAGGTCCTGCGTCCGTTCGTTCAGCGCGGTGCGGGTCTGGTCGAGCTGCGCGGTCAGCGCCGCACCCCCGGCCGCCGCACCCTGCCCGTCGGTCGCGTCCCCGGCCCGGCCCGCCGGGGCCGCCTCCTCCTCGGAGGCGGACCCGGCGGCCGCTGCCGCGTCGTCGGACGCGGCGTCGGTTTCGGCGTCGGCGGGGACGTCGGGCTCCTGCGCGAAGCCCGGGGTCTCCTCCGTCACGCGGCACCGTCCTTCGGCTTGTCGTCGTCCACGATCTCGGCGTCGACGACGTCGTCGTCACCGTCGGCCTTGGCCTCACCGGCGCCGGCTCCCGCGCCGGCCTCGGCGCCGTCGCCGCCCTGGGCGGCCTGCGCGTCGGCGTACAGCGCCTGGCCCAGCTTCTGGCTGGTGGCCGCGACCTTCTCGGAGGACTCGCGGATGGCGGCGGTGTCCTCGCCCTTCAGCTTCTCCTTGAGGTCGGTGAGTGCTTCCTCGACCTCGGTCTTGACGTCCCCGGGGACCTTCTCGTCGTTGTCCTTGAGGAACTTCTCGGTCGTGTAGACGAGCTGCTCGGCCTGGTTGCGGGTCTCCGCGGCCTCGCGGCGCTTGGAGTCCTCGTCGGCGTACTGCTCGGCGTCGCGCATCATGCGCTCGATGTCGTCCTTCGGCAGCGCGGAGCCGCCGGTGACGGTCATCTTCTGCTCCTTGCCGGTGCCGAGGTCCTTCGCCGCGACGTGCATGATGCCGTTCGCGTCGATGTCGAAGGTGACCTCGATCTGCGGCACGCCGCGCGGGGCCGGGGGCAGGCCGGTCAGCTCGAACATGCCGAGCTTCTTGTTGTACGCCGCGATCTCGCGCTCGCCCTGGTAGACCTGGATCTGCACGGACGGCTGGTTGTCCTCGGCCGTGGTGAAGATCTCCGAACGCTTGGTCGGGATCGTGGTGTTGCGCTCGATCAGCTTGGTCATGATGCCGCCCTTGGTCTCGATGCCGAGGGACAGCGGGGTGACGTCGAGCAGCAGGACGTCCTTGACCTCGCCCTTGAGCACACCGGCCTGGAGGCTGGCGCCGATGGCGACGACCTCGTCCGGGTTGACGCCCTTGTTGGCCTCCTTGCCGCCGGTCAGCTCCTTGACCATGTCGGCGACGGCGGGCATGCGGGTCGAGCCGCCGACCAGGACCACGTGGTCGATCTCGGACAGCTGGATGCCGGCGTCCTTGATGACGTTGTGGAACGGGGTCTTGCAGCGGTCCAGCAGGTCCTGGGTGAGCTGCTGGAACTGGGCGCGGGTGAGCTTCTCGTCCAGGTGCAGCGGGCCCTCGGCGGAGGCGGTGATGTAGGGCAGGTTGATCGTGGTCTCCGAGGAGGAGGACAGCTCGATCTTCGCCTTCTCCGCGGCCTCGCGCAGACGCTGGAGCGCCATCTTGTCCTTGGCGAGGTCGACTCCGTGGCCGGAGTGGAACTGCTTGACCAGGTGGTCGACGACGCGCTGGTCCCAGTCGTCACCACCGAGGTGGTTGTCGCCGTTGGTCGCCTTGACCTCGACCACGCCGTCGCCGATCTCCAGCAGCGAGACGTCGAACGTACCGCCACCGAGGTCGAAGACCAGGATGGTCTGGTCCTCCTTCTCCATGCCGTAGGCGAGCGCGGCGGCGGTCGGCTCGTTGACGATGCGCAGGACGTTCAGGCCCGCGATCTCACCGGCCTCCTTGGTGGCCTGCCGCTCGTGGTCGTTGAAGTAGGCGGGGACGGTGATGACGGCGTCGGTCACCTTGTCGCCCAGGTAGGACTCGGCGTCCCGCTTCAGCTTCTGGAGCACGAACGCGCTCATCTGCTGCGGGTTGAAGTCCTTGCCGTCGAGGTTGATCTTCCAGTCGGTGCCCATGTGGCGCTTGACCGAGCGGACCGTACGGTCCACGTTGGTGACGGCCTGGCGCTTGGCCACCTCACCGACGAGCACCTCGCCGTTCTTGGCGAAGGCGACGACGGACGGCGTGGTCCTGGCGCCCTCGGCATTGGTGATGACGGTGGGCTCACCGCCCTCGAGAACACTGACGACGGAGTTCGTCGTACCCAGGTCGATGCCGACCGCACGTGCCATTTCGGGTTCCTCCAGCTGATGCCTTGAGTGGATATGGCTCAAGAGTGCATGAGGCCCACGAATCTGTCAAAGGACCTGAGTCACTCACGCTCAACTCTTATGCTGCACTTATGTGCACTCCGGCATCACTCCAGCTCAGAGCACCCCCAGATCCTCCCGATGCCCGGGAGCCCCGGCTTCGGCCGGGCCCGCGGCATCCCGTCACCCCGGGGCGGGCTGCGAGTGCGGAAGGCGGTCCGACGCCTCGCACCACTCCACCGCGACCACCGCGGCGTCGTCCCGCAGCTCCCGGCCCGTGTGCCGGTCGACGGCGGCCAGCAGCCGGTCCGGCAGCACCTCGATCGGCGTGGTCAGCAAGGTCCCCACCACCGGCAGCAGCGGGAAGAACCGCCCGCCGGCGTCCCGCGCCTCGTCGATGCCGTCGGTGTACAGGAGCAGCCGCTCCCCCGGCTCCCATTCCCGGACCGACGCGGGGAAGTCGTCGGCGAACACGTGCGCGAGCCCGAGCGGCGGCAGTGCGTCCCCGGAGACCACGAAGCGCGCGGCGCGCCCGTTCATCAGCAGCGGCGGCGGATGCCCGAGGTTGACCATGCGCAGCTTCGGTCCGTCGATCTCCAGCAGCACGGCGGTCACGAACAGCTCGCTGCCGTCCTGGGTGCCGGTGTAGGAGTCGCCCGGGTCTCTCTCCAGGCGCGCGACGGCCTCCGAGCAGCGCAGCGCCACCCGTGACACGTTCGGCTCGTGATGCGCCGCCTCGCGGAACGCGCCGAGCACCGCGGAGGCCGTACGGATGGCGGGCAGGCCCTTGCCGCGGACGTCGCCGACGATGAGCCGGATCCGGTCGCCCTCGACCACCGCCTCGTAGAGATCGCCGCCGATCCGGGCCTCGGACTCGGCGGCGACGTAGCGCGCCTCGAAGCGCAGCCCGCCGGCCTGGCGCGGCATCGGCGGCAGCAGCGCGAGCTGGGCGGCCTCGGCCACCCGCTGCACCTGGGTGAGCTGGGCCTCCCGGCGCTCTCTGGCCTTGGCGGCCATCAGGGAAGCCACGCTCACCACGAACACGGCGCCCACCACCGTGCCGTGGTAGAAGGGGCCGTCGTCGGCGTCGATGAAGGTGGCACCCAGCCCGACGAACAGCGCAACGACGGACACGGCGAGAACCCGGCGCGGCGACCCGCGGATCGCCGCGAGGGCCGGAACGGGAGAGAGCAGCGAGCCGGCACGCAGATTCGGCGCGTCGCCGATGTCGTCCCCGACCTCCATCAGGGCGACGACGACCAGCAGAATCCAGGGGAGCACGGCCCACATGAACCCGCGCCCCACCACATCCCGTGACCTGCTGCTCACTCGGCCCGCCATCCGGTTCGCCCCCAGAATCACTTTTATGCCGAAACGGTATCGCAGGAGGTCGGGCGACGCAGATCACCGCAGCATCGGGTGCAGCACTTCCGTGATACTGGGTAGGCTCGTACGAACCAGATAAGTTACTGCTTAGTAAATGAGCCGTCGCCGTGCCGGCGCAGGCTCGCCCGCAGGTCCGAGGAGCCGTCATGCAACTCGCCGCGATCGTCGTCTCGCTGGTGCTGGCCGTGGTCGGCACCGCGCTGTTCGCGCGCGCCATCGCCCAGATCTACCGGCACGTGAAGCTCGGGCAGGCGGTGCCCGCCGGCACCCGCACCGACGACCCCGGGCAACGCACGCTCACGGTGGCGCGCGAGTTCCTCGGGCATACCCGGATGAACCGCTGGGGCATCGTCGGCTTCGCGCACTGGTTCGTCGCCGTCGGCTTCTTCACCCTGGTGCTGACCCTCGTCAACGCCTTCGGCCAGCTCTTCCAGGCCGACTGGGTACTGCCGATCATCGGCACCTGGCTGCCGTACGAGATGTTCATCGAGTTCATCGGCCTGATGACGGTCCTGGGCATCGCCACGCTGATCGTCATCCGCCAGCTGAGCCGCCCCGACCGTCCGGGCCGCAAGTCCCGCTTCGCCGGCTCCACCACCTGGCAGGCGTACTTCGTCGAGGCCGTCATCCTCGTCATCGGCCTGGCCATCCTCACCCTGCGCGGCCTGGAGGGCGTGCTGCACGACGTGCACGGCTACGAGGCCGCGTACTTCGTCACCTACCCGCTGGTCGCCGCCTTCGACGGGCTGAGCGTCACGACCGTGCAGAACCTGGTCTACCTCGTCGCGATGCTCAAGATCGGCACATCGTTCGTGTGGATGATCGTCGTCGGCCTCAACACCGACATGGGCGTCGCCTGGCACCGCTTCCTCGCCTTCCCCAACATCTGGTTCAAGCGCAACGCCGACGGCGCGACCGCGTTGGGCGAACTGAAGCCGATGACCTCCGGCGGCAAGGAGATCGACTTCGAGACCGCGCTCGACGAGGACAACGAGGAGGAGGTCCGCTTCGGCGTCTCCCAGGTCGAGGACTTCTCCTGGAAGGGGCTGCTGGACTTCTCCACCTGCACCGAGTGCGGCCGCTGCCAGTCGCAGTGCCCCGCTTGGAACACCGGCAAGCCGCTGTCGCCCAAGCTGCTGATCATGTCGCTGCGCGACCACGCGCACGCCAAGGCGCCGTACCTCCTCGCGGGCGGCGGCAAGTCCATGGAGGGCGAGGAGAAGGCCACCGAGGAACAGCTGCGCGGCGTCCCCGCCGACGCGCTGGCCGAGGCCGAACGCCCGCTGGTCGGCGACCTCGCCGCCGGCGGCGTCATCGACCCCGACGTCCTGTGGTCCTGCACCACCTGCGGCGCCTGCGTCGAACAGTGCCCCGTGGACATCGAGCACGTCGACCACATCGTCGACATGCGCCGCTACCAGGTGATGATCGAGTCGTCGTTCCCGAGCGAGGCCGGGACGATGCTCAAGAACCTGGAGAAGAAGGGCAACCCCTGGGGCCTGGCCAAGAAGCAGCGCCTGGCCTGGGTTCAGGAGGTCGACTTCGAGGTGCCGGTCGTCGGCAAGACCGTCGACGACCTCACCGAGGTCGAGTACCTGTACTGGGTCGGCTGCGCAGGCGCCCTGGAGGACCGGGCGAAGAAGACCACCAAGGCGTTCGCCGAACTCCTGCACATCGCGGGCGTGAGGTTCGCCATCATGGGCGGCGACGAGAAGTGCACGGGCGACTCCGCACGGCGGCTGGGCAACGAGTTCCTCTTCCAGCAGCTCGGCGAGGAGAACGTGGCCAACCTCAACGCCGCGTTCGGCGAGGACGAGGACGACGAGGCGACGAAGAAGCCCGCGGCGAAGAAGAAGATCGTCGCCACCTGCCCGCACTGCTTCAACACCATCGCCAACGAGTACCCGCAGCTCGGCGGGCACTACGAAGTGATCCACCACACCCAGCTGCTCCAGCACCTCGTCGACGAGGGCCGGCTCGTGCCCGTCACCCCCGTCGAGGGCCTGATCACCTACCACGACCCGTGCTACCTGGGCCGCCACAACAAGGTCTACACGCCGCCGCGCGAGATCATCGGCAAGGTCCCGGGCCTCCGCAACGAGGAGATGCACCGCCACAAGGAGCGCGGCTTCTGCTGCGGCGCCGGCGGCGCCCGGATGTGGATGGAGGAGCGGATCGGCAAGCGCATCAACAACGAGCGCGTGGACGAGGCCCTCGCCATCGAACCGGACATCGTCTCCACCGCCTGCCCGTTCTGCCTGGTGATGCTCTCCGACTCGGTCAACGGCAAGAAGAACGACGGCAAGGCCAAGGAGGAGCTCCAGGTCGTCGACGTGGCGCAGCTCCTGCTGGACTCGGTGCGGACGCCCGCCGACCCGCCGCCCGCGGGCGGCGAGGACACGGCCGGCGAGCCCGACCCGGAGCCGCAGCCGGACCGCGACCCCGAGCCGAAGCCGGACCCGACTCCCGCGTCCTAGCCGTACGGACCCGCGCGCCGCCCCTCGACGGCGGGCCCCGACCCGGGGCCCGCCGTCGTCGTGCGTCCGCCTCTCCGCCCGCGCGCGCGTCACGTGCGATGCACCGCACGTGAACAGCCGTACAACCCTTGGTGTCCGTCGGAGGTCTCCCCCCACGTCCCCGCCAGGCGCCCTGACGGCTCCCGGCATCCACTCTCGTGCCCAGGAGACTCACGCAGTGCCCAAGCGCTACCGCAGATCCGCCCTCGCCCTCTCCGTCGCCGCCGCCGTCACCGGCGGCCTGATGACCGCCGCCGCGCCCGCCGTCGCCGAAGAGGACACACTGCACGGCGACTTCAACGCCGACGGCTACCGCGACGTCGTCGTCTCCGCGTCGAACGCCCGCGTCGACGGCGCATTCGGCGCGGGCCAGATCGTCGTCTACTGGGGCGGCCCCGACGGTCTGCAGCCCGACCGCCGTTCGCCGATCCACCAGGACTCGCGCGGCGTGCCCGGCTCCCCCGAGGAGGGCGACGGCTTCGGCGCCATGACGTACGCCGGGGACTTCGACGGCGACGGCGTGACCGACCTGGCCGTCGGTGCACCGGGCGAGGACCTGACGGGTGACAAGGACAGCGGGATGCTCACCGTGCTCTGGGGCTCCGCATCCGGCCTGGTCAGCGGCGACACGCTCGCCAACCCCACGAAGTTCGACGGCGACTTCTTCGGCAAGGCCGTCGTCGCGGGCGACTTCGACGGCGACGGCGTGACCGACCTGGCCGCCGGCAGCTCCTCGACCACCGTGGTCTTCTACCAGCAGGGCATCGACCGGGCGGGCGAGGCCACCGAGTCCCGCTCGGTGCGGACCCCGATCCTCCACGGCGAGGGCGGCGTCTTCTTCCTGACCGCCGGAGACGTCGACGGCAACGGCGCCGACGACCTGGTGGTCAACGGCTTCGACTCCGAGGCCGAGAGCGGCTACCACTGGAACGCCAACTTCTACTACCGCGGCGTCGCGGGCACGGGCATCGCCGGCTCCCCCGACCGCATGACCCCCGGCATCATCACCGGCATCGGCGACACCAACGGCGACGGCCACGGCGACCTCGTCATCGGCGAGTCCTGGGACGAGGGCCCGCCCGGTTCGGTCAAGGGCGGCAAGGTCAGCATCCGCTACGGAACACCCGACGGCCCCAACGGCGTCGTCAAGGAGATCACCCAGGACACCGGCGGCATCGCGGGCGGCTCGGAGAAGGACGACGCCTTCGGCGCGGAGCTGGACCTCGGCGACGTCAACGGCGACGGCCTCATGGACCTGGTCATCGGTTCGGCCGGGGAGAACCTCGGCGAGGACTTCGACACCGGCGCCGTGCACCTCCTCTACGGCTCGCCGACCGGCATCACCCCGACCGGTGCGCAGTACTTCAACCAGGACGTCGCCGGCATCCCCGGCAGCAACGAGGACGAGGACTTCTTCGGCAGCGACGTCCACCTCGCCGACGTGGACGGGGACGGCAACGCGGACCTCACCATCGGCGCGAGCGGCGAGAACAACGACAACGGCGCCGTCACCGCACTGCGCTCCGACGGCGCGCAGATCACCACCAGCGGAGCCCAGTGGATGAGCGCCACCTCCGCCGGCGTCTCCACGTCCGGCCGGCCGCTGTTCGGCGTGAACTTCGCCGGCTGACCCCGGAACCGCGACGGGCCGCCCCCACCCCCTCGGTGGGGGCGGCGCGTACGGGTTCCCCTAGGGGATGTCACAGGTCAGACGCGATGTCCGGCCGTTTGCTGCCGGAGCGTCACCACAACCGCGCGGACACGGTACGTTCGAAGACGTGGCTGGATTCAGGATCGGACGCGGCAGGAACTCCCGCAACGCGCAGCAGGGACCGTACCCCCCGCACGGCCAGGCCCCGGAGCAGGGGCCCGGCCCGGGGGCGTACGGACAGGGACAGCACCAGGGACCGGCCTCGGGCGCCTCCGGCGGCCAGACCTGGCACGCCGGAGGCGGCGGCGGCCGGGAGGAACCGGAGTACTTCGGCGAGCCGCAGCGTGGCGGCTACGGCTACCCGGGCGGAGGCCCGCAGGGCGGCCACCCCGGCGACAGCCGCTCGCGCGCCGACAACCCCGGCCACACCAGGGCGTTCAGCATCCACGACCCCTCGCCGTACGGACACGACGGCGGCCCCGGCGACGGGCACGGCTACGACGGCGGCTACTCCGAGGGCAGCGTGCACACTGCCGGACACGCGCCGCCCGCCGGCCCGCGGCTGCACTGGAAGGAACTGCTCCAGGGCATCGTGCTCCGCCCGAACGCGACCTTCTACCAGATGCGCGACTACCCCGTGTGGGGCCCGGCACTGACCGTCACCTTCGTCTACGGCCTGCTCGCCGTCTTCGGCCTGGACGAGACGCGCGAGAGCGTCATCGACGCGACCCTCGGCACCGCTCTCCAGTACGTGGCCGGCACCGGCATCGCCATGGTGATCATGGGGCTGATGCTGGGCGCGGTCACGCACACCCTGGCCCGCCAGTTCGGCGGCAACGGGATGTGGGCGCCGACCATCGGCCTGTCCATGCTGATCATGTCACTCAGCGACGCACCCCGCCTGGTGCTCGCCATGTTCATGGGCGGCACCGCGACCGCCGTGCAGGTCGTCGGCTGGATCACCTGGTTCGCCGCCGGCGCGCTGTTCACCTCGATGGTCAGCCGTTCGCACGACCTGCCGTGGCCGCGCGCGCTGGGCGCCTCGGCGATCCAGCTGATCGCACTGCTCGCCCTGGTCAAGCTCGGCACTCTCTGACGGCGCGCTTCGGGGCCGGGCCCTGCCGCCCGGCCCCGAAGCACCGCACGCGCAGCTCACGGCTCACGGCTCACAACGCGCCGCCCGCAGCTCGCCGCTCAGCGCGTCACGCGAAGCGCTGCGCCGCCGAGCCGTCGCACTCCTGGAGCCGCACCGGCTCCGTGGCCCCGGCCAGCGTCAGGCAGAACCCGGTCGCCTCGGCCGGGCGGAGCGTGGCACCGTCCCGCACGAACTGCTGGTTGGCGCCTCCGTGGCAGTTCCACAGCGCGAGCGCGGCGCCCGCCTCGTACTCCCCGTCCGGCACGTCGAGGCACCGGTCGTGCGTCAGCTCGAGGTGGAGCTGACGGGTCTCCGGGTCCAGCCACCAGCCCTGGTTGCGCTCGCCGTTGCAGCTCCAGCCGCCGACGGCCGTGCCGTTGCGGCTGCTCGCGCCCTCGGCGTCCAGGCAGCTGCCGGTCGCCTCGTTGCGCAGCGGCCCGAAGACGTCGTCCCACGCCAGCTCGTACAGCCGCGGCTGCCCCGCGCCGCTCGGATCGGCGCAGGACGCCTCCCGCGCACCCTGCTGCCCGGCCTGGTAGACGGCCGTGAAGCAGGCGGCGAAGGCGCCGTGGCCGCGCTTGTTGGGGTGGAAGGACTGGCGCACCGAGTTGGAGTCCGGCGGGAACGGGTTGGTGAGGTCGACGTACAGGCCCCGCGCCCAGGTGTTCTCCATGCACACCTCGTGGCCGTGGAAGAGCCGGGACGCGTCCAGGTACGTGGCGCCGGCCTGGCGCGCCGCCTCCCGCATGCCCTTCTCGAACACCGGCACCGCGAAGTTCCGGGCGAAGGCGGCGTCGCTGTCGTAGCCGGTGCAGCCGCCGAACAGCTTGCCGGGATAGTCGGGGTTGTCGTACACGTCCGGGCCGAGCGGACCGGGATAGCCCATCACGACCAGCTGGTAGTCGTCGTCTGCGTAACCGGCCTGCCGCATCACGGTCCTCAGGTCGCCGACCGTCGCCACGACCTTGGGCTGCAGGCCGTCCACACGCGCCTGCCAACCGGGCCGGTACTTCGGGTGGCAGGCGCCCTGGAACGTGAACCAGCGCACCACGCAGTCCGTGATCACCGGCCCGAACCGCAGGTCGTCGTTGGCGCCCGCGACCAGCACGATCTGCTGGATGCGGGTGTTGCGCGCCTTGATCGCCAGGTTGTCGCTCTGCACCAGCTCGTCCGCGTACTGCGGTGTGCCGCCGATGCGGATGTTCACCGTCGAGGCCCCCGAGCAGGCGACGTTGAAGGTCACGTCCGCCGGGATGCCGGTGCGGTGGATCGCCGCGTCGGGCGAGCGGTGGCACCAGTTGTCCGGCCCGTCCGTGCCCGGCTCGTAGGTGCCGACGCCCTCACCGCTGATCTCGCTGTCGCCCAGCGAGATCAGCGACGTCTTGCGCTCGTCCATCGGCCGGATCGCCGCGTCGCCGTACAGCGTCTCGGCCTGCGCCGCCCGCGCTTCCTCGAGCTCCGCCGACAGCGGCACCACGTCGGCCGCCCGCTCCTCGGCGGCGGCCGGCGCCGCAGCGGGCCCGCCGCCGGTGAACGCCAGCACCGCGGCCAGCAGTCCCGCGGTCACCGCCGTCCGGCCGAGGCGTCCCGCACTTCTCGCACGTGCCATGGGGTGCTCCCGTCATGGAGGCATCAGTGTTACCCGTGGTTCTTACTCGCAGGTACGCCTCTCGGGAAGCCCATCCGGCGCAAGAATCCGGCCAGTTACGGCTTCGGCGCGGTCGCCCCCGGCGCCCGCCTCGGCGTCGGCAACGGCAGGTCCGCAGGCACGTCATCAGATCGCCGTACACCCGCGCCCAACGGCAACCCGCCTGCTGCGGGCCGTGGACGTCGGCCGTCCAGCCGCGGTGGGCGGTCCCGACAACGTAGCCGCGCGGGCCGTGGCGCAGGAGCGTGCAGTCGCGCTCGCGCGACGCGCTCCGGGGTTCCACCCAGGAGGGTCCGCGTCCCCACGGGCCGGACCCAGCCCCGGGTCCCCGGGCGCTCCGTGCCCGGGTTCAGGCGTCCCGCACCTGCCCCGCCCGCCGTACCACCGGCGGCTCCACCGACCACGGGAACTCGATCCACGCCTCGGTCCGCTTCCACACGTACGCGCACTTCACCACGGACTGCGGCTTCTCGTAGATCACCGCGGTCCGCACGTCCGCGACGTGCTCCGCGCAGAAGTCGTGCACCAGCTTCAACGTCCGGCCGGTGTCCGCGACATCGTCCGCGACCAGCACCTTCTTCTCACTGAGGTCCACCACGTTCGGCACCGGCGGCAGCATCACCGGCATCGGCAACGTCTCACCGACCCCGGTGTAGAACTCCACGCTGGCCAGATGCACGTTCTTGACATCCAGCGCGTAACCGAGCCCGCCGGCCACAAAGAGGCCACCGCGCGCGATCGACAGGATGATGTCCGGCTCGAAGCCGTCATCCGCGACGGTCCGCGCCAACTCCCGTACCGCCACGCCGAACCGCTCGTACGTCAGGTGCTCCCGCTCGTCACCCATCCCGGAGTCGGTCCTCCCCCCGGGCCTCGTCCCGGATCGGCGTGCGGTGGAAGTTGAGGTACGACCGCGACGGCGTCGGCCCGCGCTGCCCCTGGTAGCGCGACCCGTACCGCTCCGACCCGTACGGGTGCTCGGCCGGCGACGACAGCCGGAACATGCACAGCTGCCCGATCTTCATCCCCGGCCACAGCTTGATCGGCAGCGTCGCCACGTTCGACAGCTCCAGCGTCACGTGCCCCGAGAAACCCGGGTCGATGAAACCGGCCGTCGAGTGCGTCAGCAGACCCAGACGCCCCAGGCTCGACTTGCCCTCCAGCCGCGAGGCGATGTCCTCCGGCAGCGTGATGACCTCGTACGTCGACGCCAGCACGAACTCCCCGGGATGCAGGATGAACGGCTCGTCTCCGACCGACTCGATCAACCGCGTCAGGTCGGGCTGCTCGACCGACGGGTCGATGTGCGGGTAGCGGTGGTTCTCGAACACCCGGAAGTAGCGGTCCAGCCGCACGTCGATGCTGGACGGCTGGACCATCCCCGCCTCGTACGGGTCGATGCGCACCCGCCCGGCGTCGATCTCGGTCCGGATGTCCTTGTCTGAGAGAAGCACGGCTGTGAGCCTACGCGCACGAACGGGGCCCGGCCCAACCGGACCGGACCCCGCCACGCGCTACGACTGCTGGTCGACGGCTGTCCGCGACAGCCGTGACCTCCGCGCTTCCGGCTGCTCAGCGCCGACGGGCGCCACCGGCCTCCCCGCCGGCACCCACCGGCACGGCCTGCCGCAACCGCGCGCACTGCGGACACCGCAGCAACCGACCGGGACCGATCCGGTCGGGTCCGAGATTCTGCAGGGGGAACACGGACGTGCTGAACTCGTGCCCCTCGGCACACCGAACGACGGTGGACTCCATCGTCTCCCTCTCACGGCAACGTGGTGGACGAAAGCCACGTTAGGGGATGAAGCGCACCACCCGAAGCCCGGCACTCCGCAACCCACCGTACGCCCCCGCGACCCCCTCCTCCGCACCCCGCCACACCCCTCGCACCCACCCCCCGAACAGCACAAAGGACCCGCCGGCCTGTGCGCCGGGGGTCCGCCATGAGGTACAGTGTCCCGCGTTGAGAAGGCTCTTCGAGCCGCTCTTCGCGGGCGTAGTTTAATGGTAGAACATGAGCTTCCCAAGCTTATAGCGCGGGTTCGATTCCCGTCGCCCGCTCCACCCCGAAGGCCCAGGTCACAGACCTGGGCCTTACTTGATGTCCGGATGCCCTTCTACGCCAGACGCCGCACACTCCAGCCTCGGCTGCTCCGGGAGCAGCGGCGGTAGCCCGCGCGACTGCTACGGTCGCTGGTATGGCGCTCTCGGTCTCTACTGGGCTGGCTGTTGATCTACGAGTCCAGCCGGTGGACGACGTTCTTGATCTCGTCGAGAGAGTCCTCCAGACGAGCCTGGCTCCGGAGCCCGTGGTGCGCAAGCGCCGGTCTGTGGGAGCCCGGACGGACCGCGACACCTGGGTCCGGATCGAGCGGCGCAGGGTCGACAAGATCCCGAACCAGGGGTGGAACGGCACCGAATGTGCTGCCCGCCTTGAAGGCGTCGCACAACCCGGGTGGCACGGGAGCGTGGTCTGGCGGGAAGCGGACGGGCCGGTGATGTGGCGGGCGGACGAGACCGACCTTCTGCCAGGCCCCCCCATTGGCACCGCCGTGCTGAGCGAAGGTCCGCGACTGTCCGATGAGTGGTGGGAGGCGTTGAACGCCTCGTTGGATGCCCTTGCGGCGCACGAGACGAGGCGGGTAGCCACACCAGACACCGTCACCCTCACCCAGGACCTGGTCACCGAGTCCCTTCGCCGTGCCTTCGCCCGCGACTTCGATACGACAGTCGAGCGGTGGGTGCCGGCCCACGCGGATCTGAACTGGGCGAACATGACCGCCCCGGCGTTCAGCCTCTTCGACTGGGAGGACTGGGGGAACGCCCCGCTGGGGTTGGACTCCGCCTCACTGTGGGCGAGCTCGCTCGCTGTCCCGGCTCTGGCAGATCGCGTGCGGCGAGAGCGCCGGTCGGACTTCGAGAGCCGGGACGGCAAGCTGATGACGCTGTTTGCTGCCTCGAAGATCATCGGTCCGGACGCGCACCCGGAAGATCCTCGTCTGGAGCCCGCGCGGCTCATGGCAGAGCAGGTGATCAAGGAGCTTCAGACAGGCTGAGTGAGCGACCGGTCCCGCAGGACGTTCCGGTACTCCCGGATCATGTGCTCGTCGACCTCGCCGTCGAGGGCGTCGATGAGAGCACCGAGGTGGTCGGGGTCATCGGTGCCTACAGCGACGGAGGAGACCTCTGGGAGCCGATAGGCGGTCCGGAAGGCTGCCTGCACACGGGAGAGGCGGCTGCTGTCGCGGAGGAAGATCCGTGGATCGACCTTGTCCCACACCTGGGCGTCGGTGCTGCCCCCGAACGGGCTCATCCCCCATACAGAACCGTCGCGGAGACCCCACATCTCGGTGAGGGCCTCCGCAGCGTCGAGCGTTCCACTGCCTACCAATAGGCCGGCGCGGACCATGAGGACCGATGGCCTCGGAACCGTGGCGTCGACCAGGTTCAGTAGCGGCGACGGATCCCATGCTGCGACGCCCCAGGCGTCGCACAGCCCCTCCGCTGCTGCACCCTCGAGAGCGATGCACGCCTGCCTCAGCACATCCCGGCTACGGCAGGTGGCTTCGTGGAGCGAGTGTTCCGGATTGTGCAGGAACACCAGGTCCGGTTCCCGGCCCAGGTCCGCGGCTGCCTGCTCCACAGCCGCGAGCAAGCGTCCGGGGTCGAGAGAGTGATCCGTCCCGTCCCGCCCCTGGAAGTAGCCGACCTTCGTGGAGATCATGAACTTCGGAAGCAGGTCACCGGCCGCCTGGGGCAGAGCCTCGTGGGATCGGAATCCGTAGTAGTTGGTGCTGGTGTCGAGCGTGGTGACGCCGAGCTCAAGCGCTCTGGTCAGGAGACTGCGTTCGTGACGAGACCGGTGTAGCCCGAGGACAATTCGGGGGTAAGTACCGCGCACAGTTCCTCCTTCACCAGGATCTCGGCGACCTCTGCTACTTCGGCCCCGACAACAACCGCGGCCTGGCTCAGCGGGACCGGCCTGCCGCTGAGCAGCAGGCGGAGTGCGGGCAGGGCTTTGGCCGCGAAAGTGAGTTTCTTCCCCGAGGCGACTACGTGGACGGTCGCGCCGTTCTCCCGGAGCTGGGGTGGGAAGTGGGTGGTGCACACCACGGCGTCGAGCGGCCCGAGCACGTCGAGGAACGGCACGTGCCGTGGCAGAGTCGTCTCCTGCTCGTACGCGGCCAGGTAGTCGGCCGGGGAGCGTTCGGCGACCAGTTGGGTGGCTGCCGCTGTCAGGGCTTCGCCGCCGGCTTCGTGCCGGCGATCCAGGTCGAGCCGGAAGACCTCGCGCTCGCGGCACCAGTCGGCCAGCCAGGCGAGCCAGCTCGCTCCGGTGCGCTTGGTGATGCCGAAGGTGACGTGGAGACTCTTTCCTGACCCGCTGCTGGTCCGGGTCGCCTGATGCCAGTGGCCCCGGGGGATGTGCATGACGTCTCCGGTCTTCATGGAGCCGGACCAGATGACGTCGTCGCTCGGTGTGGTGTTGGGGTCGGAGTCCCGGTACATGGGGACGTGGCGGGAAGTGGCGCGGACTTCCCACTCCTTCTCGCCCGCGAGCTGGACGATCACGACGTCGTGGTCGTCCCAGTGCAGGGGGAAGCCGGCGGCATCGTTCGTCGTCAGGTAGGCGTTGACCTGCACTCGCTCGTGGGACCACCACTGCAGGGCGCGGCAGGCGACTTCCATGGTGGGGTCGAAGACGTTGGCCTGGTCGAGGATGAGCGTGGCACCCTCCTGCAAGAGTCGGCCCAGGCTGCGCATGTTGACCATGGGGATGCTCTGGCCGCGAGGGCTGACGCTGTCGGTGTAGTAGATGGCCGGGTGCACCTCCTCGCCGTTCTGGAAGCACCGGAACTGCGGGCGGTTCAGGCTCCTGCGCATCGCCATGTCGAGCAGGCGGTTCGGGTCCAGGATGCGCGAGACGAGCGCGGGATCGTGCATGCTTCCCCGCGCGAAGCCCTTGCCCAGCTCCCCGGGCCCGCTCCATCCGAGGGCTGTCTCGATGGCGTCGATCAGTTGGTGTTCCACAGCTTCCTCCTCCATGGGATCGCCTATGTGGTCCGGGCGCGGTGGGGCTGCACGGCCTGTGCAGCCCCACCGCTCGGCTGCCTACTCGCTGTCGTGCAGGTTGCCGTCGCCTCCCGGCCACGGTGAGTCGCCGGAGCTTCCGGCGTTGTCGGACCGGAGGCTGTCGTAGCGGTCGTGGACGGCGGTCAGCTCTTCCACCGCCATCAGGAGGCCGCTGTCGGCCGACGGCGGTGTGGTGCGTTCTGCCACCTCGTGCTCCTTCCTCTTGGTTCTCCCCTCGGGGACTCCGACGGGAGCAGGGGCCGCCCCACGGCCGTTGTGGCGGGGACGGCGGTCAGGATGTGCCGGGATGGGGCGCGGTCCGGCGCGGGCGGCCTCGATACGGGAGAGCGGGGGCGGGGTCCTATGGGAGGGCGCCTGCGTCATCACGGATGTTGGCTTCCAGAACGCGCTGGTCCAGTTGGAAGAGGCACGCACGGCAGGAGTAGAGGGCAGCGTGCATCCCGCTGGACCGGACCGGGCCGATCCACGTCACCTCGACGTCGCCGCGCCCACACCAAAGCCAGCATTCGCCATGTCGCTGCCAGTCGTGACGGTCCCACAAGGCGCACGGGGCCGGCTCGCCTGTGACCGAGTCGATGTCGCGGCGCGTTGGTCGGAACACCACGTCAGGGTCCGGCAGGGTGGCCGCCCGCAGCGTGTGGTGCCCCATCACGCCACCGCCAGCGGGTAGGACTCACGCTTGACTGCGGTATCCGGCTCGCGCGGAGACATCGATAAGCGCGGTAGAACGGCGGCTCCGACAGCGGGTACAGAGCTGCGAAGCGCGATCTCTGCCCACACGCGCTTTCCGCTGTCGCAGGGCTCCCACCCCCATCTCGCCGCAAGGAGGTTGACCAGCTCCAGGCCCCGCCCGCTCTCCTCGGCAGCCTGAGCACACCCCATCCGCGGCATGGCGGGGCTCTTGTCGAGGACCTCGATCACCAGACGGCCGGGCCGGTGGTGGAGCACGACCGTCACCGGTCCCTCGCCATGAACCACGGCATTGGTGACCAGTTCGGAGGCGACGAGGCGAACGGCGTCGACCGTCTCGTCGTCCAGAGGCACGCCCCATGCCCGCACCCGGTCAAGGACTGCGCGCCGGGCTCGGGGTACTTCCTCTTCCTTGCCGGCGAAGACGAGACGAGTGACGAGCGTGGCCATGGGGGACGCCTCCGAAGAGCTGGAGACGGCCCGTCTCCGTCGGGGGTGCGGGGACGGGCCGCCGGTCTGAGTAGCCGTTCTCGGACGAACGCGTCTGCGTAGTCCCTCGCGGCTGTTACTCAGTCAACGGGCCGAGGGGGCGGCCTAGGAACGTTTCTGGGGGGTTTCTCCTGGAGACGCCCTCCCCATCCGTGGTCACGAGAAGTAGCCTCGGCACTACGCAGGGAGTGAATGGAGGGGGACAACGTGCCTGGGGAGCCGTTAGCAGTCCACCCGTTGACCTTCGTCCGCCAGTCCCGGGGGTGGGGGAAGGCCGAGTTCGCCCGGCTCATGCAGACGCACGGGACGTCGCTGGGAATCCCGCTGGCGACCAACCGGACGACCGTGTGGAAGTGGGAGCAGGGCCAAGCGCCGGACATGGACGCCCAACGCGTGCTCGCCGACCTGCTGCGAGTCCCATACGAGGAGGTGTCGACCCACGCGTGGCCGAAGTGGCTTCCTGTGTGGGAACTGACGGAGCTGGCCGCGCCGTGGACCGAGGCCGGCACCGTGGGGGCACTGGCTGAGCTGGTGGGCACTGGCCGTATGGATCGCCGAGGCTTTCTCACCATCACCGGCGCCGCTCTCACCGGCCTGGCGGCGAGTTGGGCCGACGCGCCCTCCGCCTTCGCCTCGGCGCTCAACGGAGATCGAGTGACCGACACCATGGTCTCGACGATCGAGCAGCGCATCATCACGCTCCGCACGCTCGACGACCAGCTCGGAGGTGCACGACTTCTGGAACAGGCACGCGGCGATCTCGCCCTGATCACCGGCCTCCTGAGCGCCGGCAGGTACACCGACGAGATCTGCGTCCGCCTGTACGCGCTGGCAGCTCGGGTGTCCCATCTGACCGGCTGGATGGCCTACGACGCGGGACTGCGGTCGGCGGGTCAGCGGTATTACGTCGGCGCCCTGCGCAGCGCCCGTACCGCCGGTGACAACGCCTTCGGCGCCTTCACCCTGGCAGAGATGGGCGTCCACGTATCCGAAGCCGGCCGGACCGCCGAACGGGTCGACCTGATCTCGACCGCCATCGACAACGCTCCTCGCACGCTGACGCCCTACACCCAGTCGTTCCTCTTCCTGCACAAGGCCGAGGCGCTCTCGCGCGACGGCGACCACCGGAAAGCCGGGACGGCACTCAACCGTGCCGCAACACTCTGGGAACGCCACACAGCAGAAGAAGGCCCTGACTGGCTCGACTGGTTCGGCGAAGCACAGCTGAAATCGACCGAAGGCAAAGTCCTTCTGCGCTCCGGACACGTGGAGCGTGCGACGAGGTCCCTGGAAACCTCCGTACAGACCGCTGCTCCCCGGGACAAGGCCGTACGATCCAGCCGCCTGGCCGAAGCCCGGCTCGCCGGGGGTGACCTGGACGGGGCGCTGGACGCCGCGAACCACGGCGCCGGGCTCCTCGAAGACAGCGTCAGCTCCATGAGGGCGCTGAACCGCCTCAAGGAGTTCTCCGCCCGGCTCGAAGCGCACACATCCGCCCCCGCCGTCCGCGAGTTCCGCGAGCGCCTCCAAGCACTCCCCCTGACAGCCTGACCGTTCCCGCCCCGTCCCTCCGGGAAGTGCGCGGCATCCGAAGAGAGCTATGAGGGTGCCAGGATGGACGCCATGACGCAGATCGACGGTGGGGTCGCACCCGGGTTCGAACCAGTACGTGAGGCGTTCGCAGCGAACTTCGACCAGCACGGAGACGTCGGCGCAGCCGTATGCGTCTATCAGCACGGAAAGCCGGTGGTGGACCTGTGGGGCGGGATCGCCGACCCTGACACCGGCCGTCCGTGGACGCGTGACACCTTGCAACTCGTCTACTCGGCGACCAAGGGAGCAACCGCAACGGCAGCGCACCTGCTGGCCCAACGCGGCGCCCTCGACCTGGACGCGCCAGTGGCAAAGTACTGGCCGGAGTTCGCCACGGCAGAGAAGGCCGACCTCCCGGTTCGCTGGCTGCTCTCCCACCAAGCCGGCCTCGTCGCACTGGACCGACCGGTACCGCTGAACGAGGCGCTGACCTGGCATCCGATGGCAGACGCCCTCGCCGCCCAACATCCCCAGTGGGCCCCGGGAGCAGCTCACGGATACCACGGGCGGACCTGGGGCTGGCTGGTCGGCGAGGTGATCTGCCGGGCATCCGGGCGCACACCGGGCCGCTTCTTCGCCGAGGAGATCGCCGGCCCACTCGGGCTGGACTTCTACATCGGCCTGCCGACCAGCGAACGCGACCGGGTCAGCCACATGGTGTACCACCAGCCGGACGTCGACCTCACCACCGTGCCCTCCGAATCGATCCCCGAGGAACTACGCGAGATGGTCGCCGCATGGCGCGACCCGAACTCCCTCAGCAACAGGGCGTTCGCCGTGACCGACCCGGCCGCGATCGACTTCAACTCACCGGACGTACAGGCCGCGGAACTTCCCTCCTCCAACGGCATCGGCACCGCCCGCGCACTCGCGCGCATGTACGCCGCCCTCATCGGCGAAGTAGACGGCGCACGACTACTCACTCCCGAAACCCTGGCCTCAGCCATCAAGGAGCAGGCCAACGGGACAGACCAGGTCATGCTGGCCCAGAGCCGGTTCAGCTCCGGATACATGCTGCCCACCGAAACCACCCCCATGACCGGCCCGAACGCCTTCGGCCACACCGGCCGCGGCGGCTCCCTCGCCTTCGCCGACCCCGAACACGGCATCGCCTTCAGCTACGCGATGAACCACATCATCGGCGGCCCCAACGACGTCCGTGCAACCTCACTGGTCGACGCTGTGCAGAGGTCGCTGGCGTAGCTTTTCGGCTGCTCCCCGACGACTTGTAGTGCCCAGTAACCGTTCCCAAAGCGCGCCACCACAGTCGGATCATCATGGTCAACGGTAGACCAAACTGGGTTTGTGTGAACTCCTCGTCACACACGCGTCTGCGCAGCTCAGCGAGCATAGGCTGGCTACTCGGCACGGAGTTTCTCAGCTGCTTATGGCGCGGGCCCGATTCCCCTCGCCCGCTCCACGACAGCGCCCATGTCGCCGAGCGTAGAACCGCCGGCCACCGCGACCGGCAGCACGCACAGCAGCAGGTCGACTGTTCCGTGCCCCCGCTGGTTAGAATGTGAATCTCGGGACACAGGTGGGGGATCGGGTGACGAACGTTGTCTTTGTGCACGGCACGGGGGTGCGGGAGGACTCGTACCGGAAGTCGTACAACCGCGTTGCCCGGGGACTGAAACGCTTACGGCCGGACCTCCGACTCGTCCCCTGCTACTGGGGCGACGCGTACGGGGCGCACCTCGCGTTCGACGGTGCCTGCTTCCCCGAACAGGACCAGGACCGGGCCCTGCCCGTCGCCGATGTCGACGACCCGCTGGCCCTCTGGGCGCTGCTCGAACGGGACCCGGTCGCCGAGCTCGAACTTCTCACCGACAGCGCCGGGGAGGACGATACCGGCGGATTCGCACCGGGTCGCACCAACCCGTGGGACGCACTCGCAGGCCGACTTCGCACTCTCACCGGAGCGGCCTTGGCTGAAGGCGGGCCGACAGCTGGCGACAGCGCCCGCGTGCTCGCCGCGGAGCTCGCCCCGTACGTCACCGAGGCCGCCGAGGAGATCGCCGCTGAAGTCTCGATGCGG
Source organism: Streptomyces sp. CNS606 (assembly GCF_000426325.1). Lineage (NCBI taxonomy): Bacteria > Bacillati > Actinomycetota > Actinomycetes > Kitasatosporales > Streptomycetaceae > Streptomyces > Streptomyces sp. CNS606. The sequence goes on from NZ_KE384521.1 coordinate 147,072, forward strand.
CTCTCCGGGACAGTCTCGGGGCACGATTCCGCAGCCGTCGCTGCGCGCGCCGTAATCGCGTTAGCCACCCGGTTGGCCGAGGCGGCCCAAGAGGCGGAGGAACCGCTGCCCGTCGACGGTGCCGACCGCGACACACTGGTCGCCCTGCTCACCGACTGGCTGGGCGGGACCGACCGCGGGGTCAAGGAAGCCGGGAGATGGGTTGGCGCCAGGCTACTGAGCGACCCGCTCCTATGGACCGCCTCCCCCGCAATCCAGGCCGGCCGTCGCCGTATGACCCGGGGAATCATCCCCGAGGGCGGTGACATCCTGCGCTACCAGGGGCGTGGCGCGGGGCTGCGGGCACGGATAGCCGAGGTCGTCGCGCTCACGCGGGAACAGGATGACGGCCCCGTGGTGCTGCTCGCCCACAGCCTCGGAGGCATCGCCTCCTTCGACCTGCTGGCCATGGAGTCGTCCCACGGCGTGGATCTCCTCATCACCGTGGGTTCGCAGGCGCCCTTCCTCTACGAGATCGATGCGCTCGCAGGGTTGCGGCGAGGCGACCAGCTGCCCGCCGCCTTCCCTCGCTGGCTCAACGTGTACGACCGCCGGGACCTGCTCGGATTCGTCGCCGAGCGGATCTTCCCCGGCCGGGTCGCCGACGCCCGCGTCGACCTACGCCAGCCCTTCCCCAGAGCGCATACAGGCTACTTCGCACACGATTCGTTCTACGAGCGCATAGGGGTCGAGCTGCCATGATGCCCCCACCGCACGACTGGGGGCGCACCCATGCCGTGATCGTGGCCGTCGAGGCATACGCCGGCGGCGCCGACTGGGAACTCTCCGGGCCGGCGAACGACGCCGCACGCATGATGCGCTGGCTACTGGAACGCGGAGTGCCCGGTCACCAGATGCACCTGTTGGCCTCGCCCCTCCCGCAGAACGAGGGGCTGCTGGCCGGCTTCACGGAGGCCCGGCGCAGTACTGCGGACCGGGCCCACGTCCGTCGGGTCTTCCGGGACGAGCTGCGCCATATAGATGTCGACTGGCTGTGGGTGTACTGGGCAGGGCACGGCGTTCAGGCGGGCGCTAACCGCTGGAGTCTGCTGTATCCCGAATCCCGCACTGGGGATCCGCTCGGCCTGGACGCCGATAATCTCGTCTCTTTGCTCCGAACGGCACATCTACCTGCTCGGGGTCCCGGCCGGGCAACGGTCGTCATCGACGCCTGTCGTTCGGCACTGTCGCCACGCCAGCAGGCGCAGGCGCAGGCGCCGGAGACGATCGCCGCCCACCCTGAGACCCACCGGTCCAGGGGCGTCTTTCTGATGCGAGCCTCCCGGCCCGGCGAGGCGGCGAAGAACCGTGCCGGGGCAGGGCTGTTCACCTCTTGCCTGATGAACTGTCTGGAGGATGCCTCACGCCGGGACGCGTCTGCCGATCCCGACCTCGAACAGGTGTCAGCGGAGGTCTTGGCCGAGTTCCAACGGCTGCGGACTGTCGAAGGCTGCGGGCCGATTCCCACGCTCTACGTCAGCGACTGGCACGACAACGAGTCCCACAACTCTCATCCGCCCTCCCCGCATTACCTGACGGTGCGTCAGGTAATCGACCGGGACAAGCTGACACTCCGCGTCGAGGCGGTGCTCACCTCTCATCCGGCCTCCGCCGCACGTGTCGCCGCCGGCCTCTGTGAGGAACTGGACTCCTGCCTGCCCTGTGCGCCGGAAGAACTCGACGCCCGGACGATCGTCGACTGGGTCCTGACGCGGCCCCATGGCACCGTGACCATGATCCACCTGCTGGCCTCGGAAGGGGTGAACGAGGCCGAGATCGAGGCGATGCGACGCAGCTCCGTACAGCTGGCTCAGGGCCGGTGGCTGCTGTGCAGCGAATACGACGAGCTGATCGGACTGCTCGCCTCTGCGCCGGACGACTTCGGCAGGGCGTTCGCGGACGCGGCTCGCGAGGAGGTGGTCGGAGTCGTGCTCCCCGACACCGACCCAATGACGCTGGCCGACCACTTGGAGGAGCTAAAGGTCGACGAGCGGCAGCTTCCCCGCCTGCTGGGGGTCCTCGAACGCGTCGCCGCGACGACGGTGGCCGGCCCCTGCGCCGGACAGCTCAAGGAATGGTCACGAAACTGCGCCACCAGGCTCGGTGAGAACATGCTCGCTGCGCTGGACAACCGGCGCGCCGAACTGACGGAGCGTTCATCTCAGGCCCGGTCGGACACGGACGACCAGCTCCATGCCGAGGACCGAGTGCAGATCCGGCTGTCCCTGCCGGTCGACTCGTCGGGGCGGCGGACCTGCCAGATCTGGAGACGCACCGCAGCGGGCGTGGAGTCCGTCGAGACGCAGGACGTACCCGCGCCACTGACCGACTTGCAACGGACCGTGGACACGGTTCTGGCCCGGCACGGTCGAGTCCACCGAACACTGGTCGAATTCTTCGTGGACGCCGCAGATCTCGAACTGGACGTCCACCGTTGGCGGATCGGAGTCGGCGATCCCGTCGAGCGTTCCATCGGCACGGACTTCCCCGTCGTCCTGCGGTGCACCGAGCACCGCCGCTCCGAGCAGGAACACCTTTGGCAGCGCCGGTGGAAGCAGGTCGCCACCGCGCAGACGGACAATCTGCACTGGGTGCCGCCGAACCTGACCACGGTGACGGCCGTGCACGGAAGCGTGAGCGCGCGGGAGTACGCGCCGGGCACGGTGATACCCGCTGCCCAGACCCACCGCAACGCCGTCTTCACCGCCTGTCTGTTCGGGGGCGTGCCAGTGATGGTCTGGCGTGGAGGGAATGAACCCGGAAGCAGCGAAGAGGAGTTGAGGTCCCTTTTGGACGACGGTTCACTCAGCGAACTGCCGGGAAGACTGCGTAGGCTTCGCGCCGAATGCGATGTCGACGAACGGCACCCCGGCGGCCGACTGGCACTCCTCTGGGACGATCCGGGACGGCCCCTGCCACGACGCCTCGACCTGTCGGCACCATGAGAAGAGGAAACTGATGAACACGGACTGGCGGCTCTTCCGCGTGGACGCCGAGCCGCAACCGGTCATCGAGTGGCCGGCACCACCTCCGTGGAGGGTGTTCACCGGCGGCGACGCGACCGGCGAGTCTCCCGAGGAGGGGGGACCGCGCTGGCGCTACGTCATCTCCGAGACCGATCAGGACATCGTCAATACAGCCCTACACCTGCACCGGCCGCTACTCGTCACCGGGCGCCCCGGCACCGGCAAGTCGAGCCTGGCCCGTGCCATCGCACGCCAGCTCTGCCTGGGCGACGTCCTGCACTGGCCGGTCAACAGCCGGTCCACCCTCGCAGAAGGGCTGTACCGCTACGACGCCGTGGGCAGGCTCCGGGATGCCTCCCTAGCCGGGCGCCCCGATCCGCATGCAGCCGCCGAGCCGGCCGTCGCCACCGAGCCGGATATCGGTGACTACCTCAGGCTCGGCCCACTCGGTACGGCCCTGCTGCCCCGCCGCATCCCCCGGGTCCTGCTGATCGACGAGCTGGACAAGGGCGACGTGGACCTGCCGAACGACCTGCTCACGGTGTTCGAGGAGGGAACGTACGAAATCCCCGAGCTCGCACGTCTCAAGTCCCCGACGGCACGGGTACGCATCACCGGCCCGGGCGACGAGAGGATCGGCGTCAGCGACGGCCGGGTGACGTGCACGACCTTCCCGGTGGTCGTGATCACGAGTAACGGCGAACGTGATTTCCCGCCCGCCTTCCTGCGCCGCTGCGTCCGGCTGGATCTCAAGCAGCCCGACGCGGAACAGCTGCGGTCGATCGTGGGGATGCACCTCGGCACGGAGGCGGCGGCGCGTGCGGAGTCACTGATCGAGGAGTTCCTGCAGCTGCGCGACTCGGAGGCGCACGGCCTGGCGACAGACCAGCTGCTCAACGCCGTACACCTGCGGGCCTCCGGTGCCACGACGGATTTCGACAAGCTCCGTGAGACGGTCTTCCGCTCACTCGGTGACACGGACGCCTGATGTTCGACAGGCTAACCGCACTTCTGGGCGGCGCGGGAGTGGACCTGGCCACCGAAGAGCTCCTCGATGTCCTCTGGATCGCCACGGTCCGGCGTGACGGTGATGCGGAGGATGAGCCGCGGCGGGACCGGCCCAGGGAGGTGTACCAGGTGCCCGTTCCGGAAGCGGAGGAGGCGAAAGAACCGTCCCACGCCCGTGTCGCCGACGACGAAGCCACGGCGGCCCGACGCGCCCCCGCGAGGTCCCAGGGCTTGTACGCACCCCCGGCGCCCGGAGCCGGGGGCGGAGGACCCGCCCGCGCAGTCGGAGTGCACGGAGCGCGGTCACTGGCGTCCCCTCGGGCCCTGAGCCGGGTCATGCGGCCGCTGCGCCAGACGGTCCCCTCCCGCACGGTCCTCGCATTCGACGAGGACGCGACCGTCGAATGGATGGCCGAGACGGCTCTGCACGAGCCTGTGCTGCGACCCGAGCCGGAACGCTGGCTGAACGCCGCACTCGTCGTCGACGACGGGCCCTCGATGGTGCTGTGGCAGCAGTACGCCGCCGAGGTGCGGGCCCTGCTGGAGGGGCTGGGAGCCTTTCGCGATATCCGTACCTACTGGCTCGACAGCTCGGGCGGGCCCGGCCCTCTCCTGAGCGGACGGCCCCTGCGCTCCGGTGCCGTACCGAGGGCCGACTTGCGCATCGATCCGGCCCGACCGACCGTGATCATGGTGCTCTCCGACATGGTGGGCCCGGGCTGGAGCAACGGCGCAGTCCAGGGGCTGCTGCGCCGTTGGGCACGGCGCGCCCCGGTGACGGTGGTCCAGCCTCTGCCCGAGCGGATGTGGCCGTCGGCGGGCAGTTCGGTCGAGCGGCTCGTCGTCCAGTCCCGGGAGCCCGCCGCTGCGGGCCGCGCCCTCCGGGTCAGCCATCCAGTACTCCCGAGGGAGATGGTGTCCTACAGCGGTACGCCCGTCCCGGTCCTGGAGCTCAGCGGGAGTCGGCTCGAGCCCTGGGTCTCTCTTCTCAGCACTGGTCACAGCCGGACGGCGCTGCCCGTGCTGCTGCTCCCCGACGGCGTCCCCGACTCCCCCACCGACTTCCGCGCATACTCCCGCACCGAAACCGGCCCCGCCGACGGTCCGGACCCGGAGGAGCGCTTCCGCCGCTTCCGGGAGGCGGCCTCACCGGAGAGCCGTCAGCTGGCTGGGGCGCTGGCCTCCGTCAAGCCGCTCACCCTGCCGGTGATGCGCCTGGTGCACGAGGCGTACCGGACCGGGGAGGGGCACCTCCAGCAGGCCCAGCTCGCCGAGGTGTTCCTTGGAGGGCTGCTGCGCCGCTCAGGTTCGGCCGCACCGGCCCAGGCGGCGAACAGCGTGGAGTACGAATTCGCACCCGGTGTGGCGGACCTCCTGCTGGACACGGTGCGCACGTCGGTGGCTCTGGACACAGCAGCGCAGGTCAGCGCGTACCTTCTGCGAAGCGGCGGGTCCGGTCCGGAGTTCCGTGCCCGGCTGGCGGGGGAGGGGCCGGGCGCCTCCCCCGAGCTGCCCGAGCGGGCCGGGCCGTTCGCCGCGGCGTCGCCGCAGCTGCTGCGACGGCTCGGGCTGTGGGACGGCCCCGCGTCCGCGCCCGCATCCCAGCCGCCTCCCCGCCCGGACGCGGAGTCCGCGGACGGAGACGTGGAGGCGTTCGTGCCGGAGGTGCCGGAAGGTCCGGCAGAGGTCTTCGTGATGGAGCGAGTGGCACCCGCCCTGGTGGATTTCGCCCGGCGCCTGCTCGACGACCCCGCCGTGCCGGCCCTAGTGAACGAGCAGGCGCGGCACATCGTCGACCAGGCTCAGCGGTGGGAGTCCGGATACGGATGGATCGGCATCACCGCCGTGTCACTGCTCGGGGCCCGCCTTGTGGCGTCCCGTCAGCAGGACTACCGGGACGAACTCGTCACCCTACTGAGGGAGCTGCTGGAGGAACTGACGCCGAAGAGCGACCTGGTCAGTCGCAACATGCGCGGCAACCTTGCCAGCGCGCTCAGCGACCTGGGCGAGACCGAGGAAGGAGTCGCACACCTGCGGGAGGTGATCGCCATCTCGCGTGATGTGCACGGCTCCGATCACGCATACACGCTCAACGCCCGTACGTACTTGCACGAACTACTCTACGACGCCAGGCGGCTGCACGAGGCGGAAGCGGAGGGCGACGCCCTGCTGGCGACCCTCGAACGGCTCGGAACCACGGCAGACACGGCGCAACGAGCCCACGTCATGCGGCACCAGGCATACACCCTCCATCTCATGCAGCGGTACCGCGCAGCGGAGACACTGCTGCGCTCGCTGGTCGCACTGGAAGAGGGGCCGTTGAAGTACAGCATGGACACGAGGCTCATCACCCGGAGCTGGCTGGCTGCGGCGATGGAATCCCAGGGACGCTACGCCGATGCCGAGAGTGAGTTGCGGTCCGGACTCGAGGAGCTGGAACTGTCCGGTGAGCAGAAGGGCAGCGGCGAGGTCCGCGCCCTGGACAGCCTGGCGGACCTGCTGGAGGACTGCGGACGTCACGAGGAGGCTGAGCCGTTACGCAGGGCGACGCTCACGGCCAGCGAGCGGTATTTCGGAGCCGACCATCCGTCGGCTTACCAGGCGCGCCGTGACCTGGTAGGCGTGCTGCGCAGTCTGGACCGGTTCGCCGAGGCCCAGGACGAGATCGAGGCGCTGGAGCCGCGCCTGGTCACGGGACTGGGGGAGCTGCACAACACGACACTCTGGTTCCGCGAACTGCGGGCGCTAATTCACGCGGACCTGGCGGAATACGACGAGGCGGTCGCGCTTCAGCGGCGCGTGCTCGCGCAGATGACGGAGCTGGACGGCCCCGTGCACCGATCCACCCTCACTCTCCGCCATGATCTCGGCCTCATCCTGCACAAGGCCGGACGGTTCCCGGAGGCCGAAGAAGTGCTGCGGGCGGTGCTGGCGGATGAGAGCGAGCACCTCGGTCCGGATGACTCTTTCACTGGCGTGACCCGTAATATCCTGGCGGACGTACTCGCCTCGCAGGACCGGACGGACGAGTCGATCGCCTTCTGCCGGGAGCGGCTGACGGTCGAGGAACGCACCTTGCCGGAGGACAGCATCGAGACGGTGAAGACACGGCGCAGGCTGGCCAGGTTTCTCACCAAGTGCGGCGCGCACGAGGAGGCCGCCGAACAGCTGGGGAAGGCGTGGGTCGTACGGTGCCGGGTCACGGGGACGGACGCGCGGGTGAGCATGTCCACGGGCCATGCGTACGGGGTTGCGCTGCTGAGTGCTGGGAGGCATCAGAAGGCCCTGGGCGTGCTGGAGACCGTGACCGAGGATCGCAGCCGGGTGCTCGGCGGGGCCCATCCCGCAACGCTCGCATCCCGGCAGCGGCTCGGCGATGCTCTCGCCGCGCTGGGGCGCTGGGACCAGGCCCGGAAGGAGTGGACGGCAGTGAAAGAGACGGCAGCCGCCGAGTTGGGCGAGGAACACCAGATCGTGCGCACCGCAACCACATCCCTAGAGCGGGATGAGGAAGCGCCTGACAGGTGAATCTCGAGAGTAGTCTCCACGGCCTACGGAGCTTCAAGAAGCTCAGAGAAGCCGGTCTCCTCTCCCTCGAGCGGCGCGCCGGCGCGGCACCTGGACCTTCTACCTCGTTCGAACCCTCCGTCCTCGCCGCGATGGATCAGCTCCTCACGCCGCCCAGCGGGATGTGCCGGCGACCGCCGCCTGCTGCCGTGTCCGATCAACGGGACCTCCGTTTCCGATGGTGAACCGGCTGGCCACAGACGGTCGTCCAGGCTTGTGGACAGGCTTCGAGGGCCACACACAGCAGTCTGAAACTGCAACGCAGCCCGGTGTGCCACTCGCGTGCAACTTGAGGCGGTGAACAACGGTCTACAGAGGTGAACGCAGTCCACCGCTCGACTCTCGTTTAGGAGGCGTCTGCGCAGGTAGGAGGGCGGCACCGGGCTGGTGCCGGGTGATTCCCAAGCTTATAGCGCGGGTTCGATTCCCGTCGCCCGCTCCAGCCCGCCATAGGGTCATCTACCTGCGGCTATGCCCGTCGATGCCTACGGGGCGCCTCACCGGTCCCTGAGCCCAGCGTTCCTTCGTCTTCAGAGCTGCCACCGCTGTACATGCGGATTCCAGCCCAGCCCGGCCGCGTCGCCGGTGAGAACCGGGTCAGCGAACGCCGCCACTGTCAAAAGGATCTGCTCAAAGGACTGCGTCAGCCGGTCGTCCAGACGTTGTTTACGCACCCAGGCCGCCCACTTGCGCTGCGCCAGCGCAGGAAAGCCGTCCAGTTCCGGGAGCAGTGGATGCAGCGTTGCACTCCGATGTTCGGCCACCACTGTCATCGCGGCTGCGAGTTCGTCACCGTTGACGCCATGGCGGGCAGCAAGCAGGTACACATCAGCGAAGTCACGCCATCTGGTGTTGACCTCGCCCCGCTCCATCATCGTGACGATCTTCTCCGCGTGCACCATCACCAAGGGATAGCCGAGCAGCGAGAGGACGCCTCCGCGCAAGCGTGGCAGGACGACATTCCGTGGCCGGGGGATCACCGGATCGCCGACGTTCACGTCCACATGGAAGAGCATGCGTGCGCTTGCCAGGTGCACTGTCATCACCACACGTACACCGTTGTACTCGTCCTCATCCCTGATGACCTCCGCACGGGCCTGGGCCACGTCGAAGATCAATCCATCCTCGATCGGGTGCGCGGCGATGGCGCAAACAGCATCCAGGACAGCCTGAGGGGTTGCCGCGAGCCGCTCGGCCCGTAGATCCACGTCACGGGTAGGGCGGCGCATCTCGTAAGCGGCCAACAGCACCCCGCCCTTGAGAACAAAGCGGTCCGCGTACGGAGACTGTGCGAGGCGGTCCAGGAAGCACTCCAGGACGTACAGCTGGTGCAGTTCCTCGGTGGGTCGGCCGTTGCGACGAGCCAGGTTCTGCAGGTCCAGGTACGTGCGGCCGGCTTCCGTGGCACGGGTGGGGCGGGGAGTCACAGCAGTACCTCCAGGGTGGTGCGCAGCGGCGCGGCGGCCTGGGGAAAATCCTTTGCCATGGCCATGAGCCTGGCGGGGCGGCTGCCCCTGCGGCGCAGCCAAGCGCGCAGCACCTCGACCGCGAGATCGGTTCCCTCGCGGTGGCGTAGGCGGAAGGCGTCGATGATGCATCGTTCCGCGTCGTAGATGCCGATCTGCTCGCCCGGCCCCACGCGCAGCGGTTCGCGCCCGATGGAGAACGTCCCTCGTGAGAAGTGATGCCAGGCGACGGGTGCGACCACGCGGGGTGCGCGGCGGCCGCGTGGGATTGCGATATCAATAGCTGGGGGAATTTGGTCAGTGAGGCCGTGTCGGGCCAGCGCTGAGACCAGACACAACGTGCCGTCTGGGGTCCGATGCGCAATCTCGACAAGATCGAGGTCCACCGCTGACTCGGCATCCGCCCTTCGGTAGAGCCCTCGGCTGACCAGATCGACGTGGCCTTCTTCCAGCAGGAGGCGCAGCCTCCGGTCGGACAGGCCCAAGCGGCGGGCCTCGGAGTAACTGAACGTCTCGGGCAGGTCATGTTCGTCGGCGCCGGTGATCGCGTGCTCCTCACTGCCAACGGAGGAAAGTGCTTACACCCAAGCTACACCTGTATGCATAACCCTTCGCTGCCGATGCTCCGGTTTCACCCGATCGGGCAGCGCGGCCACCCGCTCACTGGCGCACTGCGACACGTGGAGCCGCACGGCCCACGGCGCAACCGGTAAAGGGTCCGTGGGCTGACAGCGGACCTGCCTCGCTCTCCCCCCAGACCACCGTCCGCGATCTGCAGGCCGCATCCGCCGCACTCGCGCCCTGTCCGTGCCCTACCTCGATGCTCGACTACGGGGTCATTCACCACCGGAGAAGACGGCCCGCCCCGACAAGGAGCTCGCCGAACCCCTCGCCACCCTGCGGTTGCACGGCCCGCCAGGACCGCGTTCGCGGGAGCAAGGGGGGCAGGATGACCGGGGGAGGTAGGGGCCCGACCAGCCCGAGCGCCGGAAAGATGATCTGTGCAGCCCCGAGAAAGAAGCCGTGCCCCATCCGTGCCCTTACGAGCGGTCACGAACGGCCCTGAAGGGTCTCGCGCAACTCTCGCAGCCAGACCGTGGAGAAGTATGCGCAGGTAAACCTGGCCTGCTGGCCGATGGGGCTGGTAATTCCCAAGCTTAGAGCGCGGGTTCGATTCCCGTCGCCCGCTCCACCCCGAAGGTCCAGGTCACAGACCTGGGCCTTGTTTGACGTCTAGACCAATTCTGCGGCGCGTGCCACCAGAACCCCGACTCACGCGGAGATTCACGCAACGCGGGCTCTCCGGCAGCGCCTTGATGCCATCTCGTCTCGGATGACGAGATGCGTTTCATGTGATGTGTGCCACGGTCGAGTGGCTCGCGAAGGGGTGTGCGGCTGCGAAGTGGCGGGCCGGTTGGAGGTGTTCGGCGCCGAACACTTCGGGCGGGACTCACCGTCACGGCGCCGCCCGCGACGTGAGGAGCTGCCCCATGGCGGCGAGGACGGACGGTTCGACTCGGTAGTAGATCCACGTCCCTCGCCGTTCGGAGGTAAGAAGGCCGGAATCCTTGAGCTTCTTGAGGTGGTGGGAGACGGTGGGCTGGGAAACGCCCACGTCAGAGATGTCGCAGACACAGGCTTCGCCGGCCTCGTGGGACGCGATGGCGGAGAAGAGCCGCAGCCGTACGGGGTCGCCCAGTGCCTTGAACATGGGGGCGGACCGCTCTGCCTCCTCCGCCGTGAACGGCCGCTCCGTCAGCGGCGGGCAACACGGCGCCACCTGCGACTCCACCACCGGCAGTTCGACTCTCTTTGCCATACTTCCATTTTGACACATGTCAAACTCCTGGCGGGTGACGGAAGGGACCTCGACCGGGGCACCGCCTCGGCGTTCCGGGCGAGGAGTCACAGGCCGGCAGCGGTCGGTGCCCGACGGACGTGCGCGGCCAGAGGCCGGATGACGTGGTCGGCGTCGCGACCGACGCCGCGGAGCGTGTTGGAGGCGAAGGACCGCTGGAACTCCAGCCCGAGGTACACCAGGCCGGGACGGGTGAGCGACAGGCCGCCGCTGTGCACGGGGCCTCCGTCATCGCCCAGGGCGCTGTCGAGGGTCCGGAGGTAGGGCAGGTCGGGGCGGTATCCGGTGGCCAGGAGCACCGCGTCGACCTTCTCGTGGGTGCCGTCGTCCCAGATGACCGTGTCGCCGTCGAGACGGGTGAGCATCGGTCGCCGGGTCCACAGCCCGGCGGTGAGCGCATCTCGGTACTGGCCGGGGTCCAGGACGAGGGTGCCGGGACGAAGTGGGCGGGCCAGGCGGGCGGCAGACGGTCGAAGCCGGCCTCCTCGGTCTTGATCGCCTCCACACGGGCGCCTGTACGGATGTCTGCCTGCATGTGCTCGGCGTAGCGCAGCAGACAGTCGACCACGTCGTCCCGGTGCGGGTAGCGGTCACCGTCCCCGCCGAGCGGCAGGCCGGGAAGCGCGCTGAAGCGCGCGGGGGAGAAGAGGGTGAGGCTGCCGTAGGAGCGCGGCCACGATCCGGCCGCCTGGTCGGACGCTTCGAGGATCACCGGTTCCCGTACGCGGGCTTTGGCGGCGCGCGCCGCGGCCAGTCCGGACTGTCCGCCTCCGATGATCGCGACGCCGACGTGTTCGGTCGTCACAGAAACCTCTTATTTCGATGACTGTCTATGTTGATTTACATCGAAGCAGGTGCCATGCTGAATGCGCAACATCGACAACGGTCGAATCATTCAGGGAGTCGTCGTGAGCACGTCCGCTACCGCAAGTGACCCGAACCTGCCCGTCGTGGTGATCGGGGCCGGCCCCGTCGGGCTGGCCGCCGCCGCGCGCCTGCTGGAGCGCGGGATCGAACCGCTGGTGCTGGAGGCCGGTGGCCGGCCTGGCGCGGCCGTGCGCGAGTGGGCGCACGTACGGCTGTTCTCGCCCTGGTCGGAGGTGACGGACCCGGCGGCGGAGAAGCTGCTCGCGCCCACCGGCTGGGTGCGGCCGGACGGCGGCGCCCACCCGACCGGCGGGGACTGGGCGGAGCAGTACCTGCAGCCGCTGGCCGACGTCCTCGGCGAGCGGCTGCGTCTCGGCGCGCGGGTCACCGGCGTCTCCCGTGCCGGACGCGACCGTGTCGTGGACGCCGACCGCGTGCGGCAGCCGTTCACCGTCCACCTGCAGACCGCCGACGGCCGCGAGGAGCGCCTGCTCGCCGGCGCCGTCATCGACGCCTCCGGCACCTGGAGCACCCCGAACCCGCTCGGCGCCGACGGCCTGCCCGTCCCCGGGGAACGCGCCGCGGCCGGGCAGATCAGCTACCGCGTTCCCGACCTCCGCACGGCGGAGGCGCGCGAGCGCTACGCCGGGAGGCGGGTCGCCGTCCTGGGGTCGGGGGCCTCGGCCTTCACCGCTCTGGCCCAGTTCGCCGAACTCGCCAAGGATGCGCCCGGCACGCATGCGGTGTGGGTGCTGCGCCGCGGGCTCAGCGCCGACACCTTCGGCGGCGGCGAGGCCGACCAGCTGCCCGAGCGCGGCGCGTTGGGCCTGCGCGCCAAGGCCGCCGTGGAGGCCGGTCACGCCACCGCCGTCACCGGCTTCCGCACGGCCGCCGTCGAGCAGGACGGGGACGGCCGTCTGGTGCTGACCGGAGAGGACGGCCGCCAGCTGGAGCCCGTCGACGAGGTCGTCGCGCTCACCGGATTCCGCCCGGACCTGTCGTTCCTGACCGAGCTGCGCCTCGGCCTCGACGAACGCCTCCAGGCCCCCGTGGAGTTGGCGCCGCTGATCGACCCGAACGTGCACTCCTGCGGCACCGTCTACCCCCACGGTGTGAAGGAGCTGACCCACCCCGAACAGGACGTGTACCTGGCCGGCATGAAGAGCTACGGCCGCGCGCCGACGTTCCTCGCGCTGACCGGCTACGAACAGGTCCGCTCCATCGCCGCCGCCCTGGCCGGCGACCACGAGGCCGCCTCACGCGTCGAGTTGACCCTTCCGGAGACAGGGGTCTGCGGCGGGGCCGGCCTCTTCGACGAGCCCGAGCAGAATGAGTCCGGTGGCGGCTGCTGCGCAGACCCCACGGCCACGCCCCAGATCGGCGACCCCACCAGCGCCCCGGGGAAGTGCTGAACCACGGTGACATCTCCGGACGCGCAGGAGGCTGTGACCGGAACAGGGGTTCGGTCACAGCCCCGCGCCGTTCTGCCCGCGCTCTGTCTGACCCAGATCACCAGCTGGGGCATCCTCTATTACGCCTTCCCCGTCCTGCTGCCCGACATCACCGCCGCGACCGGCTGGTCGGCCACCGCGGCCACCGCCGCCTTCTCCGCGGCCCTGCTGGTCTCCGCACCGGTCGGCGTGCCGCTGGGCCGCATACTGGACCGGCGCGGGCCACGTGCGGTGATGACCACCGGCTCGGCCCTCGGCACCGCCGCACTCCTGGCCGTCGCCGCAGCGCCCAGCCTCGTAGTCTTCGGCGGTGCGTGGCTCCTGGCCGGGGTGGCGATGGCCGCGACCTTCTACCACCCCGCCTTCGCCGCCCTCACCCGCTGGTGGGGCACCCGGCGAGTCCGCGCACTCACCCTGGTCACCCTCGCCGGCGGACTGGCCAGCACCGTCTTCGCCCCGCTGACGGCAGCGCTGGCGCAGGAGCTGTCCTGGCGGGCCACCTACCTCGTCCTGGCCCTGGTGCTGGCCACCGTCACCGTCCCCGCCCACGCCCTGGCCCTGCGCGCGCCCTGGCCACCCGCGCCGACCGCAGGATCCTCGGCAGGCACGCCCGTACAGATCGCGCGCAGCCGGCCGTTCCTCCTGCTCACCACCGCCCTGACACTGTCCGGCTTCGTGGTGTACGCGGTGGTCATCGGACTCGTCCCCCTGATGCTGGAGCGCGGCGCCAGTACCACCACCGCGGCCTGGGCGCTCGGTCTCGGTGGTGCAGGCCAGACGTTGGGCCGCACGCTGTACGCGGCGCTCGCCCGACGCACCGGCACCACCACCCGCACCGTCTCCCTGCTCGCAGCAGGAGGCGCCACCACAGCAGCCCTCGGCCTCGTTCCGGGCCCGATCCCGCTGCTGGTGGCTCTCGCGGTCCTGGCAGGCATGGTCCGCGGAAACCTCACCCTCCTTCAGGCCACCGCAGTCACCGATCGCTGGGGCACCGCCCACTACGGACGCCTGTCCGCGATCCTCGCGGCTCCCGTCACCGTCGCCGCCGCTCTCGCCCCCTGGGCCGCCACCGCACTCGTGGGCCCCATCGGTGGCTATCCGCATGTGTTCGCCGCGCTGGCCATCGTTTCGGCCGTCGCCGCCGTACTGACGCTGGGCGCCCGAGTCCCCTCCGGCGCCTAGCACGCCTGGTGTCAGCCGTGCAGCTCGTCAGCGATCTGATGCGCCGCGTCGCGGGCGGGGCGGCCGACGCCGATGAGGGTGGCGGAGGCGGGGCCGGTCCAGTCTCCGTAGCCGAGCAGGTGCAGGCGTGGTTCGGCGATGGAGCGGGTGCCGTCGGTGGCGATGTGGCCGCGCGGTCCGCGCACGCCGAGCGGGGCGAGGTGGGCCAGCGCGGGGCGGAATCCGGTGCACCAGATGATCGCGTCGGCAGGGGTGCGGGAGCCGTCGGGCCACTCCGGCCCGCTCTCGGTGAGTCGGGTGAACCTCGCGTATGCAGGGAGGAGTCCGCGGTCGCGGGCCTGTCGCACGGGTGGTACGGCCACGATGTCGCCGAGTGAGGCGACGCCGCCGGTGTCGGTGTCGCCCTGGTCCAGGGCGCGGCGGCGGGCGGTGGCGACGTCGAAGAGGACGCGTCCGTCGATGTCGTCGGCGAGGTAGCGCGGCGGGCGGCGGGTTGCCCAGGTGAGTTCGACGTCATGGCGGGCGGCGAGGTCGGCGGCGATCTGGGCGCCGGAGTTGCCGCCGCCCACGACCACCACGTGCTGTCCTGCGAAGTCGTCGGGGCTGCGGTAGCCGGTGGTGTGCAGCTGGCGCCCGCGGAAGGCGGGGGCGCCGGGGACGGCCGGGAGGAAGGGGCGCGACCAGGTGCCGGTCGTGCTGATGACCGCACGGGCGCGCCAATCGCCGGCGTCGCTCTCGACCCGCAGCAACTGCCCGTCCCGGCGTACGACGTGGACGTGGACGCCGCGCTGGACGGGCAGTTCGTACCGCTTCTCGTAGTCGGCGAGGTACTCCACCACGTGTCCGGCGTCGGGGTAGAGCTCGCCGGGCTGGGCGGGCATCAGGCGGCCGGGAAGCGAGGAGTAGGCAGCGGGGCTGAACAGGCGCAGGGAGTTCCAGGCGTGCTGCCAGGCACCGCCCGGGGCCGGCTGCGCATCGAGGACGACGAAGTCCAGCCTCTGGCGGCGCAGGTGGTAGCCGGCGGCGAGTCCTGCCTGGCCGCCGCCGACCACCACCACGTCCGCGTACTGCGTCATGCCGTCACCGGTTGGCGGCAGCCAGCGTCGACTCGGAGAATCTGCGTCGCCAGGCGAGGGAGACGTAGACGAGAGCGACGAGTACCGGAACCTCGATCAAGGGGCCGACGACGCCGGAGAGCGCCTGGCCGGAGGTGACGCCGAACGTGGCGATCGCGACGGCGATGGCCAGCTCGAAGTTGTTGCCCGCCGCCGTGAACGCGAGGGTCGCGGTGCGGTCGTAGGCCATGCCGAGGGCCTTGCCGAGGGCGAAGGCACCGAACCACATCAACGCGAAGTACACCAGCAGCGGCAGCGCGATACGTGCCACGTCCAGCGGCCGGGAGGTGATGGTGCCGCCCTGCAGTGCGAAGAGGATCACGATGGTGAACAGCAGCCCGTACAGAGCGAAGGGCCCGATCCTCGGCAGGAACCGGCTTTCGTACGCCTCCCGGCCCATCTTGCTCTCGCCGAGGCGGCGGGTGAGGAAGCCGGCCAGCAGCGGGATGCCGAGGAAGATGACGACGTTGAGCGCGATCTGCCACATCGAGATGTCCAGGTCCCGGCCCTCGCCCAGGCCCAGCCAGCCGGGGAGGAGTTCGAGGTAGAACCAGCCGAGCAGGCCGAAGGCGAGGACCTGGAAGACGGAGTTGAGCGCAACCAGGACGGCGGCTGCCTCACGGTGTCCGCAGGCGAGGTCGTTCCAGATGATCACCATGGCGATGCAGCGGGCGAGCCCGACGATGATCAGGCCGGTGCGGTACTCGGGCAGGTCCGGCAGGAAGATCCATGCCAGGGCGAACATCACCGCCGGACCCAGCACCCAGTTGACGACCAGGGAGGAGACCATCAGCTTGCGGTCGCCGGTGACGGCGTCGAGCTTGTCGTAGCGGACCTTGGCCAGGACCGGGTACATCATGACCAGCAGACCGAGGGCGATGGGCAGCGAGATACCGCCGATCTCCACCTTCGACAGCACGTCGTTCAGCCCGGGGATCAGCCGCCCCAGGCCGAGACCGGCGGCCATCGCGGCAAGGATCCACACCGCCAGGAACCGGTCGAGTGTGGAGAGCTTCCCGACCACGGCTTCGCCGCCGGAGTCCGGCGGCGAAGGATTGCTGGTGGGTGCGGAGCCGGTGCTGGTGGTCACGGGCACGACCTCTTCGTGTCGGCGGCGAGAGTGGCACGGGCGGTCTCGGCCAGCTCGCCCAGCGAGGCGGCCAGTTCCTCGACCACCTCGGGTTGCAGCCGGTAGTAGGTGAAGCGGCCGCACGGCTCGGTCTCCACCACGCCCGCCTCACGCAGCACCCGCAGGTGGTTCGAGAGGTTCGTCTGCCGCGCACCGGTCTCCTCGACCAGATGCGTGGTGCACAGCGTCTCGTGAGCGAGCAGCTGCACGATCCGGAGCCGGAGAGGGTCCGCGAGCACCCGGATCAGGTCGGCCCCAGGCGGCCTCAGCTCAGCTTTGGCTGACATCATCATGGGCTGATACTCTCACATCAGCTGTCACTGACGCCAGTCGCCGCTGACCTCAGCGTGCGGCTTGCGGCCCCGTCGAGAGAGACTCCCCCTCATGCCCGAGAAGCCCTCCGTCCTGTTCGTCTGCGTCCACAACGCGGGCCGCTCCCAAATGGCCGCCGCCTGGCTCACTCACTTGGCCGGGGATCGGGTCGAGGTCCGCTCCGCCGGCTCCGCCCCGGCCGACCAGGTCAACCCCGCCGCCGTCGAGGCGATGCGCGAAGTCGGCATCGACATGGCCGCGCAAACCCCGAAGCTGCTCACCGTCGACGCCGTGCAGGCATCGGACGTGTGCATCACGATGGGCTGCGGCGACGCCTGCCCCGTCTTCCCCGGCAAGCGCTACCTCGACTGGAAGCTCGACGACCCCGCAGGCCAAGGCGTCGAAGCCGTCCGCCCCATCCGCGACGAGATCAAAGACCGCGTCGAGAAGCTCATCGCCGAGATCGCACCGCAGGCCACGAAGTGACCAGCGATGTCCGTGACGTGATCACCATCGGCTCGGACCCGCGGGCCACACCGCAGCGCTCTGCACAGCCCGCGCGTCGCTGAACCCGCTGGTCTTCGAGGGCTCCGTCACCGCCGGTGGCGCGCTCATGAGAACCACCGAGGTCGAGAACCACCCCGGCTTCCGCGACGGCATCATGGGCCCGGACCTTATGGAGTGGCGCACCATCTGTCCCTCTCGGACGGTTGGCGCGCCGACACCACGGCGCGGGCGCGGGAAGAAGGGGTGAACGGTGGCCCCCTGACCCGCGTCCTCCTCTCGTTGCGCCTGCCGGCGGCGCGGGATGAGCACGCGGCCGGTGCCGTGAGCGTTTTTCGGCCTTTCTGGTTCGAGTGTCGGCCAGGGGACCTACCGGCGAGTCGGCCGACCATAAACTTCTACACGTATGTAGATTCACCCGGGTGTCGGAGCCCCGGGCCAGAAACGGGAAGCCGTGCCCGTGGAGCGAGCTCTACGGGTCGTCAGGACGAAAGGGTGCGTTGGGTGACTGCGATCGATCTCGGCCAGGTGCTGGACAAGGCATGGGCGGACAAGGACCTGGCAGAGGTCCTCGATGCACCGGTCTCCGCCCTGAAGGGAGTGTCCGACCGTGACGGGGAACTGCTCAAGGCAGCCTTCGGTGTCACCACGGTTTCCGATCTCGGGCGCTTGAAGTACGTCCGGTGGGCGCAGGCTCTGACGGAGCTCGGAACCGCCGTCAAGTAGACCGCCCACCGATACATGACCGCGCGGTGCCGCAGGGCCCTGCGGCACCGCGCTCGTTTCGACGAATGGAGTGGACGCCACCATGGTGTTCAAGAAGCTGCTCGGCTCGCTCGGCATCGGCGGGCCCACGGTGGACACGGTCATCGACCCGGATCCCGCGATGCCCGGCGGGACTCTGAGCGGCCAGGTACACCTCAGGGGCGGCGACACGGGGTTCGACATCGACCACGTCGACCTCGAACTCGTCGCACGGGTCGAGGCCGAGTACGAGGAGGGCGAGACCGAAGGCGTCGTGGCCTTCGAGCGGTTCACTGTCGCCGGCGGCTTCCGCCTGTCCGAGGGCGAGCTGCGCAGCATCCCGTTCAGTGTGACGCTGCCGTGGGAGGCTCCGGTCACCGAGCTGCACGGGCAACCGCTGGGGATCGTGCTCGGCGTACGCACGGAGCTTGCCGTGGACGGCGCACGGGACACGAGCGACCTGGACCCCCTCGCCGTGGGGCCCCTACCGGCGCAGGAAGCGGTCCTCGAAGCCCTCGGACAGCTCGGATTCGGATTCAAATCCGCCGACCTGGAATACGGGCACATCAACGGTACCGGCCAGCAGCTGCCGTTCTACCAGGAGATCGAACTCACCCCCGCTCCCCAGTACGCCCACGCCTTGCACGAGCTGGAGGTGACGTTCCTGAGCAACCCCGGCGGCGTGGAGGTGGTTCTGGAGGCCGACAAGCCGGCGGGGTTCTTCTCGAGCGGCCACGACGTGGTCAACCGGTACGTCGTGGATCACGACACCGTTCCTCAGCGCGACTGGAACACCGAGGTCGACTCCTGGATCCGCCAGATGCTCGACCACCACGGGAGCGGCGCCCACGGCCACCCCCTTTCCGGTGACGCGAGCCACCATGGCGACCACCGTCACCAAGGCGATCATCACGGAGGCCACCACGGGCCCGGCATGGGCGCCGCCGTCGCCGCCGGAGCGGTCGGGGTGGCCGGCGGTCTGGTCGCGGCAGAAGTCGTCGACGAGGTCGGCGACTTCTTCGAAGGGGACGAGGAAGAGGGCGACGAGGACTGAGTCCTCCGTGCGGGGCCGGGCCACGTGCCGGTCCCGCACGCGTGTGACCGCCCCTCCGCAGATGATGGCCGCGGCGGCAAGCGTCGCGCTCTCACCCCGCAGCCGACCGCCGCCGCAGCGCCGGCGAGGCGGTGATGGGCGACTTGTTACTGTGCGCGTCTTTCGGTTTCCGGTGGGTCGCAGGGAGCCGGAGACATGGGTGGGGGAGAGTGGCGTTCCGGCGGTCACAGCTCCGAGGGACGCTCGGGGCGTTCCAGTGACGTGACCGGTCCGGCCGCGGGCGGCATCGACGTCACCGGCGGCGATGCCGGGAGCGGCTGCGGACTGTGCACCTGATCCTGGGCGTGCTCCTCACGGGCTTCTCCGACGTGGGCGGTGGCCTGGTCGTCCTTCTTCATGGCTTTGGCTTCGCTCTTGAGGATGCGGGCCGACTTGCCGAAGGACCGCGCCAGGTCCGGGAGTTTCTTCGCTCCGAAGAGAAGCAGGATGACGACGACGATCAGGACGATTTCCATCGGGCTGAGCATGCACAGTCTCCTTCGGCGGCTCGGGGGCCGGTGTATCAGTCGCGGGAGTTGCCGAAGAGCAGTCGGTACAGGATCAGCAGCACCAGAGAGCCGCCGATCGCCGCTGTCCACGTCGCGAGGTCGAAGAAGTCGTTGTCGACGGGCCTGTCGAGGAGTTCGGATGACAGCCAGCCGCCGACGAAGGCGCCGGCCACACCGATGAGGGTGGTCCCGACGAGACCCCCCGGGTCCCTTCCGGGCAGCAGGATCTTGGCAATGGCTCCGGCGAGGAGGCCGAGGATTATCCAGCTCAGGATGCCCATGACGGGTGGGGACCTTTCTGTCGTCCAGCTGTGCGGGTGAAGCAACGGCATTACCGCGCAAGGTGCCGCCCACCGCCGGAGCACAGACCGCCTGCGTCCACCGGGCCGGCGTGCGGCCGGCCTGGGCCACGACCGGGGCGTGTGGTTGTCACCAACGGCGCAGATGCGCCCTCCCCCGGTTGCCTGCCGGTTCCCTCGCCCGGCCGCGCGGCAGAACGCGGCGCGGCCGGGGTGAACGTCCGACCGATGTACGGGCTCACGGTGAGGACGACCTGGTCGATGAGGGGCGGGGCACCCGGCGCTTGGCGAAGAGGGTGAGGGGCGGCCCGGCACACCGGATCGTCCCGGCATGCAGAGCCAGGTTCTCGGGCGGTGTCAGACGTTGACGCCGAAGTCGGAGGCGATACCCGCCAGGCCGCTGGCGTAACCCTGGCCGACCGCCCGGAACTTCCACTCCTCCCCGTGCCGGTAGAGCTCGCCGAACACCATCGCCGTCTCCGTCGCGGCGTCCTCGCTCAGGTCGTACCGGGCGATCTCCACACCGTCGGCCTGGTTCACCACGCGGATGAAGGCGTTGCGGACCTGACCGAAGCTCTGGCCGCGGGAGGTGGCGTCGTGGATCGACACCGGAAACACGATCTTGGTGATGTCGCCCGGCACCGCGGCCAGGTTGACCTTGACCACCTCGTCGTCGCCTTCGCCCTCACCGGTCAGGTTGTCGCCGGTGTGCTCCACCGCCCCGTCGGGGCTGGTGAGGTTGTTGTAGAAGACGAAGTGCCGGTCGGAGGCGACCTTTCCGGAGTCGGTGCACAGCAGGGCGCTGGCGTCCAGGTCATGGTCGGTGCCGGTCGTGGTGCGCACGTCCCATCCCAGGCCCACGAGGACCGCCGTCAGGCCGGGGACCTCCTTGCTGAGCGAGACATTGCCGCCCTTGGCCAGTGACACTCCCACGCGATGCCTCCAAAGTCCTGTCTGCTCCGTGGCTCTGCATACTCGGGCGCAGCGAGTCAGCCACCCTCAAGAAAATCTACATCACTGTAGAAGCTGGCGACATCCCCGCACCCGGAACCCACTCGGCGTCAGCGTGGCGTGCACCTCGGTCCAGGCCGTGGCCCGGGTGACTCACGGCGAGGACGCAGACGCCGGAGGCCCTCGGTCCCGCTCCCGAGCCGACCGGGACCCGGCCGCCGCGGGCCACGCAGCAGTGCAGCCACGGCCGGTTCGGCGAGCATGCCGATGACCAGCGACGTCACCGTGATGCCGAGTTGGGCGCCCGAGAGCTGCAACGTCAGCTGCCGCACCGCGGTCAGCGCCCCGGCAGCACCGCGTTCACCGGATGCGGCAGCCCGTTCCAGAGCGCTGCGTTCGAGGGTGGTGAGGGAGAATTCGGCGGCGACGAAGATCGCACAGGCCAGGGTGAGGGCGAGCGCGGTAAGCAGGAGAAGAGCCTCGGTCACCGTGCCACCCCCGCTCCCTGGAGTCCTGAGGCAGAGCGGGTGATGGCACGGCCGGTACTGGGAGGAGGATCCTCCATCGCGGTCCCACGATTCCTTCGAGGTCAGGGCCTTCGGCCGCGGAGAGTGCGCAGCTGCGGACCATGGCAGAGGTTCTCTACAGGCGCGTAGAGGTACCCCTTCGCGCCTCTCACCACGCGTAGCGGCCCGCCTGCGCGAAGCGATGGACCGCTGAAGGTGGTCCCAGGGCACGCGGCACCGTCAACGGGCGCGCTGTCCCCGCCCGTCACAGCGCTGTCGCAGCGTGCAGGATCATCGTGAGCGCCGTCGCCGCGAAGACCGCCGACAGAGCGGAGGCGACGCTCCCAGCCGCGGCCATCCACGCCGCGACCCCCGCGGCGGTCCCCGCCGGAGGCCAGCTGCGCACGGGCGGCGACGGCGCCAACAGCGCGGCGACGCGACGCGGCACCGGCCCCGGCGCAGCCAGCTGCGCCAGGCCGGGCACGGAGGCACCGCCGGAGACCAGCGCCGCACGCGCCACGGCACGCGCCACGACCCGGCGACTGCCCACCTCACCTGCTGCTTCCTCGTCCGCCCACCGCTCGGCGTAGTAGGCGATCTCGTCCCGCAACGGACGCAGCAGCGGATTGGCCCGCGCTGCCAACTGCCCGAGCAACAACAGTCGGTGATGCGCCCGTCGAAGGTGCGCACGCTCATGCGCCAGCACCACGCGCCGCTCTTCGGACTCCAACTGCTCGAGGAGCGCCGTCGACACCACGATCCGTCCCGTGTCGCAACGGCCGGGCAGGGCGTAGGCGTAAGGGACATCGTCCGGCAGCACCGCCAACTCCCCACCCGGCAGACCCGCCAGCGCGCGGTGCGCCCGCACACGTGCCGAACAATGCCGGAAAAGCGTCACCGCCCAGCCTGCGAGCACCGCGACGAGAGCCACGATGGACACCTCTCCGAAGTACTCCTCATAGGGCACCGCCTCACGGACCTCCGGATCCGACCACCCGTCCGGGAGCGGATTGCCCGGCAGTTGAGCCGTTCCCACGACCATCAACAGCCCGAGACACAGCGTGCTGCACAGCCCCAGCAAAGCTCCCACAGCAGTCAGCAAACGAGCAGCAGCGCGCGGATGCAGATGCTGCCCGGCGAGCCGCGCGATCGGCACAGCAGTCAGGGGCAGTACCAGAGGCAGAAAGACGAAGACGCCCACGCCGCCTACTCTCCCCGCCCCTCGCTGCCGTCCAGCAGCTCCCGCAAGACCGACTCGTCACCTGCGGACAGCCCGGTCACGAATCGAGCCAGCACTGCACCACGATCCGTCTCGCCGTCCAGAACACGCCGCATTCTCAATGCGGCCAGCCCCGCCTCGTCCGAGACCGCGCGCCAGGCGAACGCCCGGCCCTCTCGTTCCCGGGAAACCGCGCCTTTGGCATGGAGGCGGGTAAGGATCGTCATGATCGTCGTATAGGCCAGGTCGAGGCCGAGCCGCTCCTGCAACCAGCCCGCCGTCACCGGGCCCGGAGCCTGTGCCAGCGCCGACAACACGAGGCCCTCCAGCTCACCCTGACCGCGGCGCCGTGCATGCGCAGCCGCCCCACCAACGGGCTCCTGGGGTTCCACGCACCCACCTCCTCCCGACTCCGCCCTGTGCGATCCCATGGTAGGCAGCTACGAGACCCCTCTCCTGCGCCCGGGCCGAGAGAGTGATCCGCTCCGTCTTGCTCCTGGACGGCCCCGACGTTCGTGGAGATCGCGAACGTCGGCGGACGGGAGCTGAGGGGCCTGGTGGGGGGCGGAGGGAGGCGTTGATCAGTCGCGCTCGGGCCAGATCGGGCCCTGGTCGGTCCAGATGACGCCCTTGTTACGGCACAGGCAGAAGGGGTGGCCGATCGGGTCGGTGTAGACCTGCCATCCGTAGCCTTCCGGGCCGACGAAGTCCTGCTTCAGCGTCGCACCGAGGTCGAGCACGCGGCGCTGCTCGGGCTCGATCTCGTCCACTTCGAAGTCAAGGTGGAACTGCTTGGGGTGCTTGCCGTCGGGCCACTGCGGAGCGCGGTAGTCGTCCACCCGGATGAATGCCAGCTCGATCTCGCCGAATAGGATGCCGGCCCAGTCCTCGGAGCTGCCCTCTTTGACGGGACGACCCGTCACCTCGGAGTAGAAGGCCGCCAGCTTCATCGTGTCCGGGCAGTCGATAATGAAATCGGTGAGGCGCAGCATCCCGCGATCCTGCCACAGAGCAACGTTCAAGACCTGTGGTTATCGCCCGCGCTCAGCGTGGGTCAGTGGGTGCTGCACAGCTTGCCCCAAGCCGAGCAGCGGACAGACAAGTCCAGGAAGTCGCCGGTAAGGGCCAGGCGACAGGGAGGGCGACGCGGTCCTGGTCGCCGTCGCCGACCGGGACGATGCGACCATCGTCGTGTGGAAGCCCCTCAGGGACGTACTCCCCGACTACTGGATGACTGCCTTCCCCGGGGACATCGACGCCGGCTGGACCGCCTGACCCAAGGGGTCTCCAGCCGGCCCTTTGCGCACGGTGATGCTTCGCCGAGAGCGCTGGTCCCGCTGGTCCCTCCCCGTTCGCCCGCTGATCGACCGTGGCCCGGGTCGGGTACGTGGTTCCCGGCGGGACCCCGAGAACGGTCACCAGGATCGGAGTGCCATGACGTTCTTTCCGCGTGATGACGTACGGCCCCCGGCCGGGGTGGTCCGGGTGCCGGTGCGGATGATGCGGCCCTCGCCCGTGGCGTTCGCGAAGGCGGTCTGGGGGTTCGCCGGCGGTGCGACCGGGTCGGCCTTCACCAAGCGCTTCCGGCGGGCCGTGCTCGATCCCAGAAGGGATCCGTCGCGGGGCGTCAACGCCATGAGCCACGCACCGCTGGCCCTTCGGGAGACCGGCGCGGCCTACTTCTTCGACCCGAACGGCCTTCGCCTGGAAGGCAGTTCCGAGGTCTCCCTCGCGGTGTCCTGGGGCGAGGTGGGACGCGTGGCGCTGCAGGTGCAGCACTCGACGTTCCTCGGCCTGAAGATGCTGCGGCTGGTTCTGTGGCCGCTGTACCCGCAGAGCTTCCTGGCCGCCCATCCCGGGAGCGCGCCCGCCTGGGACGCGGGACTCGGGGGGTGCGCGTTGGCGGTGGTCAAGGCCACCACCATTCCGCGGGATTCCGTCGACCTGACCCTCGCCGGGCTGGCGTTCGCCGGCGCACGGTTCGACGGGCGGGTGGAGGAGCTGCCGCCCACCGGGTGAGCCGGACGGGCAACGGGTCGGGCGGGCGGCTGCGCGCCGAGTCGAACGGCGCGACGGCCGGGTCGGTCTGGACTCCGCTGTCCGAGGTCGCGCGCCTGCGCCGGTCGTCGCTGGTGGCCGTCGGACTCGGCCTGGCGCGGAGTCTTCCCGCGACCGGCCACGTACCGCCGGTCGCGGTCGGCGGTCTGCTTCAGCACTGCGCTTCCCTGGCCGGACCGCCCGCCTGGCCCGCCCGGCCGCCCGGGCTGGTGCACCCGGCTCGACGGGGCCCACCGGTCGGGCGGCCGTCGGCGCACGTGTCGGTGCGCGGTGTCGTCACGAGGCTCTGTCGGTCCTCGCGGCTAGCCTTCGCAGAGTGGGAGTCGTTCCCTCGGAGTCTTCCCTACGTGCACCGGAGATGTGATGGCTGGACAGTTCGATGTGGTCACGGAGGTCGACCGGCCGGTCGAGGAGGTGTTCGCGTTTCTCGCGGACGGGGAGAACGACCCGAAGTTCAGTCCCCGGGTGCTGGAGATGAAGAAGACCACCGAAGGCACCACGGGCGTCGGGACGGTGTACCGGAGCACGGTGAAGGACGCCGGGGTGAAGACCCGCCGGGAGTTCCGGATCACGGGGTTCGAGGCGCCTCGCAGCATGCGCTGGACGGAGACGTCGAAGAACCTCGTCACCGGCGAGGGCGGTTACGACCTGGAGCCGCTGGGCGAGGGCAGGACGCGGGTGCGGCTGTTCAACACCCTGACGGGACACGGGGTGGGCAGGCTGCTCGTCGGCCCCGCGCTCAAGGCGGCGAGGAAGGAGGCCGAGGACTTCGGGCGGCGCATCAAGGCAGCGGTGGAGGAGGCCCGTTGAGTGCGGGGCGGCCCCCACGCACGTCGATGGGCGGGGGTTGTCAGCGGCCCAGCAGGTGACGGCCGCGGCCGGTGAGGCGGTGCACCACGTGCGGGCCGGAGCGTCGGCTGTGGACCAGGCCGGCCGCGCGCAGCACCGTGAGGTGGCCGCTGGCGGTGGAGGCCGGCATGCCGAGGCGGGCGGCGATGGCGCCGGTGGTGTCGGTGGCGGTGAGGGCGTGAAGCACGCGGGAGCGTGCGGTGCCGAGGAGGGCGGCGAGCGCCGCCGGTGCCCCTGAGGGGTTCTCCGCCCCCGGCGGGTGGCTGCGGACCGGGTAGACCACGACCGGCGGCAGGTTGGGGTCGGCGATCGCGATGGGCGCGGTGTGGCAGAAGAAGGACGGCACGAGCCGGACGCCGCGGCCGTGGAGGCGCAGGTCGTGGTCCACCGGATAGGGCGCGGTGAGGACGGAGTCCCGCCACACGAACGGTTCCAGCGTGCCCAGTACCGCCGGGAGGCCGCCGTCCAGCGCGTCCAGGTGCCCTTCGCGGTCGGCGGCGACGGTGGCCTCGACCTCGCTCCAGTCCGGCAGGATCAGCCGGGTGTGGAAGTGCCGTGCGGCGTCGGCGACCCCGCCGAGGAGCGCCCGGTCGCCTGAGGCCAGGCGGCGTATCCACCCGGGCAGCGGCCGGTGCCGGGCGGCCAGGCGCAGTTCGCGGACGAGCCGCGGGCCGGGCGTGGCGCGCAGGGCTTCCAGAGCCGCCGACAGCCCCTCGGAGGACTCGGACGGGGTGAGGAAGTCCGGGAAGTAGGGGGCGTTCGCCGGGGCGAGGTCGCGCAGCAGCCGGCAGGCGGCGCGCAGGTCGTCGCCCTGCAGCCGCTCGTCGGCGCGTCGGCGCCACGGGCGCAGGCGCGCGGGGAGCCGGGACAGGGGGGTGGTGAGCACGTGCAGCCCGAGCACGACCTCCCACATGGGGTCCGCGGACTTCGTGAGCTGCACGTGCCGGAAGTCGCGGTCGCTGAAGTGGATGCGCAGCATGCCGGCCATGGGGCCGAGGCTAGGGCGTGTTGCGAAAGTGGCGTCGTCCGCCCGGAGGGCCGAGAGCGCAGCGGGCTGCGCCGAGGCCCGGCTACGCAGCGAGCGTGCGTGCTGGGCACCGCCCCGCAGACGCGACTTTCGCAACACGCGCTAGCGGCCGGTTTCCTGGGGTTTTCGACTGTGGCGGAAATCGGGGGCCGCCGCCGCGGGGGCACGTGCCTACGCTCACGGGCCCTGACACGGCGCCACGGCACGGCGCGCGCGGAGCGCCGCTGCCGAGGCACGTCCCCCCTTGGAGGTCATGGTGAGCGAGCACCGTCCCACGCGTCGAGGTCTTCTGAAGGCGGCCGGCGGGCTGTCCGCAGCGGCGGCCCTGGGCGGCGCGGGTGTCCTCGCGTCGGCTGCGCCGGCCGCGGCGGCCGGCGACGGCTTCGGCCTGCGCATCGTCGACCACAACGAGTCCGACCCCCGCATGTGGTACTACCGGTTCGCGACGGACGCCATCGGGTGGGACCCGGGCGTCAACGTCCTGCTCCCCGACGGCTACCACACCAGCGGCCGCCGGTACCCGGTCCTGTACCTCTTCCACGGCGGCGGCGTGGACCAGGACTTCATCACGTTCGACCGCTGGGGCATCCGGCAGCTGACCGCCGGGAAGCCGATCATCGTCGTGATGCCCGACGGCGGGCACGCCGGCTGGTACTCGAACCCCGTCACGTCCAACGTCGGTCCGCGGAACTGGGAGACCTTCCACATCGCGCAACTGCTCCCCTGGATCGACGCCAACTTCCGCACCTACGCCGAGTACGACGGCCGTGCCGTGTCCGGCTTCTCGATGGGCGGCTTCGGCGCGCTGAAGTACGCGGCCAAGTACTACGGGCACTTCGCGTCGGTGAGTTCCCACTCCGGTCCGGCCAGCATCCGCCGCGACTTCGGTCTCGTCACCCACTGGGCCAACGCGTCCTCGGCCGCGCTGGACCTGGCCGGTGGCACCGTCTACGGCGCCCCACTGTGGGACGAGGCGCGGGTGAGCGCGGACAACCCGGTCGAGCGCATCCCGAGCTACCGCAACAAGCGGGTCTTCCTCGTCGCCGGGACCAGCCCCGATCCCGTCAACTGGTTCGACACGGTCAACGAGACGCAGGTCCTCGCCGGGCATCGCGAGTTCCGCGGCCTGCTCGGGCAGGCCGGGATCCCGCACGAGTGGCACGAGGAGCCTCGCGGCCACATCTTCCGCGACTACATGTTCCGCCGGGATCTCGACGGCGTCATCGCCCGGCTCCGCAAGGCGTAACCGGCGCGAGCGGACGCGGGAACGGCGGCGGCGGGCGCCGCCTCCTGGCACCCTGGTGCTCCAGCCGGGTGGCGGAGTGCGGGGAGGCGGGCGGAATGCCGGAGCGCGGGAAGATCGACGAGCGGGTCGCCGGGAGGATTCGGCGGGACTTCCCCGAGCCGGTGGTGGCGTCCCGGGTGTGCGCGCTGCTGGAGGAGTGGGGCGAGGCCTGGCCGCTGGAGGCTCAGCGGGTGCAGGCCGCGATCGTCCTGAAGGCGGCGGGCGACGTGGACACGCTGGTGGCGCTGGTCGACCTGGCACACGCCGACTACCGGGACGCTCTGATGGCGACCGGCTTCGCCGACCGGGACTGGCGGGAGCGCATGGAGGCGGCGTTCCGTTCCGGGTGAACGTGCCTCGGGAGCCGCTCCGGGGAACGGCACCGGGGAGCGGTGCCCGCGCAGGCGTGTGGGGCCGGACGCGCAAGTTGCGCGTCCGGCCCCACGTGTGCGCATCGCGTCAGAGCAGCCGCTGGACCACGTCGGTGAGGATGCCGTCCTCCTCGAAGCCGAGCGTGCCGTCGGTGTAGGCCTCGCTGCAGACGGACTTGGTGATGGCTTCGTGGGCGGTCGCCCGGGTCTTCTCCTTGCAGTAGCGGGACTCGTCGGCGGTGGCGGCGCCGGACGCGGCGACGACGAGGAGCGGTGCGGCCAGGGCGCCGGCCACGGCGGTGCGAAGGGCAGTACGCATCGTGCGGGAATCCTTGTCCGGGAAGGGAACTCACGTGCCCGGGCACGCCAACCTTTCGCTACGTATTTCCCTTTCATCCTTTCAGTGGCACGCAGGACGTGCCGCCCATCGCCGCAGGTGAGGCGGGTGCACCCGCCCGCACACCACCCGCACGGGCGGCGACCACCGCGGGTTCGGCCCGCAGGTTTCGGTCCGCCGTTCGGGGACACCGGGAACGGGCCACGACCGTGCGAGAACCCGTAGGCTGCCCGCGGGCGCACCGTCCGTACGTCCGTACCGCACCTCCCCGGAGGCCAGGCATGCCCGCGCCGACCCAAGCCGTCCCCACACCCGGCACGCCACCGAGACCCCCGCTGGGCGCAGAGCTGGACGCGCTCCTCGTCCGCGTCGCCGACGGGGACCGGGACGCCTTCACCGGCCTCTACGGCTCCGTCGCCGCACCCGTGTTCGGGCTGGCCCGCCGGGTGCTGAGGGACGCCGCCCAGGCGGAGGACGTCTGCCAGGACACCCTGGTCGAGGTCTGGCGCACGGCGGCGCGGTTCGACGCCCGGCAGGGCAGCGCGCTGACGTGGGTGCTGACGCTGGCGCACCGGCGCGCCGTGGACCGCCTGCGGACGGTACGAGCCGCCGCCGAACGGGAGCACCGGGCCGGGCTGCTGGCCTACGCGGTGCCGTACGACGAGGTCGCCGAGGAGGTGGAGCGCCGCGAGGAGCACACGCGGGTGCGGCACTGCCTGGAGACGCTGACGCCCCGCCAGCACGAATCCCTGACGCTGGCCTACTACGGCGGTTTCACCTACCCGGAGGTCGCGGAACGCCTCGGCCTGGCCCTGGGCACGGTCAAGTCGCGCATGCGCGACGGCCTGTACCGGCTGCGGGACTGCCTCCGCACGGCCTGACCGGCACTTCTGGCCAGGAAGGTCAGCCCTCCGGGGCCGGCGACGCGTGCCCGGGTGCGGGCGCCAGCACGTGGCGGGCCGTACGGGCGAAGGCGTCGGTGACGGCGGCACGGGAGCGGAGCGCGTCGGCGCGCCCGGACGGTTCCCTGCGCGCGACACGGCGGAACTCCTCGCCGATGGCGGCGACCACCTCGGCGCCCTGCGCGGCCACGGCGTCGGGCCCGGCGACCTGGAGGCGGACGAACGCCTCGTCCACCGCCCGGCGGGCGGCGAAGCCCGCCTCCGCGTCGGGGGCGGCGCCGGGTGCCGCGGTCCAGGCGGCGTCGAGCGTGCGGTAGGCGCGGTCGGCCTCGGCGAGGAACCGTTCGCACGCCTCGCGGCACAGGGCACGGTGTGCGGCGGCGCGCTGCTCGGCGCGCTCCTCACGGGCCAGTTCCCGCTGGTGCCGGAGCTGGCGGCCCGTCACCCGAGCCGACACGACTCCGGTCAGCCCGGCGGCGGTCAGCGTGGAGACCGAGGTGATCAGCGCGACGGCGACGGTGTCGTTCACGTCCCGCATTCTCCCGCCGCCGCTCGCGTGGCCGTGCGGCACCCCCGTCACGCCGATGGCCGCAACGGCACCCGGCGGGGACCGGGCCCGCGCCCCGGGCCATCGGTGTGACGGGGGTGGGCCGTTCGGATGGGGGCGCCCCTCCCGTCGCGAACCGCGCGTGCGGGACGGCAATGACTCGGCCCGACGTACGACCGCCAGAAGGGCGGGCGCACCGAAGGGTGAGGGCGATGCCGATGGCTGCAACGGGATTCGGGACCGATGCGCCGTCCCGCGCACGGGACGCGCGCAGGGGCGGGAGGCGCCGGGCCGCGTTCGCGGCCGGCGTGCTGACCGCGGCGAGCCTGCTGACGTTCGGGGGCGCGGGCACCGGCACCGCGCAGACGGCGCCGGAGCTGTGCTTCGGCCGTACGGCCACGGTGACCGGCACGACCGGGACACCCGACGACGACGTGATCATCGGCACCCGAGGGCACGACACGATCGACGGTCTCGGTGGCGACGACGTCATCTGCGGCCTGAGCGGCGTGGACGTGGTCGTCGGCGGGCCGGGGAACGACATCGTGCACGGCGGCGCCGGGCCCGACACCGTCGTCGGCGACTCGCTCAGCCTCGGCGCCGCGGCGAGCGGCGGTGGCGCGGACCGCCTCTACGGCGGGGCCGGGCCGGACGACGTCATCGGTGACGGGTACGCCCCGCACGGCCGGGCCTCCGGCGCGGGAGCCGACTGGCTCTCCGGCGGTCCCGGCCCGGACGTCCTGGTCGGCGACGCCAAGGGCGCGCAGGCGAACGGCGGCGGCGCGGACACCCTGGAGGGCGACGCCGGGGACGACGTCCTGGTCGGCGACTCCGTCGCGGAGGACGGCGACGCGTACGGCGCCGGCAGCGACGTGCTGCGGGAGGGCAAGGGCGCCGCGGGGGCGGCGTTCGGCGACAGCGTGGCCTTCGTCGGCTCCGCGACGGGCCACGGCGGCCACGACGTGGTGGACCTCGGCGAGGACGGCGGCATGTTCGCCATCGGCGACCACCTCACGCCCGACGGCACCGCCGTCGGCTCCGGCGACGACATGCTGATCGGTGGCAGCGCGGCGGAGATGATGCTGGTCGGCGACAGCGCCGTGGGCGACGGCACGGCGGCGACCGCGGGCAGCGACACGGTGTTCGGCCGGGCCGGCGACGACGCGCTGTTCGGTGACAACGCCGACAACGCGGCCGTGCGCGCGGTCGGGACGGCAGGCGGCGCGGACCGCCTGTACGGCGGCGCCGGCAACGACCGGCTCGACGCCGGACCGGGCGCCAACCTGCTGGACGGCGGAGCGGACTCCGACGACTGCGGCCGTACGGCGTCGACGGCGACGGACTTCGCCACCTACTGCGAGGACGCGCTGCGCCCGCTGCGTGAAGCGGCCACCCTCGACGACGAGGTCGGCGCCGCGCAGGCAGCCCATCGCGCCCGCCTGCACGGCGCCAGCCCCTCCACGGGGTAGGCGCACCCGGCACCACGCCCCGGTCCACGCACCACACCCCGGTCCGCCCGTCAGGCTCCCGCCCGGCGGGCGGACCGCTGTGCGTAGCCGAGCAGCGGGAGGCCCGCGAACGCCGTCCACAGGGTGGGGACGAGGCCGGGCGCGGCCGCGCATGCGGGAACGAGCAGCGCCAGGGCGACGAGCGGCCCGCGGACGTACCACAGCGCGGCCTGCATCGGGCCGGTGTTGCCGAACGGCGTCTCGGTGCCCAGCAGCAGACGCGTCGGCACGGGGCCGCGGCAGGCACTCACCAGCACCGCACCGACCAGCGCCGGGACGGCGAGGAGGAGTTGCGCGGCGAGCGGAGTCCAGGCTCCCGCCGCGGCAAGGGTGGCGTTGCCCAGCCCGAGAAGGGTGAGCAGGGCGGCGGCGGGGACCACGGCGTGGGCGAGCGCGAGCCGGCCGGCAGGATGCGGCAGGTTGGCCCGGCGACGCGGGTCGTCGTGCTCCACCCGTGCCGGTTCGGCGAGGCGGGCGGCGGCGAGGTAGCCGGCGCCGAGGGTGCACGCGGCGACCGCCGGGGTCGGTGCGGCGCAGCTCGCGGCGAGCGCGACGCCGGACCACAGGGCCGCCGCCACCGGGTGCCGGGGTGCGCGCAGCAGGCCGGTGAGGTCGCGCCAGGGCACCACCAGGACGGCGGTCCGGGGCGGGGGAATCCGGAACCGGGGGCGTGCGGCGGTGGTACGGAGCCCGGCCGTGGCGGTCACCGTCGCGCGAGCCTGCCGGAGGTCGAGCGTGGCGAGCGACGCGGCCACCCGGACCCCGGCGGTCGCCCGGCGGCGCAGCGCACGGGCGGGAACGCGGGCCGCCGCACGGTCGGCCCGCGCCAGCAGGAGCGCGGTCGCGCCCACCGCGGCTCCGGTGCCCGCCGGCCACCACCACGTGCCCGGCGTGCCCGCTGCCGCAGCCAACGGCTGCACGGCCCAGCCCCACGGTCCGGACCAGAGCACCACGCCGGCCGGCAGCCCGTGCGCCGCGGCGAGTGCGACCGCCGCGCAGGTGGCCGTCACGGCCCCGCGGACCGCGCGACGCAGCCCGCGCGTGACGGCGGGCACATCGTCGTAGCGCTCCACCATCAGCCCGGCCGCCACCCCGGACGCGGCGGTGAGCAGCCCCGCCAGGGCCCCCGCCGCGACGAGAGCGGGCCCGCCGCCCGGCGTGAGGGCGGTCAGCGCGAAGCCGGCCACGCCGCCGGTCACCGCGCCGAGCGTCGCGGCGCGCGCGGCGGCGGCACGGAAGCGGGGGCGGAGCAGCGCCGCGCGCGGCACGGGCGCGGCCAGCAGCCAGTCGACGGTCGGCGGGTCGAGGCGTACCGGCCCGCGCCACCGGGCGTTCGCGGCTGCGAGGACCACGACGAGCAGGCAGACGGCGGCGGCGGAGACCGGGAGCAGCCCGGGCAGCACGTCGTCCGCCGCCGCCCGAAGCCGTCCCGTCTGCGCCTCCTGCGCCACGCGCACCAGGTACGGCACGATCCAGACCGCGGCCACGAGCGCACACCCGTAGACGAGGAGCAGCGTGTCGCGGCGGCGGCGGGCCCGCGCCGGGGCACGCAGCCGTCGCAGGTAGGCCGTCGCCTCGACGGATCGGCCACCGGCGCCGAGCGGCCTCTCCTCAGCGGTCGCCGCGTGCACCGGCGCTCTCCGCGTCGGCGTCGGGGCGGACCTCGGGAGCGGTGCGATCCCCGGGCGCGGTTCCGTCGGCGAGGACGACGGTGCGCTCGGCGAGGGCCTCCGCGAGCGGCCGGTGGTGCGTCGCCAGCAGTACGGCCGCACCCGCCGCCGTGTGGGCGGCGAGGCGGCCCGTCAGGCGTGCGCGGGCGCCGGCGTCCAGCCGCTGTTCGGGCTCGTCGAGGACGAGCAGCCGGTGCGGCCGGACGAACGCGGCGGCCAGCAGGAGGCACTGGACCTGCCCGGAGGAGAGCGACGACGGAAGCCGGTCGTGGAGCGTGGCCAGTCCGTGCGCCGCGAGCACCCGCTCCACGTCGGCCTCGGCCGCGCGGCCTCCGCCGTGGGCGAGAGCGACCAGCATCAGGTGCTCCCGGACGGTCAGGTCGGGGTAGAACGCTCCGGCGTCCATCACGGTGGCGACGTCACGGCGGACCGACGGGTCGTCCTCGGTCACGGCTCGTCCGGCGAACCGGACCTCGCCGGAGGTGGGTTGCTCGCGACCGCAGGCCAGCCGGAGCAGGGTCGACTTGCCGGACCCGTTGTCGCCGAGCAGGGCGACGCACTCGCCGGGACGCACGTCGAGACCGACGTCCCGCAGCACCTCGTGCTCGCCGTACCGGTGGCCGACGTCCCGCATCCGCAGCAGCGGTTCGTCCGGTGTGTGGGGTCCTCGGGTCACACGTGCCGAGGCTACCGGCACGCGGCGGACGGGGTGTTCAGTCGGCGACCAGGCGGTTGGCGGGCCGGCCGGTGTGGTGGGTCCGTTCGCGTTGGCGGCGCACGACCCAGCGGCCGGGGGCGATGCCGTTGGCACCGTGCTCGGGGTGGAGGAGGTAGGCGGTGGAGGTGTTCTCGATCAGTGCGAGGGCGAGTCCCTGGGTGTCGCGGACTCCCGAGGTCCAGCGGCAGGCGCCGGGGTCGGCGGTCAGGGTGTGCGGGTTGCCTCCTCCCGCGCTGCGCAGCAGTTCCACGCCGGAGGCGGGGACGTCGCGCCAGCGGTCCCATCCGGCCTCGGTGACGAACGGCAGCATCGCATGCGGGACGACGACGAGGTCGCCCTGTGCCTGGAGCCCGCCGACGACGGGGACGGTGACCTGGCGTTCCAGGTGGTCGAGGACGTCGAGACCGGTGCGGGCGGTGAGGTCGGCGAGCGTAGGAAGGGCTGTGTGCGGGGCTGTCTGCGGGGTCATGGGGCATCACCTGTGGTGTGTCGGGGGCGGGAGGGCGGTCAGGTGCGGCGGGCGAGCAGGGCGTACTGCTCGGCGGTGAGGCCGTAGGACCAGCCGGCGGCGGCCAGCGGGTCGTCGAAGTACGCGGGCACGCTCAGCCCGTAGCGGCGGCGGCGCCCGTCGGGTTCGACGGAGCCGTTGACGGCGAGCAGCAGCCGGACGGGGCGCCCCCACAGGGCGCGTGGCGCGTCGTAGAGGTGGAGGCGGGAGCCCGGGTTGCCGGGGTCGTCGGCGGAGGCGACGCGGCGGAGACCGGCCTGGTCGATGTAGGCGTCCCAGCCGAGGCGCTCGATGGCGGTACGCCGCACCTCGATGTTCCGCTCGCGGTGGATGCGTTCGACCGTCGGGTCGGTGAGGACCCACCTGGGCACCGGGGCGCCGTGCACGACGTGGACGCCGGTGCCGTCGGCGTAGCGGACGGCCGGGGCGTCGTCGTGGTGCAGGCGCAGTGCGCCGTGGCGGGCGCCCGGCGCGGGTTCGGTGTGCACCTCGACCGGGCGGCCGGCCATGACGCACGCGCCGTCGCCGGGCCACCACCAGCCGACGGAGCGGGCCAGGGCCGCCCACAGGTCGAGCTGGTGGTCCCTGCCGACGCGTCCGGCGAGGCGGGCGCCGATGTCGCGCCGGGCGACCCAGTGCGCGTCGTGCTGGCCGAACCAGGTCAGCCGCGAGGCGGCTTCGGACGCCGCGACTCCCGGCACGGCGTCGTCGGCGAACAGGCCGGAGCGCAGCGGGGTGCGGCAGGCGTCGCGCAGGGTGGCGTCCAGCGGCTCGTACACCGCCGCACGCAGGACCGTGGCGAGCGGAACGCCCGCGTCCAGGGCCTCCTCGGGCGGCAGCGTCCGCGCGCGTTCGGCGTCCCGCTCGGCGTAGTGCCACCAGGCGCGTGGGGCGTCCCACGGGTCGCGGCCCCGGCGGAACTCCGCGGTCAGGCCGGCCAGACGGGCGGCGACGGGCCAGTCGTGGCCGCGCCGCGGTATCACGGGGCGGCGCAGGGGCGGGGCGGGGAAGACGTCGGGACGTTCGAGGACGGCACGCAGGCCCGCCGCGGGCGACGGTGTCCAGTGGAAGTCCGGGGCCGGTGCCCCGACGAGCCGGTACAGCCCGGTGACGGCCGCCTCCGCCGTCGTCCGGTCGGCGGGAGCGGTGGACAGGCCGAGCGCGAGCCACTCGTCGCGTAGTGCGCGAGCGGTGGCGAGGCGTCGGCGGGGGGTGCCGGGATCGTGACGGGTGGCAGGGCTGCGGGAGAACTCCCCGCGCCGGCGCGGCCCGGCGCTCACCGGAGGGTGGCGGTGTCCGCCTTTCCGTGGGTCATGGGAGGGATGGTGACACCCTGCGCCGCTGCCGGCAACGGGATTTCGGCGCCGCCCACGCCTCCCCGGCGCCGTCCACGCCTCCGTCCCCGGCGCCGTCCGCCCTCCGGCCGGCCCGGTGGGTGTGTCAGCCGAGGGCGGCGGTCTCGGCGGCGATGGTGGTGTCGGGGCCGTGGCCGGTGTGGACGGTGGTGTCGGGAGGGAGGGTGAGGAGGCGGGCGCGGATGGAGGCGACGATGACGTCGTGGTCGCTGTAGGAGCGGCCGGTGGCGCCGGGCCCGCCCTGGAAGAGGGTGTCGCCGGTGAAGACGGCGCCCAGTGCGGGGGCGTGGAAGCAGACGGCGCCGGGGGCGTGGCCCGGGGTGTGCAGGACGAGCAGTTCGGCGCCGGCGACGTCGAGGCGCTGCCCGTCGGCGAGGTCGGCGTCCCAGTGGTCGTCGGGGTGGGTGAGTTCCCACAGCGGACGGTCGTCGGGGTGCAGGAGGACCGGCGCCCCGGTGGCGGCGCGCAGCCGGGGCGCGACGCGGACGTGGTCGTCGTGGGCGTGGGTGCACAGGATCGCCTTGACGTGCCGCCCGGCGACGGCCTGCAGGATGCGGTCGGTGTCGTGCGGGGCGTCGATGACGACGCACTCGCGGTCGTCGCCGACGATCCACACGTTGTTGTCGACGTCGTGGGTCTCGCCGTCGAGGCTGAACGTGCCGGAGGTGACGGCGTGATCGACGCGCAGCGAGGCGGAGGGGGAGGGCGGGGTGGTCACAGGATCACCACCGAGCGGAGGACGTCGCCGCGGTGCATGCGGTCGAAGGCGGCCTCGACGTCGTCCAGGGCGATGCGTTCGGAGACGAACGCGTCGAGGTCGAGGCGGCCCTGCCGGTAGAGGTCGACCAGCAGCGGGAAGTCGCGCGACGGCAGGCAGTCGCCGTACCAGCTGGACTTGAGCGAGCCGCCGCGTCCGAAGACGTCCAGCAGCGGGATGTCGGGGAAGGACATGTCGGGGGTGGGCACGCCGACGAGGACGACGGTGCCGGCGAGGTCGCGGGCGTAGAAGGCCTGCCGGTAGGTCTCGGGGCGGCCGACGGCCTCGATGACGACGTCGGCGCCGAAGCCGCCGGTGAGTTCGCGGATCGCCTCGACGGGGTCGGTCTGCGCACCGTTGACGGTGTGCGTGGCGCCGAGGCCCTTCGCCCACTCCAGCTTGCGGTCGTCGACGTCGACGGCGATGACGCGGGAGGCGCCTGCCAGGCGGGAGCCGGCGACGGCGGCGCTGCCGACTCCGCCGCAGCCGATGACGGCGACGTTCATGCCGCGGCCGACCCGGCCGGTGTTGAGGGCGGCGCCGATGCCCGCCATGACGCCGCAGCCGAGGAGGCCGACGGCGGCCGGGGAGGCGTCGGGGTCGACCTT
This sequence comes from Streptomyces sp. CNS606, assembly GCF_000426325.1. NCBI lineage: Bacteria > Bacillati > Actinomycetota > Actinomycetes > Kitasatosporales > Streptomycetaceae > Streptomyces > Streptomyces sp. CNS606. The sequence goes on from NZ_KE384521.1 coordinate 184,357, forward strand.
GGTGCACTGGCCGGCGTGCACGAGGGTCTTCTCCGCGAAGGCGCCGATGCCGAGCGCGGGGCTCAGGGGTGTGCCGTCGGCGAGGGTCATCGGCTGCGCGGCGTTGTGGGTGTCGAAGCAGTACCAGGGCTGTCCGCGCAGGCAGGCGCGGCACTGCCCGCACACCGCCCGCCAGTTGAGGACGACGAAGTCGCCGGGTGCGAGACCCTCGACGCCGTCGCCGACGGCCTCGACCACGCCGGCCGCCTCGTGGCCGAGGAGGAAGGGGAAGTCGTCGTTGATGCCGCCCTGCCGGTAGTGCAGGTCGGTGTGGCAGACACCGCAGGCCTGCACCCGTACCAGGGCCTCGCCGGGGCCGGGGTCGGGGACGGTGATCGTCTCCACGGTGACGGGTGCGTCCTTCTCCCTCGCCACGACGGCACGTACCTGTTGCATCCGGCTGCTCCTGTCGTTCGCCGCTGGTGTCGTCCCACGGGTGCGCGTGCCCATCCTCCCCGCACTCACCCCTCCCGACGCGGGAGACACACGGCCATCTCAGCGGCCGGGGGCGGGAACGGCGAAGGTGGCCGGGTGCGGACGGCCGGACGGGGGGCGGCCCGGTGTGGTGCTCAGTGCGTCGCCCCTTCGACGGTGCGGAGGTCCGTGGTGGTGCCGAGCGCGGCGGTGAGGATCGCCGCGAGGCCGGTGGCCATGTCGCGGGGCGCCATCGAGGGCGCACCCGCGGCGAGCACCTGGTGCGGGGCGAACGGGACGTGGACGAAGCCGCCGCGCAGGGCGGGGCGTTCGGTGGCGACGAGGTGGGACAGCCCGTAGAAGACGTGGTTGCACACGAAGGTGCCGGCGGTCTGGGAGACGGACGCCGGGACGCCCGCCGCGCGGGCGGCGGCGACGCACGCCTTGACGGGCAGCGAGGCGAAGTAGGCGGCGGGCCCGCCGGCCACCACGGGTTCGTCGAGGGGCTGCCGACCCGCGTTGTCGGGGATGCGCGCGTCGTCGACGTTGACGGCGACGCGCTCGACGGTCAGGTCGGGGCGGCCGCCGGCCTGGCCCACGCACAGCACCAGGTCCGGGTCGCTGCGGACGATCGCCTCGCGGAGTTCGGCCAGGGCCGTGCCGAACACGCAGCTCAGCCGTGCGGTGACGAGCCGCGTGCCGGGAGGCGGTGCGGCGTCGAGGAGACGCACCGCCTCCCAGGAGGGGTTGGTGCGCTCGCCACCGAACGGTTCGAAGCCGGTGACGAGGACGCGTGCCGGTCCGTCCGGGGTGCTCATGCGCGAACCTTCCTGGGTGACGGCGGTGGCGGGCGGGTCGTGGCGGAGGTCGGGCGGCTGGTCAGAAGGCGAAGAGGTAGATGATCGCGATGTTGCAGCAGAGCATCACGGCGGCCGTCGGCGCCTGTGCCTTGATCGGCCCGTACTGGTCCTCGAGTTCGAGCAGCGCGGCCGGGACGAGGTTGAAGTTGGCGGCCATCGGGGTGACGAGCGTGCCGCAGAAGCCGGCCAGCATGCCGACGGCGAGCACGGCGGCCGGGTTGCCGTTCATCTGCTCGATGAGCACCGGCCAGCCGACGGCGGCGGTCATGACCGGGAACGCGGCGAAGGCGTTGCCCATGATGACGGTGAACGCGGCCATGCCGACGCAGTACAGCGCGACGGCCGCCAGCAACTGCCCGTCCGGCAGCACCGCTTCGGTGATGCGGCGGACCTGGTCGCCGACGCCCGCCGTGGAGAAGATCGAGCCGAGGACGGCCAGCAGCTGCGGCAGCAGCAACGCCCAGCCCATGGCCTCCAGCAGACCGCGGCCGGCGTGCACGGGGACGGAGGGGCGGCGTTCGCGCAGGATCCACATGCCCACCCCGAGGGCGACGATCGCGCCGATGCCGAGGCCGAGGATGGTCTCGCTGTTCTCCTCCAGGACCGGGGTGCCGCCGATGCTCCACTCCGGGACGAGCACGGCGCAGAGGACGGCGACGAGCGGGATGGTGAGCGCGGGGACGAACAGCCTGTTCCGGAAGCGGGCGGCGAGGGCGACGCGCTGCTTGACGTCGGTGGTGTCGGGCACCCCGCGCCCGGTGAAGCCCAGGCCGCCCAGAACGATCATGACGAGGACCGCGACGCCCAGCGGCGCGGCGGGCGCGGAGCCGTCCTCGACCCAGGTGCTGTAGACGAAGGCGATCCCGATGAGCCCCCAGAAGGCCGCTGTGCCCAGGCGCTTGGGGTTGGTGCGGTCGAACGCCATCTGCACGGCCATGCCCAGGAACGCGGCGCCCACCAGCCAGTAGAACCACTCGGACTTGATCACTTGGCGTTCTCCTCGTCTCCGGAGGTCTCCGCCCGGGGGCCGGGAACGGCGGTGCCGGCGGCAGCCAGTTCGGCGTCGAGCCGGCCGTCGAGGCGCAGCAGCCGGAAGCCGTGCACGAAGAAGGCGCAGACGGCGGTGGGAATGGCCCACAGCGCCAGCGACAACGGCTCCAGGTGGGTGCCGTAGGCGCTGTTCACGAAACCGGTGATGAGCAGGATCGAGCCGATGGCGAGGAAGCAGTCCTCGCCGAAGAAGAGGCCGACGGTGTCGGACGCGGCGGCGTGCGAACGGACCTTCTCCCGCACGCGTGCGGGCAGCGGGCGGCCGCCGTTGCGCCGCTCGGCCGCCGCCTCGGCCATCGGGGCGATCATCGGCCGCACGCTCTGCGCGGGGCCGCCGATGGTCTGGAGGCCGACGGCGGCGGTGAGCTGCCGGACGAACAGGTAGAGGGTCAGGAAGCGGCCGGTGGTGAGCCGGGCGAGTTTCCCGATGAGGGTGCGGGCCTGCTGCTGGAGGCCGTAGCGCTCCAGCAGGCCGATGACGGGCAGGGTGACTGCGAAGATCGTCACCGCGCGGCTGGAGGCGAACCCCTCGCCGAAGGCGTCGAGGATGCCGAGTGGGGAGAGCCCGCCCAGCAGCCCGGTGACGATCCCCGCCACCCCGACCACCAGCAGGGGGTTGCGTCGCGTGGCGAACCCGAGGATCACCACGAGGACGCCGAGCAGAACGATCATGCGCCGTCGGCCCTTCCTGACTCGGGACACGCCTCAGCGGTCGCGTGAAGCGAATTCCGGGAAGGCTAGAGGATCGTTCAACGATCCGACAAGAGGAGGGACGACACCTCTGAAGTGAAGGGTCGGCAAAGAAAGAGGGGCCGAAGAGGGGACCGTGGAGACGGCGCCGGGGACGAGGGAGCTCGCGAAGGCGGAGGGACTCAGACTCCGGGGACGGCCGACTCGGCGTACGCCTCGATCAACTGCCGCCGGGAGTCCTCCAGGTAGAAGCCGAGCATGCGCTCCGCAGCCGCGGCGTCCCCCTTCTCCAACACCCCGAGGAGTTCGCGGTTGCGCGTCAGATACGGCTCGTGGAAGCGCCGCGGGTCGCCCATCACGTGGAACGCCAGGCGGAGTTCGGCCAGCACGCCGCGCATCAGGTCGTCGGTGCGCACGCTCTGCGCGAGCCCCGCGACGGCCTGGTGGAAGTGGATGTTGGCGGTGGCGCAGCCCGCCCAGTCCCCCCGCTCGGCGGACTCCTCGCCCTCGCGCAGCGCGGCTCGCAGCCCTTCCAGCGGGAACGGGGGCTCCTCCAGTCCGCGCACCGCGGCGCACTCCACGAGCCGGCGCACCCGGTAGATGTCGACGATGTCCGCCGCCTCGAGCACGCGCACGAAGGTGCCGCGGTTCAGCCGGTGCACGAGCAGCCGCTCGTGCGTGAGCAGACGGAACGCCTCACGCAGCGTGTTCCGGGAGACGCCGAGCGCACCGCCGATCCGCTCCTCGGAGAGCCGGACGCCCGGCCGGAAGAGCCCCTGGGCGATACGCTCGCGCAGGATGGCCGCAACCCGCTCCGCGGTGCTGGTGCGCCCCAGCAGGGCGCGATCGGCGGCGAGTTCCGACAGATCCAGGTCGGCATCGGACGCCACGCGGGATTCGGCGGTCATGCACCCAGTCAAACCCAGAACGCGGAACGTGACAACACACCCCTTGCCGGATCGTTGAACAATCGCTTAGCTTGGCGGCGATGGACGGGACGAACAGGACGATGACCATCGACCTCAACGCGGACCTCGGCGAGGGCTTCGGTCGCTGGGAGCTCACCGACGACGACGCACTGCTCACCTGTGTGACCAGCGCGAACGTCGCCTGCGGCTTCCACGCCGGGGACCCGCTCACCATGCGCCGGGTGTGCGAGTCGGCGGCCGCGCGCGGCGTGACCGTCGGCGCCCAGGTCTCCTACCGCGACCTCGCCGGATTCGGCCGCCGCGCCATGGACGTGCCCGCCCCGGAGCTCGCCGCCGAGGTGGCGTACCAGATCGGCGCCCTCGACCTGTTCGCCCGGGCCGCCGGCACCCGCGTCGCCTACGTCAAGCCGCACGGCGCCCTCTACAACCGGTGCGTCCGCGACACCGAGCAGGCCGCCGCCGTGATCGAGGGCGTACGGCTGGCCTGCTCGGCCCCGACCTCGGCCACGGCCGGGCCCCCGGCACGCGGCCTGCCCGTCCTCGGCCTGCCCGGCTCCGCTCTGCACGCCGCGGCGTCGGAGGCCGGGCTGCCCGTCGTCGCCGAGGCCTTCGCCGACCGCGGCTACCGCCCCGACGGCACCCTGGTGCCGCGCACCGAGCCGGACGCCCTGGTCCACGACCCCGAACAGGTCGTGCGCCGCGCCGTCGCGCTCGCCCGGGACGGCGAACTGACCGCCGCGGACGGCACCCTGCTGCGGCTGCGCGCCGACTCGCTGTGCGTGCACGGCGACACCCCGGGCGCCGCCCGCCTCGCCCGGCGCGTCCGGGAGGCCCTCGCCGACGCCGGCGTCACCGTCCGGGCCTTCGCATGACCGGCGCCGCGACCCCGTCGGCCCCGCCCCACGGGCCGCCCGTCGTACGGGCCGTGGGCCGGCACGGACTGCTGGTCGAACTGCCCACCGGCGAGGCCGCCGAGGCGCTGCACGCCGAACTGCTGCGGCGCCGCGCCGACGACCGCCTGCCGCCGGTGCGGGAGATCGTGCCCGGCGCCCGCACCGTCCTCCTCGACGGGCTCGCCGACCCCGCGCGGCTCGCCGCCGACCTGCCGCACTGGCAGGTCCCGCCCCTGCACCGCGAGGACCGGCCGGCGGTCCGCATCCCGGTGCGTTACGACGGCCCCGACCTCGCGGACGTCGCCGCCCTGTGGGGCGTGAGCGTGGAGGAGGCCGTCCGCGTCCACGCCGCGGCCGAGTACCGGGTCGCCTTCTGCGGGTTCGCCCCCGGCTTCGGCTACCTCACCGGCCTCGACGAGGAGCACCACGTGCCGCGCCGCGCCGAGCCGCGCACCCGGGTGCCCGCCGGGGCGGTCGGGCTGGCCGGGCCGTACACCGGGATCTACCCGCGCTCCTCGCCCGGCGGCTGGCAGCTCGTCGGCACAGCCGTGGACACCGTGCTGTGGGACACCGGCCGCAGCCCGGCCGCCCTCCTCGAACCCGGCACCCGCGTCCGCTTCGAGCCCGTGGAGAACCCCGTGGACGAGCCGGTGGACGGGGCGGGCCAGGGGCCCGGCGACGACACGGCTGAGGCCCCCTCGTGACCGGCTCGGAGCCCGGTACGGCACGGGAGGTGGAGGTCGTGCGGGCGGGCGCGCTCACCACTGTGCAGGACCTCGGCCGCCCCGGCCACGCCCACCTGGGCGTGCCCCGTTCCGGCGCGCTGGACGAGCCCGCGCACCGGCTCGCCAACCGCCTGCTCGGCAACCCCGCCGACGCCGCCACCCTGGAGACCACGCTCAGCGGCTGCGCGCTGCGTGCGCACACCCCCGCCCGCGTCGTGGTGACCGGCGCCCCCTGCCCCGTCACCGTCGACGGCCGCCCCGCGCCCTGGGGCACGCCGCTGCGGCTGCCGGCCGGCGCGCTGCTGGACGTCGGGCCCGCCGCCCGCGGGGTGCGCTCCTACGTGGCGTTCGCCGGCGGGGTGGCCGCCGAACCCGTGCTGGGCAGCCGGGCCACCGACCTGCTCTCCGGCCTCGGACCGGACCCGCTCGCCGACGGCGACCGCCTCCCCCTCACCCCCCTGGGCCCCGGCGCACCCGGCGAGCCACCGCCCGCCGTGCCGGACGCCGCACCCTGGCAGGCGCCCCCGGCGGAACTCGTGCTGCCGCTGATCCCCGGACCGCGCGACGACTGGTTCACCGCCGAGGCGCTGGGCACTCTGACCGGCTCGGTCTACCGCGTCACCGCGGACGGCAACCGCATCGGCCTGCGTCTGGACGGACCGCGCCTGGAACGCGCCCGCGACGGCGAACTCCCCAGCGAAGGCATGGTGCTGGGCGCCGTCCAGGTGCCGCCGGAGGGGCGTCCGGTGGTGTTCCTCGCCGACCATCCGGTGACCGGCGGCTACCCGGTCGTCGGCGTCGTCCCCGAGGAAGCCCTCGCAGCGGCTGCCCAGGCCGCCCCCGGGACGCCCGTGCGCTTCACCGCGGCGGGCCGGGCCCGCTGACGTCATCCGCCGCGCGGGGCGTACATGATGACGGCCACTCCCGCGAGGCAGATCAGCGCGCCGAGCACGTCGTAGCGGTCGGGCCGGTAGCCGTCCAGCACCATGCCCCAGGCCAGCGACCCGGCGACGAACACGCCGCCGTACGCCGCGAGGATGCGGCCGAAGTGGGCGTCCGGCTGGAGCGTGGCGACGAAACCGTACAGCCCGAGCGCGACGACGCCCGCGCCGATCCAGGCCAGCCCGCGGTGCTCCCGCACGCCCTGCCAGACCAGCCAGGCGCCGCCGATCTCCAGCAGCGCGGCGAGGAGGAACAGGGCGACGGAACGTGTCACGGTCATGCCCCGATCCTCCCGTACCGCCGTACCGGGTCGGGCCGGTGGCCCGTCCCGTCCGCGGAAGCGGGCGTAGCGGATGTTTCGTCAGAAGTCGTGAAGTTCCCGTGTACGGCCCCACGACGTGCGGTGCGGGACGATTGGGCGACGCGTCAGCGGGCATCAGTCGTGTGCATGCGAAGGCCCGGGGCCGGCGACGTCGCCGGACCGCCACCGCACGTGACCCTCACGGAGGGGGAGTGAAGAACATGCGCGCGAGCACGCGCCCCACGAGGCGCAGCGCACGCGTCGAGTACACACTGCCTCGGGAGGACACCTCCGCCCGCTGGGCCCGACGCCTCACCGCCGGATTCCTCAACGGATCGCGTACGCCCCCGGAGGCCGCCCTGCACATGGACGAGGCCACCCTGGTGGTGTCCGAACTCGTCACCAACGCCACCCGGCACGGCCACAGCCGGTGCCGGCTCCGCCTGAGCACGGCCCCGCGCTCGCTCACCATCGAGGTGCACGACGACGGCACCGGTCACCCCGTGCTGCGGGCCACCGGCCCGGACGGCGAGAGCGGCCGCGGCATCGCGCTGGTCAGCCGCCTGACACGACGGCTGGACGTCACCGACCACCCCCGGGGCGGCAAGACCGTCCGCGCAGTCCTCAGCACCGGCAGTGGCACTGGCACAGTCACCGGCACCGGCACCGGCACCGGCACCGCGTAGCCGGTCACCGCCCGGTGCGGAGGACGGGGCGAGCACGTGTCGCCATGGTGGTCGGGGCGGTTGGTGAGTCCGCATGGCCACGTGAACTCACCCACCGCCCCGACCACCCACCGATCCCGCCGGTCATCGCATGCGGCGGGTGCGGTGGGAGGGGAGGCGGAGGCGGACCGCGCAGTCGAGGTGGGCGGCGCCGCTGCTCGTACGGAGGCCGTGGACGGCTCCCCCGGTGAGGCCGTGCAGGACCCGGTCGGGCTCGGCGTGTGGGGCGAGGATGAGGAGAATCCGGGCGCGGACCCGGCCGCGCCGCCCGCGTGCCAGGCGTACGCGGGCGCGGACCACTCCGGGCACCGCCTCGGCCTCCTCTGCGACGGCCGCGGCGAGCGCCCGGGTACGGGTGGCGGTTCCGTCGCCGGGCAGGGGGAGGGCGCGCGGGCTGCCCGGTCCGGCCTGGCCCCACAGCCACCACAGCGCCGCCACGAGCGCCACCGCGAGTGTCGCGACGAGGGCCGCCACCGCCCACCAGGCAGGGTCCCGCAAGGGGGCGAGGGCCGGGGCGACGGCGTCGACGGCGCCGTGCAGGTCGGGCGGCGGGAACGGAGGCGCCGTGCCGCGCTCCTCCAGGCCGACGACCGCGACCCACGCGCCCGCGACCGTGGCGAGGGCTCCCGTCACGGCCAGCAGCACACGGTTCACCGTCCCGCGGGTCCGGTCGGCCTCCATCCCGCTCATGGCGCGGCCTCCCCTTCGCCGTCGACGTCTCTGCCGCCCTCGCCCGCGGGCGCGGGGGCGCGGGTCTCACCAGCGTCCGCCGTTCCGGCGTCCACCGCTTCGGTCCTGTCGTCGACGGGCGGCCGGGACGCGTCGCCGTCGGTGTGCGGGGGATGCCAGGAGCGGGACGGGGTGACGCGCACCCGCAGCCGGGGTGGACGGGCGAGGCCCAGGGCGTCGCGGCGTGCCGTGAGCGCGTCGGTGAGGGCCGCGCGGGTGTCCGCCGGGTCGCCGAAGGCGACGGTGGCACGCACCCGTGCCCGCCTGCGCCCGGTACGGACGCGTGCGGAGGCGATTCCGGGCACCCCCATGGCCGTGTCCCGCAGCAGGAGGGCCACGGACGGGCGGTCCAGCACCGCCCGCACCTCGCCGTCGGGGGACACGAGCCGCAGCCGCCGCCGTGCGCCCGGGGTGAGGGCGAGCAGCAGCAGCCAGAGCCCGAGCACGGCGAGGGTGACGGCTCCCGAGAACGCGGCGGCGTCAAAGACGCGGGCCTCGGCGCCGCGCTCGGCGAGACGCCCGGCCAGGTCGGAGACCGGTGAGGCCGGGACACCGAGCGCGCCGACGGCAGCGAGGTACAGGCCGAGAAGGCAGCCGCCCGCTGTCGCTGCGGCGAGCAGCGCAGCGGGTGCGCCGCGCGGCGACCACGGCCGACCGGGCGCATGCTGCCGCGCCGGGCCGGCCGGGCGCGGGGCGCCGACCGCCTGGAAGGAGGTGACCCGCGGCTCCAGGCGCGAGCCGGAGGCGGGCGTCAGGCGGTCGACGAGTACATCGGCACGGGACACCGTGAGACCGGTCAGCTCCCGGGTGCGGTCGAGGACGTGGCGCTGCACGCGGCCGGTGACGGCTGCGGCGTCCACCGGGAAGGGGAGGGCGACCTCCACCGCGACGCGCGCCCGGCCGCCGTGCACGTGCGCCGAGGCGGCGCGTGCCGAGCCGCCGGGGCCGACGGCCTCACCGGCGGCGCGGCCGGCGATCCGGCGGACGGCCCGGTCGGCGACGGTGACGGCGCCCCGCTCCGCGGGCGGGGCGACGGCCCCGGCGGCTGCCGGGGCGCTCACCGTCGCCTGCTCCGGAGGTCGAGGACATCACCGAAGTCCAGCCGGCCCTCGATGGCCCGTCCGGCGAGGAACCCCACCGCTCCCAGCGCGGCCACCAGCAGGAACGCGCCGAATCCGCCGAACCAGCCGGCGAACCCGAGCGCCATGCCCACCAGCAGGCCCAAGGATGCCCTGCTCATGCTCTCCCCTTCTCTGCCGTCAATCGGCTGCACTGCCGTCGTCGGCTGCTCTGGCGTCATCGACCCGCGTGCGTCACGGGCGCCCGCCCAGGCCCCGGACCCCCGCCCGGGCGCCCCGCGCGCACGCGGGTCTGTCGGGCGGGCGTGCCGGATCACGCCACGCGCGACTCGGCCGGTGTCTCCTCGTCCTCCTCGTCGGGCAGGTGGACGTCGCCGATCGCGATGTTGACCTCGACGACCTCGAGTCCGGTCATCCGCTCGACGGCGGTGATGACGTTCTCCCGCACGTCGCGGGCGACGTCGCGGATGGGCACGCCGTACTCGACGACCAGGTCCAGGTCCAGTGCGGTCTGCCGCTCACCGACCTCGACCTTCACGCCGCGGGCCACGTTGGGCCGGCCACCCGGAACGCGGTCGCGTACCGCGCCGAGGGTGCGGGACAGGCCGCCGCCCATGTCGTACACGCCCGGAACCTCGCGCGCGGCCATCCCGGCGATCTTGACGACCACGACGTCCGCGACGGAGGTGCGGCCGCGGGTCCCCGCAGGCTCGTCCGGGCCGACGGCGCCCGCGCCGACGGTGGTCGTGGAACCGCCCGGGGAGCCGGCGGCGGCCGGGACGCGGCCGCGCTCACCGCCGTGCGCCTGGGTGTCGTCGCCGGCCGCGGTGGCCCCGGGATGCGTTTTCGTCGTCATGGGAACTCTCCTTCGCCGTTACGGGTTCAGCTGTCACCCGATCGCCGGGCCGCACGGGCGCTGCCCCCGATCCGGGCTCGCTGACAATGAGTTGGACACCGCCGGGGCCGGAAACGTCACGCGGGCTCCGGGGAAAGGCCGGGAGATGGGCCGGGAGAAGGCCGGTCGGGAGAAAACGCCGCCGGGGACGTGAGGACGACGCCGCCGGCGGGTCCAACGAAGGGGACGGCTGTGGAAGGAGCGGGTGCGTGGCCGAGGGAGCCGAACCGCAGGGGACGGCGCGCGCGGAGCGCGCGGCGGCTCGTACGGCCGACAGCGGCGTTCCCCGTCGCGGCGGGACCGGCCGTACGGCGGACGCCCGCGGGGCGGGCGTCGCGGCGGCACCGTCCGAGGACGCGCTCCTCGCGGCCCGTGCGGGCGAGGGCGACGAGCAGGCCTTCGAGACGCTGGTGCGGCGGCACACCCCGGTCCTGCTCTCCCTTGCGCACCGGCTGCTCGGCAGCCGCAGCGACGCGGAGGACGCCGTGCAGGACGCGTTCGTCAGCGCCTGGCGCCGGCTGCCGGAGTTCCGCGGCGACGCGGCGTTCCTCACCTGGATGTACCGCATCGTCACCAACCGCTGCCTGAACCAGCTGCGGTCCCGCAGGCCGACCGCCGACCTGGACTCCGTGCCGGAGCCGGTCGCGCCCGACCACCAGTCCTCGCCGTCCCGGGCCGCCGAGACGCAGGCCGCACTGCGCTCGCTGTCCCGGGTGCTGGCGGACCTGACGCCCGAGCAGCGCGCGTGCTGGGTGTTGCGGGAGCTGCACGGCCTGAGCTACGAGGAGATCGCGAAGGCTGTGGGCATCAGCCACCAGGCCGTACGGGGACGGATCTTCCGCGTGCGGCGCTACCTGACGGAGGCGATGAGCGCATGGCGTTGAGCGCCGACTCCGGGTCGAACCCGGACCCGGACGCCGGACCGGCGGAGGGCACCGAGCTGCTTCCCTGCGGCCGCACGCTCCAGGAGGTGTGGGACGCCTGGGACGAGGACCGGGCGACGGGCGACCCGCACTACGCGGCCTGCCCGCACTGCACGGCGGCGCTGCACGGGCTGCGGATGCTGGACGACTTCGTGCGCACCGCCCGCACCGCGGACGAGGAGGAGCGGCGGGCGGACGGCCGTGCCGACGGCGCACGGACCGCCGACGCGGTCACGGGGCGCGTGATGGACATCGTGCGGCGGGAGCTTCGCCCGGGCCGCAGCCTGCCGTTGGGGGAGCCCGACGAGGAGGCGTGGATCGTCGAGGCGGCGGCCGCGCGCGCGTTCCGCACGGCCGTGGACGGCCTGCGGGGCGTGCGTGCGGGCAGCTGCCGGATCGTCCCGGAGCCCGCAGAGCCGGTGGTACGGGTGCGGGTGGAGGTCGCGGCCGACCTGAGCCGCGGTTTCCCGGAGCTGGCGGACGCGGTGCGGGAGCGGATCGTGGCGGCGGCCCGGGACGTCGTCGGGCTGGAGGTGGCGGCGGTCGACGTCGCCGTGGTGGACGTCCTGGTGGACGGGGACTGGGAACGCGCCGCCGCCGACCTGCGCGGGCTGGCCGACGGGGAGGGCGAGCGGTGAGCGACCAGGACGTGACGGACCGGGTGACACGCGCCGCGGCACGGGCGGCCGAGGAGGCGCCGGGGGTGGCGTTCCTCCGCCCCGGGCTGGCCGAGCTGGTGCGCGGCACGGCGCTGCCCTACCTGAAGCGGACGACCGCCCCGGCGGCGGACGCCCCGCGCACCGGAGGCGTCCGGGCACGGCGGCAGGGCACGCAGGGCACGCAGAAATCAGCGTGGCGGCTGGAGCTCCACCTCGCCGTCCTGGACGGCCACCGGGCGCTGGACGTGACCCGCGCGGTGCGTACGGCGGTCGCCGACGCCGTACGCGGCGAGCTTGCGGCGGCGGACGCGGACGTCACCGTGGCGGTGACCGTCACCGACATCGCCTGACGCGGCCGGCCCACCCGGGTCGCACGTGCCCGTTCCCACGCCCGGGGTTGAGACGCGTTCCGCACGGACGAGGGGCCGACGGCGGAGCGTTCCGCCTGCCGGCCCCTCGTCCGGGTGAGGTCGTCGGCCGCGTCAGCGGGCGCCGGTGTGGATCTCCAGGAACTCGTCGAAGGACAGCTTGCCGTCGGCGTTGCCGTCCTTCTGGTTGATCACGGCCTGCGCCATGGACTCGGTGTAGTGCACGTCCCCCAGGTCCGCCATGGCCCGGTGGAACTCCTTGGCGGTGATGAACCCGTCGCCGTCGTGATCGAACTTGTCGAACGCCTTGCGCACCTCGGCTGCGTCGGCCATTCCTTCACCCTCCCCGCTCGGTATCGATGACGCGCTCACCCTACAGAAATCCCGTTGCCGCCCCTCCCGCGTCCTGCTCTACTCCACCGCACACGGCACGTGCCACCCGTCGAGCAGAAGGAGACCACCGTGCGGCGAGCGTCCATGTCCCTCCAGCAGGCCCACTCCGCCCTCACCAAGGACATGACGCCACGTGCCCACGCTCAACCTCGGAATCCTCGCCCATGTCGACGCCGGTAAGACCAGCCTGACCGAGCGGCTGCTGCACGCCGCCGGGGTCGTCGAGACGGTCGGCCGCGTCGACGACGGCAGCACCCGCACCGACTTCCTCGCGCTGGAACGGCAGCGCGGCATCACCATCCGCTCCGCCGTCGTCTCCTTCCGGCTCGCCGACGACCTGACCGTCAACCTGATCGACACCCCTGGCCACCCCGACTTCATCGCCGAGGTGGAGCGGGTGCTGCACGTGCTCGACGGCGCCGTACTGGTGGTCTCCGCCGTCGAGGGGGTGCAGGCGCAGACCCGGGTGCTGATGCGCACCCTGCGACGGCTGCGCCTGCCCACGCTGCTGTTCGTCAACAAGACCGACCGGCGCGGTGCCTCCCCGGACGGCACCCTCGACGGCATCGCCCGGCGGCTGGTGCGCACTGCCGTGCCGATGGGCGCGGTGCCCTCGGCCGGCAGCGCGGACGCCGGGTTCCTCCCGTACGGCCCGTCGGACGCGGCGTTCGGCGAGCGGCTGGCCGACGTACTCACCCGCCACGACGAGACGCTGCTGGCGGAGTACGTGGCCGCCGACGGACGGCTGCCGCACGACCGGCTGCGCGGTGCGCTGGCCGACCAGACCGGGCGGGCGCTGGTGCACCCGGTGTTCTTCGGCTCGGCCGTGACCGGCGCCGGTGTCGGCGCCCTGACCGAGGGCGTCCGCACCCTGCTGCCCGCCGCGCGGGGTGAGGCGGAGGGGCCGGTCTCCGGCTCGGTGTTCAAGGTCGGGCGCGGCCCGGGCGGCGAACGCCTCGCGTACGTGCGGATGGCCGCCGGCACGCTGCGGGTGCGCGACCGGGTGCCGTTCGGTGCCGCCGCGGACGGCACCGAGGAGCTGCCGGAGGGCAAGGTCACCGGCGTCGAGGTCTTCGAGGAGGGCGAGGCGGTCCCCCGGGACGCGGTCGCCGCCGGGCACATCGGCCGTGTGCGCGGCCTGGAGGGCGTACGGATCGGCGACGCGCTGGGCGTTCCGCCTCCCGGCACCGCCGAACGCCACTTCGCCCCTCCCACCCTGGAGACGGTCGTCGCGCCCGTCCGCCCGGGGGACCGGCGGGCGCTGCACGTCGCGCTGACGCAGCTCGCCGAGCAGGATCCGCTGATCGGCCTGCGGCACGACCCGCGTACCGGTCAGACGCACGTCTCGCTCTACGGCGAGGTGCAGAAGGAGGTACTGGAGGCGACCCTCGCCGACGAGCACGGCATCGCGGTGACCTTCCGCCGCACCACCACATTGTGCGTGGAGCGGGTCGCCGGATGCGGCGCGGCGCACGAGATCATCGACACCGGCCCCAACCCGTTCCTCGCCACGGTCGGGCTGCGCGTCGAACCGGCGCCGGTGGGCGCGGGGGTGCGCTTCCGGCTGGGCGTCGAACTCGGGTCCATGCCGTACGCGTTCTTCGCCGCGGTCGAGGAGACCGTGCGGGAGACCCTCGGCCAGGGCCTGTACGGCTGGCGCGTGCCGGACTGCACGGTCACCATGACGCACTCGGGCTACTGGCCGCGGCAGAGCCACGCGCACGCGGTCTTCGACAAGTCCATGTCGAGCACCGCGGGCGACTTCCGCAACCTCACGCCGCTGGTGCTGATGGACGCGCTGCGGCGGGCCGGGACGCGGGTGTGCGAGCCCGTGCACGGGTTCCGGCTGGAGGCGCCCGCGGACACGGCGGGGGCGGTGCTGTCGCTGCTGGCCCGCCTCGGCGGCGTGCCGCGCTCGACCCGCACCGGGGACGGGACGGCGGTGCTGGAGGGGGACGTGCCGGCGGCGCGGGTGGACACGCTGCAGCGGCGGCTGCCGACCCTCAGTCGCGGCGAGGGCGTGCTGGAGTCGTCCTTCGCCCGGTACGAGCCGGTGCGCGGCGCACCTCCGGCCCGGCCGCGCACGGACCACGATCCCCTGGACCGCAAGCAGTACCTGCTGCGGGTCGTGCGCCGGACCGGCACGGGGACGGCGGGCGCTCACGGGCCGGGCCCCGGGTCCACCGCCGGTCACGGAGGGTGAACGGTGCGAGGGGGACGGCGATGGGCCGTTAGGATTTCGCGCATGGCGGCCACTGGAACTGAGCAACAGGGGAAGGCGTACTACGTCACCACCCCCATCTACTACGTGAACGACGCTCCGCACCTGGGCCACGCCTACACGACCGTCGCAGGCGACGTGCTCACCCGCTGGCACCGCCAGCGGGGCGAGAAGGTGTGGTACCTCACCGGCACGGACGAGCACGGTCAGAAGATCATGCGCACCGCAGAGGCGAACGGCGTCAGTCCGCAGGACTGGTGCGACAAGCTCGTCGAGGAGGCGTGGAAGCCCCTCTGGGAGCACCTGGAGATCGCGCACGACGATTTCATCCGCACCACCGAGAAGCGGCACACCGACCGCGTGCGGGAGTTCGTCCAGGACCTGTACGACAAGGGCGAGATCTACCAGGGCGGCTACGAGGGCCCGTACTGCGTCGGCTGCGAGGAGTACAAGTCCTACGGTGAACTGCTGGACGGGGAGGGAGAGTTCGAAGGCCAGAAGCTCTGCCCCATCCACAAGAAGCCGGTGGAGATGCTGAAGGAGGAGAACTACTTCTTCAAGCTCTCCGAGTACGGCCCGAAGCTGCTGGAGCACTACGAGCAGAACCCGGGCTTCATCCAGCCCGAGTCCGCGCGCAACGAGGTCGTGAACTTCGTGCGGCAGGGGCTGGAGGACCTGTCCATCTCCCGGTCGACCTTCGACTGGGGCGTCAAGGTGCCGTGGGACGACAAGCACGTCATCTACGTGTGGATCGACGCCCTCCTCAACTACGCGACGGCGGTGGGCTACGGCTCCGACCAGGAGAAGTTCGAGGGCACCTTCCCGGCGAACGTGCACCTGGTCGGCAAGGACATCCTCCGCTTCCACGCGGTGATCTGGCCGGCCATGCTGATGGCGAACGGTCTGCCGCTGCCGCACAGGATCGCCGCCAACGGCTGGCTGATGGTCGGCGGCGAGAAGATGTCCAAGTCCAACCTGACCGGCATCTCCCCGCAGCAGCTCACCGAGCACTTCGGCGTCGACGCCTACCGCTGGTACTTCCTGCGCGCGATCTCCTTCGGCCACGACGGGTCGTTCTCCTGGGAGGACTTCTCCGCCCGCTACACCAGCGAACTCGCCAACGACTACGGCAACCTCGCCTCGCGGGTCGCGGCCATGGTCGGCAAGTACTTCGGCGGCGCGCTGCCGGAGGCGACCTCGGCGGGTGCGGACGAGCAGGCGATCCGCGAGGGCCTGGAGACGGCCGTCGCGGAGGCCGACCGGCGGATCGGCGACGAGCTGGACTTCGCGGGCGGCATCGCGGCCGTCTTCGACTTCGTCAAGCAGGTCAACGGCTACCTGACCGAGCAGGCGCCGTGGAAGGTCGCCAAGGACGACTCCGCCGAGGCCCAGGCCCGGCTGGCGACGATCCTCTACACCGCCGCCGAGTCGCTGCGCGCGTGCGCGGTGCTGCTGAACCCGGTGATGCCGGAGACCTCGCAGAAGCTGTGGGACTCGCTCGGCGCCGAGGCGTCGCTGGGCGCCCTCGCCGACCAGCGCGTGCAGGACGCCGGCCGCTGGGACCTGCTCCCCGCGGGCTCCACGGTCACCAAGGGCGCGGTGCTCTTCCCCCGCCTGGAGGACTGAGGCGCCGGCTGAGGGCACACGACGGCGGACGCGCCGCCCGTACGACGGCTGGGCCCGTACCACCCCCGCGGTGGTGCGGCCCAGCCGCTTCTCGTGGCCGGGCCACTCGCTGTCGACCGCAGGTCGACAGCCGCGACGTGACGCACCAGCCGTGCGGCTACGCGCAGTCGGGGACGCCCGGCAGCTTCTCCTCCGGCACGTCGACGAAGACGTTCGTCAGATGGCCGTCGTACTGCGGCAGGTAGGCCCACCAGTCGCTGGAGTGCGGCGGCACGTCGATCCGTTCGCCGCGGCGCTGGCAGCCGACCAGCACCTCCACGCCCGCGGGCAGCGTGGTGACCACCGCCGAGTCCGTGGTCGCCGCCGCGCGGACCCGTACGTCCGAGCCCCAGGTGGGGAACCACGCACCGGCCGGACGCACGGCCCCCGGGACGTCGAGGGAGTCGACCAGCCGGGTCAGCCGCGCGTACGCGGTGCCGTACGGCGTGCCGTCCTCGTGCAGCGTGAGCACGGCGACGACCGTGCGGTCGTCGGCGCCGACGGTGCCCGTGCTGTGCAGCGCCTCGCTGACCAGGTCGATGCCGCTCGCGTGCGACGCCTCGCGCTCGCGGGCGCGTTCGGCCTCCCGCTCGGCCGCCGTGCAGCCGCCGGAGTCGAACCCGGACCAGCCCTGCTTCAGCGACCAGGGCCTCTCGAAGGCGGACGCGACGCCGAAGTACTGGTCGTAGCCGTCGGCCGCGCAGCGGGTGGCCGCCCGCAGGTGCCCCAGGACGAGGTCCCGCACCGGCGCGGGGGCCTCGTCCAGCAGGTGGCGGTACACCCGCACGGTGTCCGCGGCCGTGATCGCCGTGTAGCCCCAGTAGCCGGGGTGCGAGGCGGGCGGCGGGGCGGTGCCGGTCAGGCCCAGGCGCGGCACCATGCGGTCGATGATCGCGCTGCCCCCGCGCGTGGACCAGTAGTGGCTGGCGGCGCCGTCGTGGCTGCTGCGCAGCATGCCCTCCAGGCGGGACCGCTCCGCTTCGGGGACGTCGTAGTCGGGCCCCCGGTCCCAGAGATAGTCCAGCGCCAGCATGATCTTCACGACGGAGGCGGAACGAAAGCGCAGGTCGGCGTTGTGGCGTTCGGTGAACGTGCCGGTCTCACGGTCGAAGACGGCGATGCCGGCCGTCACCCCGGGCGGGACGCCGGCGTCGCCACCGGCTGCCGCGGTCGCGTCGACGGGTGCGCGGCGGGGCGTGCCGGCGGCGCCGGGGGCGAGGGAGAGGGCGGCGGCGCAGGCGAGGGCCAGGGAGATCAGGACGCGCCCCTTCCGGTGTGGACGACGGGTGGGCATGCGGGACCAGCTCCTCGTGAGCAGGGCCCCGGTGGGCGGGCGGGGCTGGGGGACGTCGTCCCCATGCATGCCCCGGCCCTCCGGCGCGCACACCGTACCGGCCGGCCGGCTCGGCGTACCCGCGCACCGCCGTACGGCAGCACCGGGAACGCCTCAGGGCCGTGCCCCGCACGAGCGGGGCACGGCCCTGGGAGCGCGGCCGGGGAGAGACCCGGCGGGCGCGGAACTACTCCGCGGGGCGGGCCTGCGGGGGCTTGCGCACCGAGAGGTGCAGCTCCTTCAGGCGGGCCTCCTCGACCTCGCTCGGCGCGCCCATCAGGAGGTCCTGCGCGTTGCCGTTGAGCGGGAAGGCGATGGTCTCGCGGATGTTCGGCTCGTCGGCCAGCAGCATGACGATGCGGTCGATGCCGGGGGCGATGCCGCCGTGCGGCGGGGCGCCGAAGCGGAACGCCCGCAGCATGCCGCCGAACTCGCGCTCGACGTCGTCCTTGGAGTAGCCCGCGATGCCGAACGCCTCGAACATCACCTCGGGTTCGTGGTTCCGGATCGCGCCGGAGGACAGCTCGACTCCGTTGCAGACGATGTCGTACTGCCAGGCCAGCACATCCAGCGGGTCCTGGGTGCGCAGCGCCTCCAGGCCGCCCTGCGGCATCGAGAACGGGTTGTGGGAGAACTCGATCTCGCCGGTGTCCTCGTTCTTCTCGAACATCGGGAAGTCCACGATCCAGCAGAACCGGAAGGCGTTCTCTGTGAAGTTGCCGGTGCGGCGGGCGGCCTCGACGCGGACCGCGCCCATGATCTTGGAGACCTCGTCGAACTCCCCGGCGCCGAAGAAGACCGCCGTGCCGGGCTTGCCGTCGACGGCGGAGAGCAGGGCGGCGGTGTCGTCCTCGGTGAGGAACTTGGCGATCGGGCCGGTGAGCGTCGAGTCGTCGCCGACCCGCACCCAGGCCAGGCCCTTTGCGCCGTGCTCCTGCGCGAACTCGCCCATCTGGTCGAAGAACCTGCGGGTCTGGTCGGCGGTGTCCGGCACGGCCAGGGCGCGGACGTGCTTGTCGGCGAAGGCCTTGAAGCCGCTGCCGGCGAAGACGTGGCTGACGTCGACCAGTTCGAGGGAGGTGCGCAGATCCGGCTTGTCCGAGCCGTACTTGAGCATCGCCTCCCGGAACGGGATGCGCGGGAACGGCGAGGTGACGTGCCGGCCGTCGCCGAACTCCTCGAAGACGTCGGTCATCACCTTCTCGATGACCCGGAAGACGTCCTCCTGCTCGACGTAGGACATCTCCACGTCGAGCTGGTAGAACTCGCCCGGCGAACGGTCGGCCCGGGCGTCCTCGTCGCGGAAGCAGGGCGCGATCTGGAAGTACTTGTCGAAGCCCGCGATCATCAGCAGCTGCTTGAACTGCTGCGGTGCCTGCGGCAGCGCGTAGAACCGGCCGGCGTGCAGCCGGGAGGGCACCAGGAAGTCGCGGGCGCCCTCGGGCGAGGTGGCGGACAGGATGGGCGTCGCCATCTCGTTGAAGCCCAGGTCGGTCATCCGGCGGCGGATCGAGGAGATCACGGCCGAGCGCAGCATGATGTTGCGGTGCATGCGCTCGCGGCGCAGGTCGAGGAAGCGGTACTCCAGGCGCCGCTCCTCGTTGACGCCGTCGTCGGCGTTGATGGTGAACGGGATCTGCTCGGCCGCGCCGAGCACCTCCACCTCGGTGACCTCGACCTCGATCTCACCGGTCGGCAGCTCGGGGTTGACGTTCTCCTGGCCGCGGGCGGCGACGCCGCCGTCCACGCGGATGACGCTCTCCTTGGACAGCGAGCTCAGCCGCTCGACGACGTCGGTCCGCTCGGGCCGGACGACGAGCTGCACGATGCCGTGGTGGTCGCGCAGGTCGATGAAGAGGATGCCGCCCAGGTTCCGCCGATTGTGCAGCCAGCCGCTGAGGCGGACGTCGGAGCCGACGTCCGTGGCACGGAGCTCGCCGCAGGTGTGGGACCGGTACCGATGCATCATTCATCCAAGTCGTCGGGGCGTGGTGGCGTACGCCGGTGCACGCACGCTCGTCGCAGGGGTTCCCGCCGGGATTTCTGGCTGAGGGAAACGCCTCTCAGGTTACCGCGCCCCGAGTGGCTCACTCGCACGCTTTTCACGGATCTGCATAAAGTAGGGCAATGCGCACGGAGGACGTACTCACGGCCGTGGGCACCGGCGTCTGGCGGTGGGAGGGCGGCTCCCAGACCGTCACCCTGGACGCACGGGCCGCGCGGCTCCTCGGTCTCCCCTCCCCGCCCTCCAGCAGCGGCACCGTCACCCTCGGCGCGGCGGCCGTGCGGGGGCGGGTGCACGCCGTCGACTTCGTCCGCCTCCAGGGGATGGCGACGCTCGCCCTCACCGAGGGGCGGCTGGCGGAGGGCGTCCTGCGCGTCGTCTGCCCCGCCGGGACCGTGCTGCGGTCCGTACGCGTGCGGCTGCGGCCCGTCGGCGTCCAGACCGCGGACCAGCCGGCCGGGCGGCCCGGCGTCATCCCGCCGGGCGAGGCCGGGATTCCCGGGGCGCTCCAGGTGATCGGCACCATCAGCGAGGTCGCTCCGGTGCCGGAGGGCTCCGACGCGCCGTCCGAGCCGGACGGGGAGATCGACGGCCGGGCGCTCGAGGTCGTCGGGGAGTGGAAACGTTCCCGGGAGGCGTTCCTGCTGGACGCCGGACGGGCACTGGCCGAGGCCCGTTCGACCAGCGAGGTGCTGCGCGTCGCGGCCGCCCTGTCCATGCCCGGCTTCACCCCCGACGGACTGGGCGTCTTCGGCGTGGAGGGCGACCGGCTCTCGGTGATCGGCCACCACGGGCAGTCGCCCGGCGACGAGGGGCCCTTCCTGGACATGCCCCTGGACACCGACTACCCCGCCGCCGAGGTGGTGCGCACCGGCCGGGCCATCTACCTGCCCAGTCCGGACGCCTACCGCAGCCGCTTCCCCACCACCTGGCCGCTCGCCGAGCCGTTCGGCCGTGCGTCGTGGGCGTTCCTGCCGCTGATCGTCGGCGGGCGGACGATCGGCGCGTGGATGGCCGGCTTCGCCGAGCCGGTCGCCTTCACCCCCGACGAGCGGTCGGTGCTCAGCACCGTCGCCCGGATGCTCGCGCAGGCGCTGTCGCGGGCGTACGTGCAGGACAGCGAACGCGAGCTCGCCGACGACCTCCAGCGCATGATGCGTCCCACCGACCGTCCGGCGGTGGAGGGCCTCCGGCTCGCGGCGCGCTACGTGCCCACCGGCGGCGGCCTCCAGGTGGGTGGCGACTGGTACGACGTGATCAGCCTGCCGTCCGGGCGGACGGCGGTGGTCGTCGGCGACGTGCAGGGCCACGACGTGCGGGCCGCGGGGATCATGGCGCAGCTGCGGATCGCGCTGCGGGCGTACGCCGCCGAGGGCCACCACCCGGACGGGGTGCTCTCCCGCGCCTCGCGCTTCCTGAGCGGGCTGAACCGGGCCTCCGCCGGGACACCGGGAACGGTGGCGGACGAACGCTTCGCCACCTGTCTCTACCTGGAGATCGACCCCCGCACCGGCACCGTCGACGTGGCCCGCGCCGGCCACCTCGACCCGGCGATCCGGCTCCCCGACTCGGCGATGCTGGTACGGCAGACCGCCAGCGGCATCCCGCTCGGCATCACGGCCGACCCGGACTACCCCACCACCCGCCTCGTCCTCCAGCCCGGCGAGACGATGCTGCTGTGCACGGACGGGCTCATCGAGACCGGCGGCCACGACATCGAGAGCGGCTGGGAACGGCTGCGGCAGGTCGTCGCCGGGCACCCGCTGCCCGAGCAGGGCCTCGAAGGGCTGGCCGACGCCGTGGTGAACGCGGTGCACGGGCCGCCCTCGCACCACACCACGGGGCCGCTGGCGGACCGGCGCGACGACGACATCGCGCTCGTGCTGCTGTGCCGCGAGGGGGACCCGCTCGGGCCCGGGGGGACGGTCGCCGCGCCGCCGGCCCGGCGCAGCGTCCTGACCGTCGCGCAGGCCGAGCCCGCGCGCATCGCCGACGCACGGCACCAGCTCGGCGGGCTGCTGCACGACTGGAAGGACGGCGACCAGGCGGACGGCGCCGTGCTGATGCTCTCCGAGATGCTCACGAACGTCCTGGTGCACACCGACGGCGACGCGCTGATGGTGGCCGAGATCAGCGGGGACCCCGGGACGCGGCTGCTGCGGGTCGACGTCACCGACTCCAGCGACGAGCTGCCGCACCGCCGCAGCCCCGGCGAGCTGGCCTCCTCCGGACGCGGCCTGCTGCTGCTGGACACACTGGCCGACGCGTGGGGCGTGGAGCCGCGCGGCGACGGCAAGTGCACCTGGTTCGAGCTCCGCGAGGCGGGCACCGTCCACGGCTGACCCGCCGGGGCCGCACCGCGCGGGCGAGGTCAGTCGCGTGCGGCCGGGACGCGGCCGAGGCGGCCGGCCCGGAAGTCGTCGAAGGCCTGGGCCAGCTCCGCGTGGCTGTTCATGACGAACGGTCCGTAGTGCGCCATCGGCTCCCGCAGCGGCTGCCCGCCGAGGAGGATCACCTCCAGCGAGGGGGTGTGGGCGTCCTGGGAGGTGTCGGCGCGCAGCGTGAGCGCGTCGCCGGCGCCGAAGACGGCCGTCTGCCCCAGGTGCAGCGGGCGCCGGTCGGCGCCCACCGAGCCGCGGCCGGCCAGCACGTAGGCGAGGGCGTTGTAGTCGCGGCGCCACGGCAGGGTGACCTCGGCGCCGGGCGAGACGGTCGCGTGCACGAGGGTGATCGGCGTGTGCGTGACGCCGGGGCCGGTGTGGCCGTCCAGCTCGCCCGCGATGAGCCGGAGCAGCGCGCCGCCGTCGGGGCTGGTCAGCAGCTTGACGTTGCCGCCGCCGATGTCCTGGTAGCGCGGGGTGGTCATCTTGTCCCGGGCGGGCAGGTTGACCCAGAGCTGGATGCCGTGGAAGAGACCGCCGGTCATCACCAGCTCCTCCGGCGGGGCCTCGATGTGCAGCAGGCCCGATCCGGCGGTCATCCACTGGGTGTCGCCGCCGTCTATCGTGCCGCCGCCGCCCTCTGAGTCCTGGTGCACAAACGTTCCGTCGATGAGGTACGTGACGGTCTCGAAGCCGCGGTGGGGATGCCAGGGGGTGCCCTTCGGCTCACCGGGCGCGTAGTCCACCTCGCCCATCTGGTCCATCATGATGAACGGGTCGAGGTGCCGGTAGTCGAGGCCCGCGAAGGCGCGGCGGACGGGGAAACCCTCGCCCTCGAACCCGGTGGGGGCGGTGCTCACGGCCAGGACGGCGCGCCGTGCCGCGTCCTCGGCCGCCGGGGCGGTCACCCGGGGCAGCGTGAGCGGGTTCTCTACGGTGATCGCGGGCATGACGGGTGCCTCCTCCGGCTCACGGCCAATATAGTTGAAGATTAAAGCACTCGCCACGGCTTCCGTATTCCCGCAGGCCCCGGAAGGGCCGGTGGGCGGTGCGCGACGCGGGCCGGCCGTACATGCCGGCCGGCCGTACATGCGGGTCAGCCGTACATGTGGCGCATCGCGTAGTCGACCATCTCCTCGACCGCCTTGGCGTCGAAGACCACCCGGTGCTCGCCCTCCATGTCGAGGACGAAGCCGTAGCCGGAGGGGAGCAGGTCGAGCACCTCGGCGCCAGTGATCACGAAGTACCGCGACTCCTTGCCGGCGTACCGGCGCAGCTCCTTGAGCGTGGTGAACATCGGGATGACCGGCTGCTGGGTGTTGTGCAGCGCCAGGAAGCCCGGGGTCTCGCCGCGCGGGCAGTAGACCTTGGAGGTGGAGAGGATCGACTGGAACTCCTCGGCGGACATCGACCCCGTGGTGAAGGCCCGCACCGCCTCGCCCAGCGAGGGCGGGGACGGCTCGGGGTAGAGCGGCTGCTGACCGTAGGGCGGCGGCGGTTCCGGTTCCGCGTAGCCCTGATGCGCCTGGTGGGCATGGGAGGACTGATGGGTCTGCTGGTGACCCTGGTACCCGTACTGCTGCCCACCGTGCGGGTGTCCGTGGCCCGCGGACGCGGTCTGGTCGTAGCCGTACATGCCCGAAAGGGTAACGAGTCGGTCCACCCGGCGTGCGCGCGCGGGAGATTCCCGGCCACGGCGGGTCCCGGAACCGCCCGGCGAGGGAGGAACGGGTCACAGTGGGACTCCGGGGGTTGCCTTAAATTACCCATGGGTAGCATCATCGAGACTACTGATCGGTACGAACGAGACTTCTTACGGAGCCGTCGCCATGGGGCACTACAAGTCGAATCTCCGCGACATCGAGTTCAACCTCTTCGAGGTCCTCGGCCGCGACTCGGTGTACGGCACCGGACCGTTCGCCGACATGGACGTCGAGACCGCCAAGAGCGTGCTCGCCGAGATCGCGCGGCTGTCCGAGAACGAACTCGCCGCCTCCTACGAGGAGGGCGACCGCAACCCGCCCGTCTTCGACCCGGACACCAACACCGCGCCGGTCCCGGCGTCGTTCAGGAAGAGCTACCAGGCGTTCATGGACGCGGAGTGGTGGCGCCTGGGCGTCCCCGAGGAGATCGGCGGCACCACCGCACCGCGCTCGCTGCTCTGGGGCTTCGCCGAGACCATCCTCGGCGCGAACCCGGCCGTCTGGATGTACGCCTCCGGCCCGGCGTTCGCGGGCGTGGTGCAGGAGGAGGGCACCGAGGAGCAGCACAAGATCGCCCAGCTGATGGCCGACAGGCAGTGGGGCGCCACCATGGTGCTCACCGAGCCGGACGCCGGATCGGACGTCGGCGCCGGCCGCGCCAAGGCCGTGCAGCAGGACGACGGCACCTGGCACATCACCGGCGTGAAGCGCTTCATCACCTCCGGTGAGCACGACATGTCCGAGAACATCGTGCACCTCGTCCTGGCCCGCCCCGAGGGCCACGGCCCCGGCACCAAGGGCCTGAGCCTGTTCGTCGTGCCGAAGTACGACTTCGACTGGGACACCGGCGAGCTCGGCGAGCGCAACGGCGTCTACGCCACCAACGTCGAGCACAAGATGGGTCTCAAGGTGTCCAACACCTGCGAGATGACCTTCGGCGCCAACCAGCCCGCCAAGGGCTGGCTGCTGGGCGAGAAGCACGACGGCATCCGCCAGATGTTCAAGATCATCGAGTTCGCGCGGATGATGGTCGGCACGAAGGCCATCGCCACCCTCTCCACCGGCTACCTGAACGCCCTGGAGTACGCGAAGGAGCGGGTGCAGGGCGCCGACCTCGCCCAGTTCACCGACAAGACCGCGCCGCGCGTCACCATCACGCACCACCCCGACGTGCGCCGCTCGCTCATGACGCAGAAGGCGTACGCCGAGGGCATGCGCGCCCTCGTCCTCTACACCGCCTCCGTGCAGGACGAGATCATCCTCAAGGAGCACGCGGGCGAGGACGCGGGCGCCGCGCACCGGCTCAACGACCTGCTGCTGCCCATCGTGAAGGGCTACGGCTCGGAGAAGTCCTACGAGCAGCTCGCCCAGTCGCTGCAGACCCTGGGCGGCTCCGGGTACCTCCAGGAGTATCCGGTCGAGCAGTACATCCGGGACGCCAAGATCGACACCCTGTACGAGGGCACCACGGCGATCCAGGGCCAGGACTTCTTCTTCCGCAAGATCGTCCGCGACCAGGGCCAGGCGCTCACTGCACTGTCGGAGGAGATCAAGAAGTTCCTCGCCGAGGCCGCCGGGGGCGAGGAGCTGGCCGACGCCCGCGACCAGCTGTCCCGGGCCGCCGTCGACCTGGAGGCCATCGTCGGCACCATGCTGACCGACCTGGCCGCCACCGAGAAGGACGTCAAGGAGATCTACAAGGTCGGGCTGAACACCACCCGCTTCCTGCTGGCCTCCGGCGACGTCGTCATCGGCTACCTGCTGCTGCGCGGTGCGGCCGTCGCACAGGACAAGCTGACCGACGCCTCGGCCAAGGACCGGCCGTTCTACCAGGGCAAGATCGCCGCGGCGAAGTTCTTCGCCGCCAACGTGCTGCCCGGCCTGGCCGTGCAGCGCTCGCTCGCCGAGTCCGTCGACCTGTCGGTCATGGACCTCGACGAGTCGGCGTTCTGAGTCCCCGGCGAGGCGGCCTCCGGGCCGTCCGCCGCTGAGGAACCGCGTCGCCGAGGCGTCCCGCTCCCGGTCGGGGGGAGCGGGACGCCTCGGCGTTCGTATGCTGAGCGGCATGAGCAACGCGCCCCGCACCAGCCACCCGAACCGCCGCTTCGACAGCGGCCACACCGACGACCTGACGGCCTTCCTCGCGCAGTCGCCCACCCCGTACCACGCCGTGGCCTCCGCGGCGCGGATGCTGGAGAAGGCCGGCTTCCGCCAGGTCGAGGAGACCGCCGCCTGGGACGGCGAGGCGGGCGGCCGCTACGTGCTGCGCGGCGGCGCGATCATCGCCTGGTACGTGCCGGAGGGCGCGAGCCCGGCCACCCCGTACCGCATCGTGGGCGCGCACACCGACTCCCCCAACCTGCGGGTCAAGCCGCTGCCCGACACCGGCGCGAACGGCTGGCGCCAGGTCGCCGTCGAGATCTACGGCGGCACGCTGCTCAACACCTGGCTCGACCGCGACCTGGGCATCGCCGGCCGGCTGACCCTGCGCGACGGCTCCACCCGCCTGGTGAACGTCGACCGGCCCCTGCTGCGCGTCCCGCAGCTCGCCATCCACCTCGACCGGCAGGTCAACGAGGGCCTCAAGCTCGACAAGCAGCGCCACATGACCCCGGTCTGGGGCCTGGGGACGCCCCGGGAGGGCGACCTCATGGCCTTCCTCGCCGACGAGGCCGGCCTGACCGCCGCGGACGTCACCGGCTGGGACCTGATGGTGCACAGCGTCGAGGCCCCCGCCTACCTCGGGGCCGACCGCGAACTCCTCGCCGGTCCCCGGATGGACAACCTGCTGTCCGTGCACGCGGGCGCGGCGGCGCTCGCCGCGGTCGCCGCCGAGGGCGGCCTGCAGCACATCCCGGTGCTCGCGGCGTTCGACCACGAGGAGAACGGCAGCCAGTCCGACACCGGCGCCGACGGGCCGCTGCTCGGCAGCGTGCTGGAGCGTTCGGTCTTCGCGCGCGGCGGCACGTACGAGGACCGGGCACGCGCCTACGCGGGCACGGTGTGCCTCTCCTCCGACACCGGCCACGCCGTGCACCCCAACTACGTGGAGCGGCACGAGCCGGGGCACCACCCGATGCCCAACGGCGGGCCCATCCTGAAGGTCAACGTCAACCAGCGGTACGCCACGGACGGCACCGGCCGCGCGGTGTTCGCCGCCGCGTGCGAACGGGCCGGGGTGCCGTGGCAGACGTTCGTGTCCAACAACGCGATGCCGTGCGGGACGACGATCGGTCCGATCACGGCGGCGCGGCACGGGATCGCGACGGTCGACATCGGCGTGGCGATCCTGTCCATGCACAGCGCGCGCGAGCTGTGCGGGTCCGAGGACCCGCACCTGCTCGCCTCGGCGGTCGCCGCGTTCCTCGCGGAGTAGACGCCTGCGGGCGCAGCGCCAGGGCGTGCGCGCGGGGCCGAACCGCGCGGCGGGCGACCCGTGTTGATTGCATGTCACCGAGGCGGGTACCCGAGGGGACACCTCGGCACCGACTGCAGAACGGAGGAGCACTCATGGGCATCGTCGTGTGCATCGTCATGCTGGCAGTGGGCGCCATCCTGACCCTGGCCGTCGACTGGGACCTCCAGGGCGTCAACGTGGACGTCGTCGGCATCGTCCTCATGGCCGTCGGCCTGCTCGGCCTCTCGGTCTACGTGAGCATCTTCAAGCGCCGCAAGACGCAGCCGCCCTCGCCGGCGGCACCCGTGTCGGTGGAGGACAACCGGCACCACTGGGAGTGACGTTCACGCCCCGGCCCCGCCCTGCGGGTCCAGGCCGGCCAGCACCAGCGGGAGGCGGGACGTCCCCGCGTCCGTGACGCGGACCGGGACGCCCCAGTCCTGCTGGTGCACGTGGCAGGCGGGGTAGGGGTTCGCCGGGTCGTCGTCGCAGGACGCGGCCGTCGCGGAGACGTGCAGCACGCCCTCGACGACGCCGTCCGCGAGCAGCAGTTCGCGGGTCAGCGCGGTGTCCGTTCCCCCGCCCCCGGCGAGGAGTTCCGGCGGCGTCGCGCCGACCTGGAGGCGTGTCGAGGGGCCGTAGCGCTCGTCCAGCTTCTGCCCGGCGGGGGCCTGGAAGACCACGTCGAGCCGCAGCTTCCCCGGTGCCACCTCGGTCGCCGTGCGCTGCGTGCGGTGGGCCACGGCGTCGACCCGTACGGCCTCCTCCGGCAGCCGGAGCCGCGTGAGCCGGTGGCGCGCGGACTCCACGACGACGATGTCGTCGTCCGCCAGGACGGCGCCGGACGGCTCGCGCAGATCGGTGGCCAGGGTGGTGACCGCGCCCGTCGCGGGGTCGTAGCGGCGCAGCGCGTGGTTGTAGGTGTCGGCCACCGCCACCGAACCGTCCGCGAGCGCGGTGACGCCCAACGGGTGCTGGAGCAGGGCCTGTCCGGCGTCGCCGTCGCGGTGCCCGAAGTCGAACAGGCCGGTGCCGACGGCCGTACGGACGACCAGGTCGCCGTCCTCGTCGCGGGTCAACCAGCGCACGGCGGAGGTCTCGGAGTCCGCGACCCAGAGGCGTCCGCCGGCGGCGGACAGGCCGGAGGGCTGCGCGAACCACGCCTCCCGGGCCGGGCCGTCGACCAGGCCCTCGTTGGTGGTGCCGGCGGCCACCGCGACGGTGCCCTCCGCCGGGTCGTACGTCCACAACTGGTGGACACCCGCCATCGCGATCCACACCCGGTCCTCGAACCAGGCCAGGTCCCACGGCGAGGAGAGCGCCACCTCGCGGGCGGCGCCGTCGGTCGGGGAGCCCTGCCACCACTGCTTCCCGGTCCCGGCGACCGTCGCGACCTCGCCCGTGGCGGGGTCGTAGGTGCGCAGCGCGTGGTTGACCGTGTCGGCGACGAGGAGCAGGCCGTCCGGTCCGTCCCCGCCGGCCGAGGGGAGGACGAGGAGGCCCTGCGGCTCGCTGAACCGTGCCGTCTCCGCCGGCCCGTCGGCCAGACCCCGCTCGCCGCTGCCGATCCGACGGACGACGGTCTCGCCGTCGGCGTCCAGCTCGACGAGCTGGTGGCGGGTCGTGTCGGAGACGAGGAAGTGCCCGCTGCCGGGCAGCCGTACCGCCTTGCCGGGGAAGCGTAGGTCGGTGGGCTCGGGCTCCGGCGGCACGTACGGGCCCTCGCCCCGGCGCAGGGTGCCCTTCGCGGCGTGTTCCGCCTCCAGCTCGCTCACCAGCGTCTCCAGCGCGTGCGCGTGCCCCTCGCCCGCGTGCTGGGCGACGACGTACCCCTCGGGGTCGATGACGACCAGCGTCGGCCAGGCGCGCACGGCGTACTGCTTCCAGGTGGCGAGCTCCGGGTCGTCCAGCACGGGGTGGTGCACCCCGTACCGCTCGACGGCGTCCACGACGGCCTGGTACTCGGCCTCGTGCACGAACTTCGGCGAGTGGACGCCGACGATCACCAGGGTGTCGGCGTGCCGCTCCTCCAGCTCCCGCAGCTCGTCCAGCACGTGCAGGCAGTTGATGCAGCAGAACGTCCAGAAGTCCAGGACACAGCACTTACCACGCAAGTCCGCAAGAGACAGGGACTTGCCGCCGGTGTTGATCCATCCCCGTCCTTGCAGCTCAGGGGCGCGCACGCGTGGTCGTCGGCTCATGCGTCCAGCCTCTCAGACCGCGAACGACCCTTGGCCCGGCAACCGTGCGAAGACGCCCCTCACTGCGAAGCTGCACGATGGCTTCTGTGCGCTGCTCAGCACCCACGTCATCATCGACGCACTGAACGGGGTCGACGTGCCGTGCTGGGCCGACAAGGCGTACCGAGGTGCCGGTGGCACCATACGCGTGCCCTAGAAGAGCCGCTGGGCGACGCTGTCCGCAGGTCAGCAAGCCGTGGACCGCTCACACGCGAAGATCCGCGCACTCGTCGAGCAGGCCATGGCCACCCTCAAGAACTGGCGCCTCCTCCGCAAGCTGCGATGCTCCACCACCCGCATCACCAGCCTCGTCCGGGCCGTCCTCACCCTGGACCTGACCTGCGCAAACTGAGGTTGGCAAACGCCCCGTAGCCGCTGTTGATGTACAGTCAAGTCCCGCGCAGGGGATACACGCCAATGCGACCTTCACTCAATTCACCTCGTGCTGCACACGCATGCCCGAGATTCCAAACGAGAGGTACAACCGTGCGTAAGTTCGGAACCCGTAATACCTGGAAGCGGATCGGTTTGGCTGCTTCCATCTCGACCCTCCCGTTGGCCCTCGCGAGCCCCGCTTGGGCTGTCGTGAAGTTCTCGTACATAGATGATGGAGTCGCCGGTTTCACCTCGCATCCACTGACGGATGACGGAGGTACCGGACCGAACAAGGTGGACTTCACCGGATGCGATACGTGGTCGGGCACAAGTGTGACTGTTCAGCTGCGTCGTGCTGTCATCGGACCCGACACCGGATACGACAAAAAGAAGTACACGGCATGCTTCAACGGTGGAACGTCGTCCGGCGAGTGGGGTGCAGGAATCGATGGCCACGACTACTACTTCAGACTCACCAAGATCGATGGCAGTTCGCAAGTCGGCCCGGTGATCGACGTCGTAGAGACCCGTATGTCGTTCTAGAGGGCACTGGATTCTGAATTCCTGGGTGGAGACCTGAAACGCAGGTCTCCACCTGCCTCTTGGTGAAACAGAGAGGCACCCCCACGCTCGAATACCAAGGTGTTGCATGGCCATTTCGATGTCCGAGTGTTCCTTCTCCTATCGGCGTAGACGCCCGGTGCTGCGTGATCTCAGCTTTACGCTGCCCCCCGGGCGGACCGTGCTCCTGGGGCCGAATGGAGCGGGAAAGAGCACCCTGTTGGGCTTGTGCGCATCTGCGCTGCGCCCGGATTCCGGTTCCGTCACCTATGGCGACCTGAGCACCGGCCGGCGTCGCGCGCTGCCCGCGTTCCGTAGGCGTGTGGCATGGATGCCTCAGCAGGTGGAGCAGGTGCCAGGGCTCACGGCCCGGGATCAGGTCGCGTATTCCGGTTGGCTCAAGGGGATGCCCCGGCGCGAGGCCTGGCGTGAGGCCCTCCAGGCCCTGGACCGCGTGGAGTTGGCCGATCGGGCGGACGACAGGGTCCAGGAACTCTCCGGGGGACAGCAGCGACGCGTCGCAGTAGCGCAGGCCCTCGTGCATGCCGCAGAGGTCCTTCTCCTCGATGAGCCGACAGCAGGCATGGATCCCCGGCAGCGGCAGGTCTTCCACCAGATTCTCGCCGACCTGTCGAAGGAGGTGCACATCGTTCTCTCCACCCATGACACCTCGGACATCGCCAACTCGTACGACTCGGTCGTGGTTCTGTTGGGCGGTCAGGTGCGCTTCTCGGGAACGGTGGTGGACTTCCTTTCCCACGCGAGCGCGACGGCGACATCCGATGAGCAGCGAGCCACCTCCGCTTATCAGGCCTTCACCGAGATCGATGGGGCGATCTCATGGTGAACCGATTCCCCTTCGCTCGACACTCGGCCGTCATCGGGTTCGGAGCCCCGACGGTGGCTCTGGCGATATACTTCACCGCCTACCAGCCCACGCCGTTCACCGGTGAGGGTTCCCTCGTCGTGGTCTCGGTGGCCCTGAGGGTCGCCGCGCTGGGAATCGCCTTGGTGGCCGCATGGGACGCAGGGAGGCTCCGCCAGGCTCGGATCACAGCCGCCCCATCCAGCCGCCACCTGCTGCGAGTATTTCTCGATGCGATGGCCCCCACCCTGGCCCTGGTGATCATCAGCTGGGTGGCGTCCTTCCTGTTGGCGATCAGCTATCTGGGAGGCCCCGCGCCAGGGCTCCATGACACCGTTCCCATGGTCCGAAGTCTTGCGATCCCCTTCAGTGCAGTAGCCGTCGGCTTCTTCCTCGGACTCTCCCTTCCGCCCGTTATCGCCCGCCCCCTTGCGGTGGTGATCACGGCGCTGTGGGTCTTCGTCGCCTATACGCTGGGTATCCCATGGCTGCGGGCGATGTCCGGATTCGACATGAGCATTCCGACCTACACGGATGTCGTGGACCGCGCCTACCTCATGGCACCGGCGATCCTGGCTCTCGGGCTGCTGCTCGGTCTTGTCACGCTCAGCCTGCTCTCACGTCCGGCGCTGCGCGCCGCCGCCATGGCCTGCTGCGTCCTCGCGGGCTTCGGAGCGTCGTATCCTCTCGTGAGTGACGCCCCGCGCTACGCCGACCCCACAGTTCCCCGCACGTGGGCAACGACGTGTGCGCGGACTGCCCCGGTGATCTGTGTGCCCGGCGAGTTCGCCGACGACATTCCCGCGTTGCACCGCTCCGCTCAACACGCGCTGCCCCGCATGCGAGAGGTCGGGTTCACCCCACCCCGGAAGCTGGCCTTCGTCTCGGAGGATCTACCGCTGGCACGCGACACCTGGCGAATCTTCCTCCAGAAGCCGGTGACCCGCCACCGCAGCCGGACCGTCTACGTCAGCGCCTTGGTTCCGACAGGGCTCCACCACTGCCCGGAACTTCCTGATGACTACGTCTATCCGGGGCGCGGAGCCGCTTCCGCCTGGATCGGCCTGACGGTTGGGATGTCGGAGGCCGAGGCCGCCCGCAGCTACGGACCCGGCGGTGTGTACCGGGCACGCTGGGTGCGCAGCCTCTCCCATGCGAAGCAGTACGCCTGGTACGAGCAGCAGTTGCGGTACCTCGAGTCCTGCGACGTGCAGGTCCACGAGAAGGCCAGGGCGGGGGCCAAGGCCGAGAGCGAGCGGGGCCGAGCGCTGGGGCCGCGGTTGGAGGATCCGGCGGACATGGCACCGGGCGTGGACCGGTGACCCTCTGGGCGCGTGCACGAAGAATCTGGCTGCTGCCTGTGGCCCTGTGCGCCTGGACGCTCCTCCTTGTGCTCGTTCGTGACGACGTGGCGAAGGTTCCCCAGATCGCTGCGCGGGGCACCTTCTCGGTCAAGCTGATGAACTTCGTCCCGCTCATCCTGTGCATCCCGACGATGTACTGCATGAGTCGGCGCCTCATCGCCACCGAAACCACAGCGGCGCGAGCGGTCGCCGTCGTCGACCGGCTGGCTCTCCTGCTTCTGGGGGTGAGCGCGGCGGGACTGGGGTTCACACTCGGGGAGTTCCTGGACATGCCGACAGCGGTGGCGGGCGGACGCAACACCGTCATGGTGCTGGGCCTCGCTCTCCTCGTGAACATCTGGTACGGCCCGTTCGCCGGTGGCGCGGCGGCGACCATGTTCGTGATGTTCAGCATCGTCACCGGCCTGGCGGGAGACCAGAGGCCGTACCCGTGGGCGGTTCTCCTGATGGAGTCCACCAGCGTTGTGGCGGCAGTCGTAGCGGCGGTCAGCTTCACTGCCGGTCTGATCGCGATGTCGTACCGCCGACAGATGCCGGGTTGACATGGCCTTGGGCGGAAGCCCGAGGATACTGGCCGTCACTGAGGGTCACGTCCGCCGAGGTGGTGTAAGAAGCCGTTTCTCAACCGGATGTGGAACGTGCGGTCGAACAGGGTTCCTGGTCGGGTGATCTTCCGGCTGTGTGCGCATGAAGGCAGGGCCTCTCGGTAGCTCGGAGATCCGACCGAGCGATGCCGGGAGGCCCTGTCGTCGTTGTTGTACGCGCCCTCCGCCCACCGAGTTCAACTCCTTCGCCGTATCGTGCGACTGAGCTCCTTCCCACCTTGGTTTGGGCAGGTCGGGTGCAGGGTGAGGACGGCCGCTGCTGCCGGTGCCGGCCTGGGTCCAGGGGCAGGACGGGCAGCGGGCACGTACGCGGGCCCGGCAGGCGGCGGCGGGAGCGGGCGCGGAGCCGTCGTGGTCCGTACGGACAAGGGTGCCATTCGGCCGTATCGCACCGGTCCGCCGGTCGCTCCTCGCACGTACGGGGTACACGCCGGACATGAGGTATCTGGTCAGGGAACGCGTGTTCGGGATCGGCGAGGACTTCTGGGTGGAGGACGAGGACGGCGAGCGCGCCTTCCTCGTCGACGGCAAGGCGCTGCGCCTGCGGGAGACCTTCGAGCTGAAGGACCGTGCGGGGAACGTCCTCGCGGTGGTGCGGAAGAAGGCGGTCAGCCTGCGCGACACGATGCGCGTGGAGCGGGACGGCGAGGTCATGGTGACCGTGCGGGAGAAGCGCTTCACGCCGATGCGCAAGGTCTACCGCGCGGAGCTGGCCACGGGCGAGGAGCTGGAGATCCGCGGCGACCTCGTCGGCAAGGAGTACGACATCGAGCACGACGGGCGACGGCTGGCCCGGGTGTCCCGCAAGTGGTTCCGGGTCCGCGACGCCTACGCCGTCGACGTGGAGCAGCCGGACGCGGACCCGGTGATGCTCATCGCCATCGCGGTGTGCGTGGACCGCCTGATGGAGTCCGAGGACGACGGCACGCTGGAGTGAGGCGACGGGCCGGGCTCAGAGGACGCGGTCCTTGAGGGCCGGGAAGGTGTCGCGGATGCGGGCGACCTCGGCGAGGTCGAGGGTCGCGGTGAGCACCTGCTCCTCGGCGTCCTCGGCCTCGGCGAGCACGTCGCCCCAGGGGTCGATGATCGCGCTGCGGCCGGCCATGGGCACGCCGGCGTGGCTGCCGGAGGTGCCGCAGGCGAGGACGTACGCCTGGTTCTCCACGGCGCGGGCGCGGGCCAGCAGGCTCCAGTGTCCGGCCCTGGCCCTGGGCCAGCCGGCGGGGACGACGAAGACGCGGGAACCGGCGTCGACCAGGGTGCGGAACTGCTCGGGGAACCGCAGGTCGTAGCAGGTGGCGAGGCCGATCACGGCGGCCGGGTGGTCGACGGTGACCGTTTCGGTGCCGGCGGCCATCAGGGTGGCCTCGCCGCGGTCGAAGCCGAAGCGGTGGATCTTCCGGTACGTCGCGGCGAGGGAGCCGTCGGGGGCGAAGACCAGCGAGGTGTTGAACAGTTCGCCGCCGGGGGCCCGTTCGACCACGGAGCCGGCGTGCAGCCAGACGTCCGCGTCACGGGCGGCGGCGCTCATCGCGGCGGCGGTGGGCCCGTCGGCGGCGGGCTCGGCCTCGTCCTCGAAGCGGTCGAAGGAGAAGGCCCCGACGGGCCAGCCCTCCGGAAGGACGACCAGATCGGCGGCGGACTGCTCACGCACCATGCGGGCGGCGCGCTCCCGGCGGTCGGCGACCGGTTCGTCCGGGTCGACGCGGAGCTGGATCAGCGCGGCGCGGAGCGAGGAGCCGTGCACGGTACCACCGTCTCTTTCGGAAGGGGCGGAAGGGCATAGCATCGTCATCCAAAAGCACTGCCGGGGTGCCCGAGCGCAGCGTAACTTGAGAGCACCCGTACCGCGAACGCATCCGTACCGCCCGAGGGGCCTCGTGACCGACCACCCAAGCCTGCAGCCCTACGTCGACGCCTGGACGCAGTCCATCGAAGCGATATCCGCACTGGTGCAGCCGCTTGCCGAGGGCGAGTGGAACCGCCGGACCGACTGCCCCGGGTGGTCGGTCCGTGACGTCGTCTCCCACATCATCGGCATCGAGTGCGAACTGCTCGGCGACCCTCGCCCGATCCACTCCCTGCCCCGCGACCTGTACCACGTGCGGGACGAGACGAGCCGTCACATGGAGGTGCAGGTCGACATCCGCCGGCACCACACGGCGCCGGAGATGACCAGCGAGCTGGAGTACACCGTCATCCGCCGCTCCCGGCAGCTGCGCAACGAGAAGCGGCAGCCGGACGAGGAGGTGCGGCACGTGCTGCCGGGCGAGGACCCGATCACCCTCGAACGGCTGTTGCGGATACGGGCCTTCGACGTGTGGGTGCACGAGCAGGACATCCGGCGGGCGCTGCGCACGCCGGGCGACCTGGATTCGGCTGCGGCGCACGTCTCCCGTGACGTGCTGGTCGCCGGACTGCCGGGCGTGGTGAAGGCGGCGGGCGCGCCGGCCGGTTCGGCGGTGGTGTTCGACGTGTCGGGGCCGGTGGAGTTCATGCGCACGGTGCGGGTCGACGACGAGGGCCGGGCCACGGTCGACGGCAGCGTCTCACTGGGCCCGACGGTGACGCTGTCGCTGGACTGGGAGACCTACGTACGGCTCGCCTGCGGGCGCACCCGGCCGGAGAAGGTCGCCGAGGACGTGAAGATCGAGGGCGACGCCGAGCTGGCGCGGCGCATCCTGCGCCACTTCACCGTCACCCCGTAGGTCCCGGCCCGCGCCCCGCCGCCGTACGGGCTCCCCGCGGGCCCCGTACGGCGCTCGTGGGGGAGGCCGGGCCCGCGAAGAGCCCCCGGCCCGGCACGCCCCGGCGGGTCATACCGGCACGTGGACGGTTTCGACGCGGCTGGCGACGACGCGTTCGCGTTCCCTGCGGTGGGCACGGCCGCGCAGGCGCAGGATCTGGCTGAGACCGAAGGCCTGGAGCACGAAGATCCCGGACAGGGCGATGCGGAAGTCGTCCCCGGTGAGGTCGAGGAGCACGCCGACGGTCAGCAGGGTGGTCATGGAGGCGGTGAAGCCGCCGATGTTGACGATCCCCGAGGCGGTGCCCTGCCGCTCGGGCGGGTTGGCGGGCCGCGCGAAGTCGAAGCCGATCATGGACGCGGGCCCGCAGGCGCCGAGCACGACGCACAGCGTGATCAGCAGCCAGCCGGGCGCGGGCCCGGACCAGAGCAGTACGGCGGCCCAGAGCAGGGCGGTGGCGGCGACCGTGCCGAGCGCGAGCGGGGTGCGGGCGGCGTGGTGGCGTGCGAGGAGCTGGCCGTAGGCCAGGCCGACGACCAGGTTGCTGCAGACGACCAGGGTGAGCAGCGCCCCGGCGTGGGCGCGGTCGAGGCCCTGGTCCTGGATGAGGAACGGCATCCCCCACAGCAGGAGGAACACCATGGCGGGGAACTGCGTGGTGAAGTGCACCCACATGCCCAGCCGGGTGCCGGGTTCGCGCCAGGTGGCGGCCGTCTGGCGGCGCACGTAGGCGAGACCGACGTGCGGCACGGGTTCCGGGGCGTGGCCTTCGGGGTGGTCCCGCAGGAGGAGCAGCACCAGCACCAGCACGACGACGCCGGCGACCGCGCTGCCGGCGAACGTGGCGGTCCAGCCGTAGGCGCTCAGCACGCGGGCCAGCACGAGCGTGGTGACCAGGTTGCCGGTCTGGCCGACGAGTCCGGCGAGCTGGCCGACGAACGGGCTGCGGCGGGGCGGGAACCAGCGGGTGCCCAGACGCAGCACGCTGATGAACGTCAGCGCGTCGCCGCAGCCGAGCAGGGCGCGGCAGGCGAGGGCGACGGGGTAGGTCTCGGCGAGCGCGAAGCCGAGCTGGCCGGCGGTGAAGAGGGCGGCGCCGAGCATCAGCACGCGGCGGGTGCCCCAGCGGTCCACGAGCAGGCCGACGGGTATCTGCATGCCCGCGTAGACCATCAGCTGGAGGAGCGAGAACGTGGACAGCGCGGAGGCGCTGACCTCGAACCGTTCGGCGGCGTCGAGGGCGGCGACGCCGAGGCTGGTGCGGAAGGTGACGGCGACGAAGTAGACGGCGACGCCGACGCTCCACATGGCGACGGCGAGCCGGCCGCCGGGCGGCTCGGGCGCGGGCCGCGCGGCGCGCGGCTGCGGGACGGAGCGGCTCACCGGACGTCTCCGTGGACCAGGTTGCGGACCCAGCTCACGTGCCGGTGCACGGCCTCGGCGGCGGCGTCCGCGTCGCCGGCGCGGACGGCTTCGAGGATCTCGGTGTGTTCGGTGATGTTCTTCGCGATGCGGTCGGGGTGGGCGTGCATGACGGCGACGCCCATGCGCAGCTGCCGGTCGCGAAGCTGGTCGTAGAGGCGGACCAGAATCGCGTTGCCGGTGGCGCGGACGATCTCCGCGTGGAAGCAGCGGTCGCTCACGGCGACGTCGGCGAGCCGCCCGGCGCCGGCCTGCTCGTGCTGGCGGGCGAGCAGTTCCTCCAGCCGCGCGACGAGGCCGGCCGGGGTGGCGGTGGCCGCCTTGCGGACGGCGTGCTCCTCGACCAGCAGACGGGTCTCGACGACGTCGGTGATCTCCTGCGCGGAGACCGGCAGGACCAGGGCGCCCTTCTTCGGGTAGAGCTTGAGCAGCCCTTCGACCTCCAGGCGCAGCAGGGCCTCGCGGACGGGGGTGCGGGAGACGCCGACCGCGTCGGCCAGCTCGCCCTCGGTGAGCAGCATGCCACCTTCGTAGCGACGCTCCAGGACGGCACGTTTGACGTGGTCGTAGACCCGCTCGGCGGCGGGCTGCCGGGGTGTCGCGGCGGTGCGGGGCGGGCTGGAGGCGGACATGTGCACATCTTAGATACAACAGGGATGCGTGTACCGGGCCGTCCGCATGGCGGGACGTGCGCACGGAGGACCGGGCCCGTCGGGACGAGCACAGGCCCATTCACCCCCGCGGCGTGACGCAAGGCCCACCGGGGGCGGCCGGTGAGCCGAGAGGGCCGGGCCGGGCGGTCAGGCGCGCAGGCCCTGGACGGGCTGGTGCGTGCGGGACTCGATGTCCCGCGCGGCCGCGTTCAGCAGCTGGTGGGAGAGGTCGGACAGCGCACGGGCCGCGGCGAGTTCGTCGCCGATCGCCGGCACGTTCTCGTCGGCGGGGTTGGCGTGCGCGACGCCCTCGCCGACCATGGCCACGCCGTTGCGCCCGCTCAGCCGCGCGTGGCAGCGCGTGTCCCGGCCGTCCTCGGCGAGTGCCAGTTCGACGTTCCAGTTCGCACCCATGACACACCTCCGCGGGACCCTCCGGACGGTTCCGGGACTCGGCCCGTCGCTTCCATGGTCCCTCGCGCGAGCCGCTCCCGCACGCCCGGCCGCAACCGAACGCACAGAATCCCCCGGGTGAATTCCCAGTATTCCGCGAACACTCCAACTCGTCTTGCAGACGGGGGATTTGATGTGCGATAACGATTGCACATCCGGTCGGTACGGATGCGCGGCACTCCGCCGGGCACGTCGGCCGTGTTCGGCCTGCCCCCATCACGCGCGCCGAGAAGGAGCTCCGACGACGGCGATTCCCTGCCTCCTCCCAGCTCTCCGGCCACCCCCGGCGGTGCCCGGCGGCGCGGCCGGACGACAGCAGGCCGGCACCGCCGCTTCCGGACGACGACCGCGCCGCCCCGCACCACCCCACCCCCCACCGGTTCACCGCCAGACCTAGGTAGCTGCGTGACACACATACGTGATCACTCCGGCCCTGCGGAAGAGGGCCCGACGTGAGAATCAGCCAACGCCTCGTCCTGCTGGTCAGCGTCCCGCTGGCCGTCACCGTCACGTTCTCCGGACTGGCGCTCGCCCCCGCCACCAGCCAGGCGGTCGACGCGCACCGGCTGACGGACATGGTCCGCGCGGCGCAGGCGGCGAGCGACCTCGCCCACGACCTCCAGCGGGAACGGTCGGCGGCGACCGTCCTGGTCGCCGACGGCTCGGGAGCAGCCTCGTTCCGCAAGCGCGCCGAGGCCACGGACGACAGTGCGGCGCGCTTCTCCGCCCGTCGCGCCGCGCTCGACACCCTGCCCGAGAAGGCCCGGGGCGCGCTGGACCGCGTCGCCGGTGCCCTCAGCGACCTGCCGTCGCTGAGGGCCCAGGCCCGCTCCGGCAGCAGCTCCCTGTCGGCCCTGGTCTTCCGCTACCGCATCCTCATCGCCGACCTCGTCTCCTACCGGGACGGCATCGCGCAGGCGGAGGGAGTCCGGACGGACATCGCCGACCGGATCCACGCCGTCGCCTCGCTGTCGCGCGCCGGCGAGAGCCTGGGGCAGCAGCAGGTGACGGTCTTGCGCGCGCTCTCCGGAGGTGGTTTCACCCCGGCGTCGAAACGGACCTTCGACGCCACCCGGCTCGACTACGACGACGCGGTCCGCAGCATGTACACGCTCGGCCCGGCCGAGTGGCGCACCCTCCTGGAACGCCGGCTCTCCGGCTCCCGCGCCGTCGCCGCGCGCCGGCTCGAGGACCAGGCGGCACGCAGCGGGACCGGGGAGGAGCTCACCGTCTCCGGCCAGGAGTGGAGCAGGGCGACGTCGGAACGCCTGGAACTGCTGCGGTCGGTGGAGAGCCGGGTCGACGACGCCCTCCTGGACTCGGTGGCCTCGGAGCGGAACCGACTCACCGGGTGGGCCGTGGGCGAGGCGCTGCTCGTGGTCGCGGCGCTGGTGGGTGCCGTGGTCTTCGCCCTGCGGCTGGGCCGCGTCATGATCCGCCGCCTGCGGGACCTGCGCAACGCCGCCCACGAAGTCGCCCACCACGGCCTGCCGGAGACCATGCGGGAGCTCTCCCTGCCCGGCGCCCTCACCGGCACGACCCCGGAGAAGGTCGCCGAACGCAACGGCAGCCCGCTGCCCGCCGACGGCGGCGACGAGATCGCGGAGCTGGGCGAAGCCTTCAACGCGGTGCACTACGAGACCATCCGCCTCGCGGCGCAGCGCACCCGCTCGCACGAACGATTCGCCGAGACCCTCGTCGGAGTCGCCCGCCGCGGCGGCCAGTTGACCAGCGTGATGGTCTCGGAGCTGGACGCCGTGCAGCGCGACGAATCCGATCCGGAGCGGATGAAGGTGCTGTTCGCGCTGGACCACCTGGCCGTCCGGATGGAACGCAACACCAACAGCCTGCTGGTGCTGGCGGGCCACGGCCAGGGCCGTGTGCGCGCCTCCGACGTGCCGTGCTCCAGCGTGATCGTGGCCGCCGCGCAGCAGACCGAACGGTTCCACCGGGTCTCGGTGGGCGCCGTCGACGACATCCACATCGCCGCCCGCGTGGTGCACGACCTGGCCCACCTGCTCGCCGAACTCCTGGACAACGCCACCCGGTTCTCGCCCCCGGACACCGAGGTCGGGGTCGCGGTGTGGCGGATGTACGACCGGGCCGTGGTGGCCGTCGTCGACGAGGGCGTCGGCATCCCGGCCGAACGCCGCGCCGTGCTGAACGCCGAACTCGCCAACCCGAGGACCGACGTGGGCGGCGTCCGTTCCATGGGGCTGCACGTCGTGGCCAAACTGGCGGCACGACACGGCATCGTCGTCGAACTCCGGGACTCCTCGGGTTCCGGCACCATCGCCGAGGTCACCCTGCCCGCCGCCGTGGTCACGACCGGGCCCCCGAACGGGAGCGACGAGGTCTTCGCCCCCACCGCCCGCCCGGCCCCCCGCGGCCGGGGAACACTGGGCAACCCGCAGGGCGAGGAACCCGCGCCCCGGCACGATCGCCCCTCGGCCCCGCCCGCGCACGGCGCCAGGCCCGGCCCCGCGTCCGCCCCCTCGCCGCACACGGCTCCCGCCCCGCGCCGGCCCGCCGACACGGTCGCCGGCGTCAGCGCCGCCGGCCTGCCGGTGCGCAGACCGCGACGGCACCAGGACCACGCCGGGGCGGACGCCTCCCCCGAGCGCACCGCGGCCGCCGCCCCGCCCGCGGGCGGCAGGCCCGCACCCCGCCGGCGCGACTCCCGGCAGATCGCCGACGTCCTCACGGCGTACGCCCAGGGCATCGACCGGAGCACGACCGGCCGCCGCGGCGACGACACGACGGCACCCCGGACCCACCGACGGCCCCACCGACCCACCTGACCCGTTACGGAGACCCCACGCACATGAACGCCGTGTCCCCCGCCGACCTGAGCTGGCTGCTCAGCGACTTCGCCCGCAGAATCCCCGAGGTCACGCGGGCCATAGCGGTCTCCGTGGACGGCCTGGCACTCGCGTACACCGGCCTGGAGAAGGACGACGCGGACCGGCTGGCGGCCGTCGGCTCCGGCCTGGTCAGCCTGCTGTCCGGCGCCGCGCAGCTCACCGGCACCGACCCCGTGGAGCACAGCCTCACCGCGATGGAGGGCGGCTACCTCTTCTCCATGGCCGTCTCCAGCGGCGCCTCGCTCCTGGTCACCACCACGCGCGACGCCGACATCGGGGAGGTCAGCTACCTGATGGCCGAGCTGATCAACCAGGTCGGCGACGCGCTGACTCCGGCGCAGCGGGAGGTGAGCGCACCACGCCCGTCGTGACCGCACACCCCTTATTCCTCCACGAAGGACTCCCATGCGTCTCGCACTCCGCACCACCCGCAGGAACACCTCCTCCCGCAGAGCCGGGACGGCCTCCCGCAGAGCCGGGGCGGCGTCCCTCGTCCTCGCCCTGGCCGCCGTCACCGGATGCAGCGGCGACGGCGGTTCCGGCGACGGCACCCTGAAGGTGGGGCTGCTCGTCGCCCTGTCCGGCACGTACAAGTCCGTCGGCACCGACATGCGGGACGGCTTCGAGCTCTACCTGGACACCCACGACGGCGAACTCGGCGGGCAGAAGGTCGACCTCGTCGTCGCCGACGAGGGGGACGGCCCGCCCACCGCGCTGCCGGCCGCCACCAAGATGATCGAGAAGGACGGCGTCGACGTGCTCACGGGCGTGGTGGGCGGCGGATCCGTGAACGCCGTGCTGCCCCTCGTCGAACGGAACAAGATCCCGTTCATCGGCTCCAACGCCCGGCCCGGGATCGAGAACCTCGACCACGTCTGGCACACCAGCTTCCTGTCCGACCAGCCGGGCGAGGCCATCGCGGGCTACATAGCCGACGAGGTCGACGGCCCGGTCTACGCCATCGGCCCGGACTACCAGGGCGGCCACGACGAACTGCGCGGCTTCACCGACGCCTACGACGAGGCCGGCGGCGAACTCGTCAACCCGGACGGCGAGACGACCTGGACGCCGTTCCCGAAGACGACGAACTTCATGCCGTACTTCGCCGACATCGCGCAGTCCGACGCCGAGGCCGTGTACTGCTTCTACGCGGGCAAGGCGGCCGTCGACTTCGTCAAGCAGTACGCCCAGTCGGACATCGCCGACCTGCCGCTCTACGCCGCCGGCTTCCTGACCGAGGGCAGCACGCTGCCCGCCGAGGGCGACGCCGCCGACGGCATCCACTCCGTGCTCAACTACGCCGCCGACCTCGACAACGAGGCCAACCGCACCTTCGTCGCCGACTGGATGGCCGACCACGACGCCGCGCCCACCACCTACGCCATGGCCTCCTACGACGCCGCGTCGGTGCTGGACAAGGCGATCACCCAGCTGACCAAGGACGGCGACGAGGTGACCCCGGAGAACATCAACAAGGCGATCGGGAACCTGGGGCAGATCGAAAGCCCCCGGGGCACCTGGCAGTTCGGCGAGAAGAGCCACGCCCCGGTGCAGACCTGGTACCTGCGCCAGGTCCGCAAGGACGGCGACCAGCTCGCCAACGTGGTGGTCCAGGACCTGGCCACGCTGGGCAGCTGACGTTGGGAGTGCTCGACGCCCACCTGGTACCGGCGTTCGACGGCGTCGCCTACGGCCTGCTGCTGTTCGTGGTCGCGGCCGGCCTGAGTCTCGCGTTCGGCACCGCGGGCGTGCTCAACCTCGCGCACGGCTGGCTCTACGCCATCGGCGCGTACGCGGGCGCGGCGCTGAGCGACGGGAGTTGGGCGGGCCTCGCCGCGGGACTCGCGGCCGGCACCGCGATCGCCTGCGCCGCGGGGGCGCTGCTGGCCCTCGCCACCGCTCCGCTGGCCCGCCGCGGCCATCTGGACCAGGCCCTGCTCACCTTCGGGCTGGCCCTGATCGGCGGCAACGTGCTCATCGAGGTCTTCGGCGCCGACGAGCAGCCGGTGCAGGTACCGGACGCGCTGAACACGTCGGTGTCGCTGCTCGGCCACCGGTATCCCGCGTACCGCCTGGGCTTCATCGTCGCGGCCGTGCTGCTCGCGGCGGCGGGCAGCTGGGTGCTGCGCGGCACCCGCGCCGGGGCGGCGGTGCGGGCGGCCGCCGACGACCCGGACATGCTCGCCGCCGGGGGCCGGAACCCGCGGACTGTGCATGCGGCCGTCCTCACCGTGTCCGGGGCGCTGGCCGGGGTCGCCGGGGTGCTCGGCGCGCCCATCATCGGCCCCGGCCCGGGGACCGGGGACACCGTGCTCATGCTGTCCCTGATCGTCGTGGTGCTGGGCGGACTGGACAGCCTGTGGAAGACGCTGCTCGCCGCGGTGGCGGTGGGCCAGGTGCAGACCCTCGGCGTCTCCCTCGTCCCGGATCTGGCGCCGTACCTGCTCTTCGCGGCCATGGCGCTGGTCCTGGTGCTGCGCTCCCGCTCCGCGGTGGCCGAGCCGCCCCCGGCCCCCGTGCCGGCCGCCACCGGACGGGTCCGAAAGGCCGTGCGGGAACGGTTCCGCAGGCCCGGCGGGCTGCCCCGGGGACTCCCCCGCCTCACCCGTCCCGTGCCGCCTGCGCAGCGGGCGACCGGGCTCCTCGTCCTCGTCGCCGCGCCGGCCGCCCTCCCGTGGCTGCTCGA
Organism: Streptomyces sp. CNS606; assembly: GCF_000426325.1. Lineage (NCBI taxonomy): Bacteria > Bacillati > Actinomycetota > Actinomycetes > Kitasatosporales > Streptomycetaceae > Streptomyces > Streptomyces sp. CNS606. The sequence goes on from NZ_KE384521.1 coordinate 228,511, forward strand.
CGACTACAGCCTCTCGCTCGCGGGGCACGCGCTGGCGCTCGGGCTGCTCGCGGCGAGCGTCACCGTGCTGACCGGCTGGGCGGGCCTGCCCACCCTCGGTCAGACGGCTCCCTTCGCGGTGGGGGCCTACGCCACGGCCCTGCTGGCCGACGCGGGCTGGACGGTCGGGCCCGTCCAGGTGGCGGTCGCCGCGACGGCGGCCGTGCTGTTCGCCCTCGTCGTCGGCCCGGCCGTGATCCGGGCCCGCGGCACCACGGTGCTCATGATCACCCTCGCGGTCGGCGAACTGACGCACACCGCCGTCGGCGGCCTGACCTCGGTCACCGGCGGCACCGACGGGCTCGTCGGCTTCCCCGCGACCGAGGTCTGGTGGGGCGCGGGCGCTCCCGAGGACGAGGCCACCGTCTACTGGTACACCCTCGCCGTCGCCGCGGGCGCCCTCGCCGTGACGCTGATCGTGCTGCGCTCACCGGCCGGCATGCTCCTGACCGGCAGCCGCGCGGCGGAGGCCCGGATGCGCGCCTCCGGACACCCGGTGGACCGCTACCTGACGGCCGCCCACGTCGGCGCGGGCGCCCTCGCCGGCGTCGCCGGCAGCCTCCTGGTCACCGGCAGGCAGTACGTGTCCCCGGCCGACGTGGGCTTCGAGATCGCCGCCTTCGCGCTGCTCGCGGCGGTCATCGGCGGCACCGTCTCCGTGGTCGGGGCCGTGTTCGGCGCCGGTCTCATCGTGGCGACCCGCGACTGGCTGTCCGGTATCTGGCCCGGCTACGGACCCGCCCTGCTGGGCGTGCTGTTCGTCGTCACGGTCTACCTCCTGCCCCGTGGCCTCCCGGGCCTCTTCGCCGCCCGGAGCCCCGGCGCACCCGCACGGAAGGCGACGTCGTGACGGAACCTCCCGGGACGGAACCCCCCGTCCCCGCGCCGGTGCTGAACGCGACCGGCCTGACCCGCCGCTACGGCAGCCTCACGGCCGTGGACGACGTGTCCCTGCGCCTGACGGCCGGTGCACGGCACGCCCTCATCGGCCCGAACGGCGCGGGCAAGACCACGCTGCTCGGCCTCGTCGCCGGGACGGAACGTCCGGACCGCGGCCGCATCGAGCTGAACGGCACGGACGTCACCCGGAGGCGCCCGGCGCGGCGCAGCGCCCTGGGGATCGGGCGCAGCTTCCAGCAGCCGCACGCCGTGGACGGGGCGACCGTGCTGGACAACGTGGTGCTCGCGCTGTGGCGGCACCATCCGCAGCGGAGCGCCGCCTGGCGGCGACCGGTGCGCCGACGGCGGCTCGCCGACGCCGCACGCGCCCACCTCGACGCCGTGGGACTGGCCGCCGCGGACCGGCTGCCGGCCGGCGCCCTCTCCCACGGGCAGCGCCGCCTGCTCGACCTGGCCTGCGCCCTCGCGGCGCAGCCGCGGCTGCTGCTGCTCGACGAACCCGCCGCGGGCCTGACCGACGAGGACATCGGCCGGCTGCTCGACGTCCTCGGCGCCCTGCCCCCGGACGTGGCCGTGCTCCTGGTCGAGCACCACACGGAGGTCGTCGCCCGCCTCACCGGCACCGCGACCGTCCTGGCCTCCGGCCGGGAGGTGGTCGCCGGACCCACGGCGGAGGTGCTGCGCCACCCCGAGGTGCGCAGGGTCTACCTGGGCACCTCCCCGTCCGGGGAGGACGGGGAGCCGGGGACGCTCGACGACGACGCGGTACGGAAGGACGGCTGAGGCCGCATGCTCGACCTGACGGGTGTCACCGCGGGCTACGGCGGCGGCACCGTCGTGCACGGCGTCGACCTGACCGTGGACGCCGGCACGGTGCACGCCGTGGTGGGCCACAACGGCGCGGGGAAGACCACCCTCGTGCACGCCGTGGCCGGGCTGCTGCCCTGCGCCGCCGGTTCTGTGCGCCTGGCCGGCGACGACCTGACGGGCCGGCCCGCGCACCGGATCGCCCGGGCGGGCGTCGGCCTGGTGCCGCAGGGCCGACGGGTCTTCCGCCGCCTCACCGTCGCCGAGCACCTGCGCCTCGCCGAGCGCCGTCCGCGCCACTCCGTCCCGGCGGGAGGGGTGTGGACCACGGGGCGCGTGCTGGACCTGCTGCCGCCGCTCGCCGGACGGCTCCGGCAGCGGGCCGCCACCCTCTCCGGCGGTGAGCAGCAGATGCTCGCGCTGGCCCGCGCTCTCCTCGGATCGCCCCGGGTGCTTCTGCTGGACGAACCCACCGAAGGGCTCTCCCCGGCGCTCACCGGCCTCGTGCAGCGGCTGGTCACGACCCTCGCCGAGGACGACGGGATGACGGTGCTGCTGGTCTCCCCCAGCCCCGGGTTCGCGGCGTCGTGCGCCCGGACGGTGTCCGTGCTGACCTCCGGGCGGGTCACGGGACGGTTCCGCGGCGCGGACGTCCGGGCGGACCCCGGCGTGCTGCACCGGGCCCTGGACCTGGCCGCCCCGGACAGCGGGGCGGTCGCAGGCGCGGGCGGGGGTGGTGACGCCTGTGCTGACGTGGGTGCGGAGCCGGTCAGCGACCCCGCAGGGCGTGACCCCCGAAGCCGCTGAGCCGGTCGGATCCCCCGTGCTGGTCCCGCCACCAGTCGGCGAAGCCCTTCTCGTCCAGCGCGGTCCAGTCCGGGGTGGCCTCGACCTGGGCCGCGCCCAGGCGGCGGCCGAGCGCGACCATGTCCGCGCCGACGCCGCGGCGGTCCTCGTCGTACGCGGCGACGGCCCCGCCCGTGCTCCCGCCGGACGACGACAGCGCCCGCTCCAGGGCCACCGCGTCCTGGAGGGCCTTCACGCTGCCCCCGCCGGTGTGCGGCCGGGCGACGGTGGCGGCGTCCCCGGCGAGAAGCAGCCGGCCGACGCCGTAGTGGGGGACCTCCAGGTCGTAGATCGGCTGCACGAGGGTCTTCGCGGCCGGTGTGCTCAGCAGGACGCGGGCCCAGTAGGGCGGGAAGTGCTCCGCGACCAGCGCCCGCAGGTGCTCCGCGACCTCCGTGGCGAGCCGGCCCGGCGGAAGGGAGGTCGGCTGGTCCAGGCCGGCCTGGAACGCGGCGGAAGGAGCGGTGTAGAGCACCCAGTTGAAGTGCCGGCCGCCCGAACCGTCCGGCACCGGGTAGATCATGCAGTGACCGCCGGGGAAGACCACCGTGCACGCCTCGTCGGGGGCGGGGGCGCCGTCGGGCTCGATGGGCGCGGTGCCGCGCCAGCCGACGTAACCGGCGTACGCGGGCCGGAGCGTGGGGAACATCGCGTCGCGGACCACGGAGCGGTATCCGTCGGCGCCCACGACCGCGTCGAACGCGGCGACGGTCCCGTCGGCGCAGCGGAGCCGTACGGCGTCGGTGCCGGTCTCCGCGCCGACGACCGTGCTGCCGGTGCGGTACGTCACCCCGTCCGGTACCCGTTCGCGCAGGCCGGCCCAGAGGGCCCCCCAGGTGTACGCGCGGAACGGAAAGGGGTGGACGGCCAGCGTCCGGCCGTGCGGGGCGTCGCCGTCCCGCACCCGCCACACCCGTCGGGCCAGCGGCACGTGCGCGATGCGTGCGGAGACGTAGCCGGCGGCCTCCAGTTCGTCGAAGCGGTCGGCGTGCTGGGCGATGCCGACGCCCCGGTCGCGGAGCCGGCCGTCCGCCCGCTCGAACACGGTCACCCGTGCCGCTCCGCCGCGCAGCAGCGCTCCCGCCGCCGCGCACCCCGCGATGCTGCCGCCGACCACGGCGACGGCCCCTCCCGACACGATCCCCGGTCTCCTTCCCGACGCTTCCGTCCGACCGGCGACGGTGGACGTGCGCGCGAACGCGGGCGCCAACTGTACAGCTACCGGGACGAGTTCGCTGCTCGCCGGGCTGCCCGCCGAGCTGTGTGCCGAGCTGCCCGCCGGGCCTGCGCGCCGGCGACGAGCAGGCGTCGCACGCACGACCGCCCGCCGCCACCGGTGCGGTGGCGGCGGGCGGTGCGGGGCCGGGCGATCCCGGCCGGGCGGGGCCCGGCGGTCAGGCCCAGGTGATCAGACGCTTCGGCTGCTCCAGGACCGCCGCGATGTCCGCGAGGACCTTCGAGCCGAGTTCGCCGTCGACCAGGCGGTGGTCGAAGGAGAGCGCGAGCGTGGTCACCTTGCGCGGCTTGACCTTGCCCTTGTGCACCCACGGCATGTCGCGGACCGCGCCGAACGCGAGGATCGCGGACTCGCCCGGGTTGAGGATGGGCGTGCCGGTGTCGACGCCGAAGACGCCGACGTTGGTGATGGTCACCGTGCCGCCCTGCATGTCGCCGGGCGCGGTCCTGCCCTCGCGGGCGGTGGACACCAGCTCGCCGAGCGAGGCGGCCAGCTCCGGCAGGGTCTGCGCGTGCGCGTCCTTGATGTTCGGCACGATCAGGCCCCGCGGGGTGGCCGCGGCGATCCCCAGGTTCACGTAGTGCTTGCGCACGATCTCCTGGTTGGACTCGTCCCAGGCGGCGTTGACGTCCGGGTTGCGGCGGATGGCCAGCAGCAGGGCGCGGGCGACCATGAGCAGCGGGTTGACCCGCACTCCGGCCATGTCCGGGTCCTGCTTGAGCTCCTGCACCAGCTTCATCGTGCGGGTGACGTCCACCTGCACGAACTCGGTGACGTGCGGCGCGGTGAAGGCGCTGCCGACCATCGCGGCGGCGGTGGCCTTGCGGACGCCCTTGACCGGGATGCGGGTCTCACGGGCACCGGCCTCGACCGGTGCGGCCGACGGCGCCGCCTGCGGCGCGGCGGCCGGTGCGGCGGGAGCGGAGGGCGCGGCAACGGCGGCGTGCACGTCCTCGCGGGTGATGATCCCGCCCTCGCCGGTCGGCGTCACGGTCGCCAGGTCGACACCCAGGTCCTTGGCCAGCTTGCGCACGGGCGGCTTGGCCAGCGGGCGGCCCTCGGCGGTGGTGGCCACCGGTGCGGACCCGTTGCGCGCCACCGTGGCGCTGTCGCCGTTCAGCGCGGTGCCCGGGGACGGCGCGGTACTCACGGTGCCGTTGAACTCGCCCTGGAGGGCCTCCTGCGCGGCGGCCGGCCCGGGGGCGTCCGGAACGGCCGGCTGCCCCGGCTGCGGCTTGCGCGCGCGCCGCTTGGTGGAGCCGGCGGACACGCCGTATCCGACCAGCACCGGCTGGCGCTTGCCGCCCTCGCCCTCGTCGCCGCCCGCCTCCGGCTCGCCGCCCGCCTCCGGCTCGGCGGCGGGCGCGGGCTCGGCGGCGGGCGCCGGGGAGGCGGCCTCCGCGGGGCCGGCCGAGGGATCGGTGTCGACGGTGATGATCACCGTGCCGACGTCGACCGTGGTGCCCTCGTCGAAGCGCAGGTCGGCCACGGCGCCGTCGAACGGGATGGGCAGCTCGACGGCGGCCTTGGCGGTCTCCACCTCGCACACGACCTGCCCGTCGGTGACGGCGTCACCGGGCTGGACGTACCACTTGAGGATCTCGGCCTCGGTGAGTCCCTCGCCCACGTCGGGCATCTTGAACTCGCGGAACCTGGCCTGCGTACTCGTCATCGTCACGACTCTCCTCGGTCCTCAGTACGCCAGCGCGCGGTCGACGGCGTCGAGCACCCGGTCGAGGTTCGGCAGGTACTCGTCCTCGAGGCGGGCCGGCGGGTAGGGCGCGTGGAAGCCGCCGACGCGCAGCACCGGGGCCTCCAGGTGGTAGAAGCAGCGCTCGGTGATCCGGGCCGCCACCTCCGACCCGGTGCCCAGGAAGACCGGCGCCTCGTGCACCACGACCAGCCGGCCGGTCTTCTCCACCGACTGCTGGATGGTGTCGAAGTCGACCGGCGACATCGAGCGCATGTCGACCACCTCGAGCGACTTGCCCTCCTCGGCGGCGGCCTGCGCGGCCTCCAGGCACGTCTTCACCATCGGGCCGTAGGCGGCGAGGGTGAGGTCGGTGCCCTGCTGCGCGACGCGCGCCGCGTGCAGCGGGCCGGGAATGGCGTCGGTGTCGACGTCGCCCTTGTCCCAGTAGCGGCGCTTCGGCTCGAAGAAGATCACCGGGTCGTCGGACGCGATCGCCTGCTGCATCATCCAGTAGGCGTCCGAGGCGTTCGACGGGGAGACGCACTTGAGGCCGGCGACGTGCGCGAACAGCGCCTCCGGCGACTCGCTGTGGTGCTCCACGGCGCCGATGCCGCCCGCGTAGGGGATGCGGACGACGACCGGCAGCTTGATCTTGCCCAGCGCGCGGGCGTGCATCTTCGCGAGCTGCGTGACGATCTGGTCGTACGCGGGGAAGACGAAGCCGTCGAACTGGATCTCGACCACCGGGCGGTAGCCGCGCAGGGCGAGGCCGATGGCGGTGCCGACGATGCCGGACTCGGCCAGCGGGGTGTCGATGACCCGGTCCTCGCCGAAGTCCTTCTGGAGGCCGTCGGTGATGCGGAAGACGCCGCCGAGCTTGCCGACGTCCTCACCCATGATGAGGACCTTGGGGTCGTCCTCCATCGCCTTGCGGAGCGAGGTGTTCAGCGCCTTGGCGATGGGCATCTTGGTGGTGGCCATGTCAGTTGCCCTCCCCGGCGGCGGCGCTCTCGTTCTCGTCGGCGAAGGACGCCAGGTACTGGGCGAACTGCTCGCGCTCCTCGTCGACCAGCGCGTGGCCGTCGGCGTAGGTGTGCTCGAACATCGCCATCGGGTCCGGGTCGGGCATGGCGCGCACGGCCTCGCGGACGCGCTTGGCCATGGTGTCGGACTCCTCGTCGATCGACTCGAGGAACTTCGCGTCCGCCAGCTTCTCCTTCTCCAGGTAGGTGCGCAGCCGGAGGATCGGGTCCTTGGCCTCCCACGCCTCCCGCTCCTCGTCCCGGCGGTACTTCGTCGGGTCGTCGGAGGTGGTGTGCGCGCCCATCCGGTAGGTGAACGCCTCGACCAGCATCGGGCCCTCGCCGGACCGGGCACGCTCCACGGCGGCCTTGGTCACGGCCAGGCAGGCCAGCACGTCGTTGCCGTCCACCCGGACGCCCGGGAAGCCGAAGCCGGCCGCGCGCTGGTAGATCGGGACGCGGGACTGGCGCTCGGTGGGCTCGGAGATCGCCCACTGGTTGTTCTGGCAGAAGAACACCACCGGCGCGTTGTAGACCGCCGAGAAGGTGAACGCCTCCGCCACGTCGCCCTGGCTGGACGCGCCGTCGCCGAAGTAGGCGATGACGGCCGAGTCCGCGCCGTCCTTGGCCACGCCCATCGCGTAGCCCGTGGCGTGCAGCGCCTGCGAGCCGATCACGATGGTGTAGAGGTGGAAATTGTTGCTGTTCGGGTCCCAGCCGCCGTTGTTCACGCCGCGGAACATGCCGAGCAGGTTCTCCGGCGGCACCCCGCGGCACCAGGCCACGCCGTGCTCGCGGTAGGTGGGGAAGACGTAGTCGTCGTCGTGCAGGGCACGGGCGGAGCCGATCTGCGCGGCCTCCTGCCCGAGCAGCGAGGCCCACAGGCCCAGCTCGCCCTGACGCTGCAGTGCGGTCGCCTCGGCGTCGAAACGCCGGGTCAGCACCATGTCGCGGTAGAGCCCGCGCAGCTCCTCGGGGGTCAGGTCGATGGCGTAGTCCGGGTGCTCGACCCGTTCGCCCTCGGGGGTCAGCAGCTGTACGAGCTGCGGCTCGGCCTTCGCGGGGGCGGCCGTCTTCTTCTTGGCCGCGCTCGCGCGCTTGGCGGTGCCGCCGCTGCGGCGCGTCTTGCTGCGCGCGGCAGTGCCTTCCACGGTCACGTGTGCTCCTCCGTCTGTCCGGCCCCCGGGGTCCGCCGGGCAGCCAGTGCGGCTCGCCCGGTACCGATACGGCGCACGGGGTTGGGTGCGGCGCAGACGGAACCGAGCGGTGACGTCTGTCCCGTCAGACTGCCTGCGAAAGACAAGGTACCCAGCACCTCCACATCTGCGCGAAGGCCCCTGACCTGCGATTTTACTGGGATGTCCAAGCAAATCGCCGGTGGTGGTCAGCACTGGTCACAGCTTCGCAAGCCCACGGGACAAGCGCACGTTATCCCGCACCCCCCGGCGGCGGGAAGAGCCGACAGAGGACTGGACCTCAGCGGTGTGTGAGACTGGCTGCGTGCACGAAGAGGGAAAAATCACCGTATTCCTGCTGGACGACCACGAGGTCGTACGACGCGGAGTGCACGACATGCTGGCCGCCGAGGACGACATCGAGGTGGTCGGCGAAGCCGGCACCGCCGCCGAGGCGCTCACCCGCATCCCCGCCACCCGCCCGGACGTCGCCGTCCTGGACGTACGCCTCCCCGACGGCAACGGCGTCGAGGTCTGCCGCGAGGTCCGGTCCCGCGACGAGCACGTCCGCTGCCTGATGCTCACCTCCTACTCCGACGACGAGGCGCTGTTCAACGCGATCATGGCGGGCGCCTCCGGGTACGTCCTGAAGGGAATCCGCGGCTCCGAGCTGATCACCGCGGTACGGGACGTGGCGGCGGGTCGCTCGCTGCTCGATCCGGTCGCCACCCAGCGCGTCCTGGACCGGCTGCGCAGCGGAGGCGCCACCACCCGATCGGACGAACCGCTGGCCCGTCTCACCGAGCAGGAGCGCCGCATCCTGGACCTCATCGGCGAGGGGCTCACCAACCGCGCCATCGGCGAACGGCTGCACCTGGCGGAGAAGACGATCAAGAACTACGTGTCCGGGCTGCTGGCCAAGCTCGGCATGGAACGCCGCTCGCAGGCTGCGGCCTACGTGGCCCGCCTCCGGGCCCGCTCCGACCAGCACTGAACAGCGCTGACCAGCACCGACCGCTGCCGGAGCCCCTTGCGGCGCTGTCAGTCGCAGAAGGCCGCGTGCACGGCCGCGTAGCGGCGGGTCCACCAGACGACGAGGGCGGAGGCGGCGGCGAACTGCGGGTCGGGGCGGGAGTCGTGCCGCTCGTAGCGCCAGCACAGCATCCAGAAGTCGTTCAGCCGCTCCCACCACACCCGGTGCACCGCCGCGCTCAGCTCCGCCGGCGGTGCGGTGCTCGCATGCCGGTACGCGCGGGCGTAGGCGCGCACCTTCCGCAGGTCCAGGCTGCCGTCGGGCCGCAGGAAGAAGATCGCCGCACCCCGGACCGCCTCCTCCGCGCGGGGCTGGACGGCCAGCCGGTCCCAGTCGACGATCGCGAGGGGTTCGCCGCCCCGCCGGTGGCGCCGGGGCCGGGCGACGCCGTAGATCAGGTTCAGCGGGTGGAAGTCGCCGTGCACCCAGCCCGCCGCGGGTACGGCGGCGGGGCGGGCGTCCGCGTACCGGTGCAGCAGCCGGCGCCGCTCCCGCAGCCGGTACTCGGCCAGCTCGTCGAAACCGTCGCGCCGCCGGCCGCGGCGATGGATGCGGGTGAGGAGGCCGTCGATCAGCGCGTGCGTCGCGTCCGGGTCGGCGCTCGCGGACCCCGCCCCGGGCGCGGCGGCCTCCCGCTGGGCGGGGAGCACCTGCTGGAGCCGGGTGTGCACGGTGCCGAGCAGCGCGCCCAGCCGCCGCGACTGCGCCTCGGTCAGCGCGAGGCCGTCCAGGTGCCGGCCCTCCACCCACGGGTGCAGCGCGAAGCAGCGCCCGCCCACGACGGAGACCGTACGGCCGTCCCGGGCGGCCACGGGGGGCACGGCCGGCAGCCCGGCCGCCTCCAGCGACGCGATGGCGCGGTGCCGCCGCTCCAGCGGGGCGGGGTCGGCGGGGTCGGCGTCGAGGTGGTGCTTGAGGAAGAAGGTGCCCCCGGTGGCGGCGACCCGGTACCCCCGGTTGAGCAGCCCGTACGTCACGGGCGCGCACGACAGCGGTGTGCCGGTGCGGTAGCGGGCGGCGAGGGCCCGGAGGGTGTGCGGGGCGAGGAGGGGCGTCGGCGACACGCGCGCATCGTAGATCACGGTGCGCGACCGTCCGACCGCGGTGTGCGGTCGACCCGGGCGACGTGGTAAGGCACTTCCTCCCCGCCCGGTCCGTGCTCAGGCGCCGGACGGGCTCAGACGCCGGGCGCGGTCAGACGCCGGGCGCGGTCAGCGCGCGGCGCCCAGGTCGCCGGCGGAGCCGGCGCCGGTCGACGCGCCGGCGCTTCCGTCACCGCCCCCGGCCTCGTTGCCCAGGGACGTGCCGCCGTCCTCGCCGCCGGAGGTCTCGCCCTCGGTCGTACCGCCGTCGGTCGTGCCGCCGTCCGTGGGGTCCTCGCCGCCCCCGCCGGGGCTGCCCTCCGTCGTGCCGGTGGACGTCGGCGGCTCCGACGTCGGCTCCGTCGGCTCGGTGGGGGGCTCCGAGGACGGCTCCTCGGTGGGCGACGGGTCCTCCGTCGGGGAGAAGGTGTCGTCGTCGCCGGTGTCGCCCGTGGTGCCGGGGACGTCGGTGTCGGTCTCGTCGTCCGTCGGCTCGCGGCTCGTCTCGTCGTCCCGCGGCGTGGACGAGGACGGCACGGGATCGATGTCGTTCTCCCCGCCGCCGTCGCCCGCGTTGAGCGCGAAGAAGATGCCCGCCGCGATCGCCAGCACTGCGAGGAACGCGATCAGCGCGTACTTCGCCCCGCCGCCACCGCGGCCGTCGTCCCGGTGGCCGCCCTCGAAACCCCCGTCGTCCCGGTCCGGCGGGCCCATCAGCAGCGGCGGACCCATCCGGGTCTGCGTGTCGCCGGCGCCGCGGAAGCCGCCCGTGCCGGTGTCGCCCATGGTGCCGACGCCGGGCGTACCCATCGGCGGCGTGGTGCCGCCGGCGACGACGGCGCCGGTGTTCCACAGCCCGCCGGTGTGGCCGCCCTGCTCCTGGAGCATGCGCAGGCCGTACTGGACCAGGCCGCGCATCTCCTCGGCGGTCTGGAAGCGGTCGTCGGGGTCCTTGGCCAGCGACCGCATGACGAGGCCGTCCAGCTCCGGCGGCACGGCGTCCGAGACGCGGGACGGCAGCACCGGCTCGTCCTGCACGTGCTGGTACACCACGGACAGCGGCGTCTCGCCGGTGAACGGCGGGCGCAGAGTGAGCAGCTCGTACAGCAGGCAGCCGGTGGCGTACAGGTCGGAGCGGGTGTCGACGGTCTTGCCGAGCGCCTGCTCGGGGGAGAGGTACTGCGGCGTGCCCATGACCATGCCGGTCTGGGTCATGGTGTTGGAGGCGCCGTGCAGGGCCCGGGCGATGCCGAAGTCCATCACCTTCACCGCGCCGGTGTGGGTGATGATGACGTTGGCCGGCTTGATGTCCCGGTGCACGATGCCGTGCTGGTGGCTGTAGGCGAGGGCCTCCAGGACGCCGGAGACGATGATCAGCGCCTGGTCGGCGGGCGGCGCCTCCGGGCCGTGCAGCAGGTCGCGGATGGTGCGGCCCTCGACCAGCTCCATCACGATGTACGGCACCACGCTGCCGTTGACGATCTCCTCGCCGGAGTCGTAGACGGCGACGACCGCGTGGTGGTTGAGGCCGGCGACGGACTGCGCCTCGCGCGTGAAACGGGCCTTGGAGACGGGGTCCTCGGCGAGGTCGGAACGCAGCAGCTTCACCGCGACCGTGCGGCCGAGCCGGACGTCCTCGGCGGCGTACACCTCTGCCATGCCACCGCGTCCGAGGCGGTGGGTGAGGCGGTAACGGCCGTCGCCGACCAGTCCGTTGTTCCCCCACAGGTCCGGCGATTCGGGCACGGAACCGCCCGTCGCCTCCGGCTCCGAAGGGCCGCCAGCGGCTTGCGAATCTGCCATCTGTCCTCGCCGTCGATCGTTCCGCGGTGACGCGGTCGTGTAACGCCCAGCCCCCGTGCCGGAGGCTACAGCCTCCGGCACGGGGGCTGTGACAGGGCTCAAAAGCCATCCAAGCGGCTGCGGTGTCCGCCTGGCAAGTCGGAGTCCGGGCCGTGGACGACCCCGCCAGGATGGCCGGATCTCGACGGTGGGATGCTTGCCATGCGTATGTCCCGGTGCGGTGCCGAGCCCGGTACACATCGGTCACGGAAGGGGCGACGAACTTGACGTGTCCGTGCCCTGGGGCAGACTGGCCGGGTATCAGGCCCGAAGATGCCGGAAGGACGCCCCCCGGGAGGTCGTCCGGTCACCCGGTCGTCCACGTGCCGGCACAGCGCCACCATGAGCGCCACCAAGGGGGAGCAGTCAGATGAGCGACGACGACGCGCAGGCGGCGCGGTACATCGGCCGCGCGGTCGCAGGCGGACGCTTCCAGCTGCAGAGCCTGCTCGGCGCGGGCGGCATGGCCTCCGTGTATCTCGCCTACGACTCGGTGCTGGACCGCCAGGTCGCGGTGAAGACGCTGCACTCGGACCTCGGGCGTGAGCAGTCGTTCCGGGAACGGTTCCGCCGCGAGGCCCAGTCGGTCGCGAAGCTGACGCACACCAACATCGTGTCCGTCTTCGACTCCGGCGAGGACACCCTCGACGGCGCGCCCGTCCCCTACATCGTCATGGAGTACGTCGAGGGCAAGCCGCTGCGGCAGGTCCTGGACGAGGACGTCGCACAGTCCGGCGCGATGCCCGCCGACAAGGCGCTGAAGATCACCGCCGACGTGCTGAACGCGCTCGATGTCAGCCACGAACTCGGCCTGGTGCACCGCGACATCAAGCCCGGCAACGTGATGCTGACCAAGCGCGGCGTCGTCAAGGTGATGGACTTCGGCATCGCCCGGGCGATGCAGTCCGGCGTCACGTCGATGACGCAGACCGGCATGGTCGTCGGCACCCCTCAGTACCTGTCCCCGGAGCAGGCCCTGGGCCGCGGCGTGGACGCACGCTCCGACCTGTACTCGGTCGGCATCATGCTCTTCGAACTGCTCACCGGCCGGCTGCCGTTCGACGCCGACTCCCCCCTCGCCATCGCGTACGCGCACGTGCAGGAGGAGGCGGTCGCCCCGTCCAGCATCAACCGTTCGGTGACGCCCGCGATCGACGCCCTGGTGGCCCGCACCCTGCGGAAGAACCCCAACGAGCGCTTCCCCACCTCCGAGGCGATGCGCGCCGAGGTCGAGCGGGTGCGCAGCTCGGCGAGCGGCGCGGCCCCGGTCATCGTCGGCGGCAACCAGGCGCCGAGCGGCGCCGAGGTCGGCAAGGCGGTGTTCCCGCCGGTGGGCAATGAGCAGAGCACGCCCCCGCCGCCGAACGCCGCACCCGGGCCGTTCCAGCCGCAGTACGGCTACCCGCAGTCCACGCCGCCGCCCACCGCCCCCATGGGCGCCCCGCGGCCGGCGGGCTTCAACGGCCCCGCCCCGTACGGCCGTCCCGGCACGCAGACCCCGCCGCCGTACACCATGTCGCCGCGCCCGGCGGGCCCGCCCGCGAAGAGCGGGGGCACCAGCAACGGCGTGGTCGTCGGCACGGTCATCGCCGCGGTGGTCGCCGTGGTGACGGTCATCGCGCTCATCGCGGCGAACAGCGGCGAGGACGACCCGGTCGCCCGTCCGTCCGCCCCGCCGGCCCCGTCCTACTCCGTCGACCAGCCCTCCACCCGCCCGTCGGACGACGAGACGACCGAGGCCGGATCCAGCGGGGGCGGCGGCGACTTCAAGCCGGAGGACACCTCGCGCACCATCGAGGCGAGCGAGTGCACCGACGCGCGCGACAGCTACATCGAGGACGGCAAGAAGACGATGCCGGAGTTCGCCTTCAAGAACCTCACCTCGGTCAAGGAGTGCATCAAGCAGGCCGGCTGGAAGCTGGGGGACGTCACCAAGGAGGACGAGAACGTCTGGGGCAAGAACATGGTCCTGGAGCAGAACCCCGACTCGTACTCCGCGTTCGACCCGGACGAGGACGAGATCGACCTCACCGTCTCCACGGGCATGCCCCCCGGCTCGGACTGATCCCGTTCCGGGGGTACCCGAGGTATCGGAGTATCGGAGGTATCCGAGGTATCAGAGGTAGGGGCCTCCGGAGCGTGCGGGACCGTGCTCCTCGCCGTCCTCGGGAAGCGCACCCGGCGGCAGCGCGCGCCGCATCTGCTCCAGTTGTGCCCGGGCCGCCATCTGCTGGGCGAACAACGCCGTCTGGATGCCGTGGAACAGCCCCTCCAGCCAGCCGACGAGCTGGGCCTGCGCGATGCGCAGTTCCGCCTCCGTCGGCACCGCGTCCTCGCCGAACGGCAGCGACAGCCGCTCCAGCTCCTCGATCAACTCCGGCGCGAGGCCGTCCTCCAGCTCCTTCACGGAGCTGGCGTGGATCTCCCGCAGCCGCACGCGGCTCGCCTCGTCGAGCGGCGCCGACTTCACTTCCTCCAGCAGCTGCTTGATCATGCTGCCGATCCGCATGACCTTCGCGGGCTGCTCCACCATCTCCGTCAACGGGACCTCAGCCTGCTCGTCGGCTTCGTCGTCGCCGCCCCTGGGGGCCGCGGTGCCGAGAGCCATCCCGTCCGGACCGACGACCAGGACGTGCGGGCTCTCCTGCGACCGTTCATTGCTCGGCTGTGTCATATCCCCATTCTGCACGGCTCATGCCTCCCGGTGGCGAGGGGCCGCCGGGAGCGGGGACCGCCGGGGACGCCAGGCCGTCGCGGCGGTGGCCCGCCGGTCAGCCGCGGCGCAGGCGGAGCGCCAGGAACGCCAGGCCGAGGCCGAGGCAGGTGAGCCCGGCGCCCAGCGGCAGGACGGGCAGGATCGGACCTGCGGGGGCGGCTGCCGCGGCGGGAGCGGCGGGAGCGGCCGCCTCCACGGCGCCGTCACCGGCCGGGGACCGCCGCGGCGGTCCCGCCTGCGGGCGCCCGGGGTCGGCTGCACCGGCGACCGTGTCCTGGGGCGCGACGGGTGCGGGGCTCCACATGCCGCCCTGTGCGGGGGCGGCAGGGTCCTTCACGGCCTGCCCGGTGCCCGTGCCGGCACGGGCACCGGGGGAGGCATCGGCACGCCCGGTGTCCGCCGGCGCGGGACCGTCCGCACGCCGTGCGCCGGCCGGCCCCGTACCGCCCGGCTCGGCGTCCTGCGTGGTCGCGCCCGGCTCGCGCGCGGGGGAAGGGGGACCGGGGTGCGGGTGGGCGTGCCCACCGGAAGCGTGCCCGGGGCTGCGGCGCTGCCACGGCCCGCTCGCGTCGGTCCCCGCCACGGGGTGCCCGCCGCTTCGTGCACGTGTGGCGGGGGTGGCCGCCCCGTGGTGGTGTTCGTGGGGGCCGAAGAGCGGCGGGAGCGTCGGCGTTCCCTCACGGCCTGCGTACGGGTCCCATGGGTGGTGCGGGGGGTACGGGGCGTGCGGGCTGTGCGGGTGCTCGCCGAGCACGTCGGCGAGTCGCTGCGAGAGGCGCTGCCCCCAGCGGCCGTCGGAGGGGGGCGTCCCGTACGGCGCGACGGCTCGGGGGGCCGTACGCGCGCCGGGGGCGCTCGCCGTGGGCGCTGCGGAGGCGGCGAGCGCCGGGGCGGGGAGCAGCAGGACGACGGCGCAACTCAGCAGGGGTACCCCGGAGCACCTGCGCCGGGTGCGGACCGCCCCCGCGCGCCCGTCTCGGGGAGACCCCATGCCGCCTCCCTCCCACGCCGTACCGTTCTGCCGAGTAACCAGCGTCACATAAATGGATGAAACGGGCATCTCGAATGAGCGGTACCGGTTCTGCTCTCACGCGATCGTCCGAGCGCCCTCGGCAGAGGGGCACCGTTCACACCGTGAGGATCACCTTGCCCACGTGACCGCTCTCCTCGAGCACGCGGTGCGCCTGCGGCGCGTCCTGCACGGGCAGGGTGCGGTCCAGCACGGGGCGTACCCGCCCGTCGTCCAGCAGCGGCCACACGTGCTCCCGCACGGCCGCCACGATCGCCGCCTTCTCCGACGCCGGACGACCGCGCAGCGAGGTCGCCGTCACGGCGGCCCGTTTGGCCAGCAACGCGGCGAGGTTCAGCTCGCCCTTCGTCCCGCCCTGGAGACCGATGACGGCCAACCGACCGTTCACCGCCAGCGCCCTGACGTTGTCGCGCAGGTATCCGGCTCCGATGATGTCCAGGATCACGTCCGCGCCGTGGCCGTCGGTCGCCGTCCTCAGTTCCTCGACGAAGTCCTGTTCGCGGTAGTCGATGAGGATGTCCGCGCCCAGTTCGGCGCAGCGCGCCAGCTTCTGGCTGCTGCCCGCGGTCACCGCGACACGTGCGCCGACCGCCTTGGCGAGCTGGATCGCCATCGTGCCGATGCCGCTCGACCCGCCGTGCACGAGCAGGGTCTCGCCGGGCCGCAGGTGCGCGACCATGAAGACGTTCGACCAGACGGTGCACGTCACCTCCGGCAGGCCGGCCGCGGTGACGAGGTCGACGCCCTTCGGGACGGGCAGCAGCTGGCCGCTCGGCACGGCCACCTTCTCCGCGTAGCCGCCGCCCGCCAGCAGCGCGCACACCTCGTCGCCGACCGCCCATCCGGACACTCCCGAGCCGACGGCGGCGACCCGGCCCGCACACTCCAGACCGGGGTAGGGGGACGTACCCGGCGGCGGGTCGTAACGGCCCTGACGCTGCAGCAGATCGGCGCGGTTGACGCCCGCCGCCGCCACGTCCACCAGCACTTCGCCCTCGCCCGGCTCCGGGTCGGGCACCTCGGCCCACACCAGCGCCTCGGGTCCGCCCGGTTCGGGAATCGTGATCGCATGCATGGCCCGACGCTACTCCCCCGCGGGCCGGGCGCTACGGAAGCGTGCTCTCGGAGGAGGGGAGCGAGCGGTGGATGACGACGACGCGGTCGGTGAGCTGCAGCGTCGCGGCCTCCGGGTCGTCGTAGCCGAGCAGCCGGTGACCCCGCACGACGGAGACGACCAGGTCGGTGCACTCGCGCGGAGACCGGCCCGCCTCGGCCTTGGTGACGGGCCGTTCGTTCAGGCTGAGGCCGCTGCCCTGCTGGATCAGGTCCTCCATGACCGAGCTGGCGTTGGGGCTCAGCATGGACAGGCCCAGGAGCCGGCCGGCGGCGCTCGCGCTGGTGATGACGGCGTCCGCACCGGACTGGCGCAGCAGCGGCGCGTTCTCCTCCTCGCGCACGGCGGCGACGATGCGCAGCCTCGGATTGAGCTGACGCGCGGTCAGCGTCACCAGCACGGCGGTGTCGTCGCGCTGCGTGGCGACGACGATCTGTTTGGCACGACGCACCTCGGCGCGGGCGAGCACGTCGCTGCGGGTCGCGTCGCCGACGACCCCGGCGAAGCCGTCGTCCGTGGCCGCCTTGACCACGTGGTGGTTCGGGTCGATCAGCACGATCCGCTCCCGCCCCATCCCGGTCGACAGCAGCGTCTCGGCGGCCGACCGGCCCTTGGTGCCGAAACCGACGACGACGGTGTGGTCGCGCAAGGCGGTCCTCCAGCGCGTCTGGCGCCACTGCTCGCGGGTGCGCTCGGTGAGCACCTCCAGCGTGGTACCCACCAGGATGATCAGGAACAGGACGCGGAGCGGGGTGATGAGCAGGACATTGACGATCCGGGCGCCGTCGCTGACCGGCGCGATGTCACCGTACCCGGTCGTGGAGAGGGTGACGGTGGTGTAGTAGACGGCGTCGAGGAAGGTGACCGTGCCGTCGTAGTTGTCGGTGTAGCCGTCCCGGTCCAGGTAGACGATCAGCACCGTCGCCCAGAGCACGCTCAGCGCGGCCAGCAGACGGCGGCCCACCTGCCGCAACGGCCCTATCGTCGAACGCGGCAGCAGCACGGGGCGCTCCGCGGGATCCCGCGGCGCCCTCGCGACGGTCGCCCTCACCACGGCAGTCCCCTCACCACGGCAGCTCCAGCAGACGGACGGACATTCCGGCGCTCGCGCCACCGGGGGCCACCGCGGCGAGCGCGGACGCCCCCGCGATGCCGCGCAGCATCGCGGGCCCCGTCCAGCGCAGCGGCGTCGCACCGGAACCGTCCGCCGTCCGGATGACCGGCACGAGGCGGGTGTCGCGCGGGTGACCCTGCACGTCGGCGGTCAGCGTCGCCCGCACCGGCTCCGGTTCGGGGAGCCCCGCGCGGGCCCGCAGCAGCGGCCCGGCCAGGGTGAGCAGGCCGGACACCGCGGCGAGCGGGTTGCCGGGCAGGCCCACCAGATGGCATCCGCGCTGCGCCCCGGCGAGGGCGGCCAGCAGCATCGGGTGCCCCGGACGCACCTCCACCCCGTCCACCAGCAGCCGGGCGCCGACGCGGTGCAGGGTGGGCCGGACATGGTCGAGCGGACCGTGCGCGGTACCGCCGGTCGTCACGACGAGATCGGCGCCGGTCGTGGTGACCGCTTCGTGCAGCGCCTCGGGATCGTCGCCCAGACGCCGCGTCGCCAGCACCTCGGCGCCCAGCGCGGACAGCCAGGGTCCGACCATCGGGCCCAGCGCGTCCCGGATGCGGCCCTCCGACGGCAGCCCTTCGTGGAGCAGTTCGTCGCCGAGGACCAGCACCTCGGCGCGCGGGCGCGGGGTGACGGTGAGCCGGTCGTAGCCCGCGGCGGCGGCCAGGCCCAGCACCGGAGGCGTCACCGGCGTACCGGCGGGCAGCAGGCGTGCGCCCGTGCGGCACTCCTGGCCGCGCGGCCGGATGTCCGTCCCCGGGTCCGTGCTGCCGGAAGGCGCCCCGGGCGTCAGGTGCAGCCGCTCGCCGCGCAGTTCGGCACGCTCGTCGCGCACCACGGCCGTCGCGCCGGGCGGGATGCGTGCGCCCGTCGCGATCCGTACCGCGCGGCCGTCGGCCAGCGGATCGGGTTCGGCACCCCCGGCCAGCACACCCGGCCCCGCCGGCGGGCCGGCGGGCGTCCACGGGCCCGGCCCGGCGACCGCCCAGCCGTCCATGGCGGAGGTGTCGAACGACGGCAGGTCGGCGAGCGCTTCAACGGGAGCCGCGAGCACCTGCCGCACGGCCCGGTCCAGCGGCACGGTCACGGCCGCGCCGGGCTCGACCGCCCGGGCGGCGATGCGCTGCGCCTCCGCCCAGGGGACGTCCGCGTGCGCGGGCGGCGGCTGGGCCGCCGACGGGCGGGCGGACTCACCGCCCCCGGCGAAGGGCGCCGACGAGTCGACCACGCGGGCCTCCTCCCCGGTCTCCACGGCTCCGACGCCCCCGACTCTCGCACAGCCCGGCCCGGACGGGGTCTTCGGGCCCGCGGTCGCTCCGCCGTCGCGGAAGGCGCCGCCGGGAGCGGACTCCCCGGCCGGGGCTCGGGTGGGGGAGACGGGCGACGCCGTCGGCGTGGGCTGCGCGTCCGGCGCGGGCGGTGCGTCCGGCGCGGGTCCTGGACGTCGGGCTGCCGAGGTTCCCCTGCGCCCTGTCGAGGACGCTCCCTCGGGACCGCCCACTCCGGCGGCCGCAAAGGGGGGCGGCGGGGCCGTCGACGCAGACGGCGGACGGCCGAACGGGAGGCGGGCGTGCACGTCCGGCACCGCAGCGCCCTCAGCGGGCCCACGAGGACTCGCTGCGGCTGCCGCAGGAGACTCCACTGCGGACGGAGCCTGCACGTCCCCCGGAAAGGAGGCGACCGGCTCCGCCTGGAGGTCGGCCGTACGGGCTGACGGCTCCCCCGGACGCGTACCGCCGGGAGCGGCTCCCGACGGCACGGGCGAGCCCGGCACCGCCACGACGGGGGCCGCCTGTCCGGCGCCCTGCGCGTGGGCGTCAACGTCGGCGTCGGCGTCGGCGGACGGCACCTCCGACGGTACGTCCGGCGACGCCGGCGGAGAGCCGCCTGGCCGGGGGACGGGAGCCGGTCGCGTAGTGGGGGGCCCGGGTGCGGCCGTGTCGGGCGCACGGTCTTCGCGGGCCGAGGGCGCCGTCGACAGGCGTGGGCCACGGGTCGGGACAGGGGGGACCCAGGGGGCGGCGAGCGCATCGTCCGGATCGTGCGGCTCGTCCGGCGGGGGCGTGGCGTCCGTGCCGGCGCGGTCGAGGCCGACCCGCCGGGCGGCGCGCGTCAGCCACTCCGGGAGCAGGCCGTCGTCGGACGCCGCGGCGCGCCCGCGGTCGGCGTCGGGCGCGGCGTCGGCGTCGGTGTCGGCCTCAGCGGAGCGGCCTCCGTCCGGCGGGCCCGCCGGACGGCGCAGCGTCCGCATCATCTCGGTCAGGCGGCCGACCGCGCCGCCGCTCTCCGCCTCGTCCGGCTCCTCCGCGCGGCGCAGCAGCCAGGGAGGAGCCAGTTCGTCCTCCCCCGTGGGGGCCGCGGGTCGCGGGGCGCCTCGCAGGCCCACGGTCGAGGCCGACGCGGCGGACAGCCACGGTCCCGTGAGGTCGTCGTCCTCGGCGCCTGCCGCGTCCGTAACCTGCGAGGGGCCGGTCGGCGCTCTCCCGGTGCCGTCGGAGGGCCTGTGGACGACCGTGGCCGACAGGCCGTCGGTGGACGGCGAGCCCGCCGACAACCACGGTCCGTCCGGACCGTCCTCCCCCTCCGGCGTGCCCGGCCCGGCGTGCGGGCCGGGCGGCGTCCGGGTGCCCTCGGCGGGTGTGCCGGAGGAGGCGGGGGACTCGGCACCGTCGTCGCCCGCCGTGTCCGCAGGCGTCGCGGCGCGGCTGCCCTGTGTGGAGGGCGGGCACTGCCCGGCGTCGGCGCTCGCGGCGGGCACCCGGTCGGGGCACGGCCGTGATCCCTCCGGGCCGGGCGGCCGGCCCGCCGCGCGCTCCGTAGCGGGGGACGGGCCCTCTCCGCCGTCCCCCTCATCGGGCTTCGGCGCGCTGCGTGCGTCCGCCGCGCGGGCGGGACAGTCGGCGCAGGGGCCGCCGCCGGCGTCCGTGGGACCACCGTTGGCGAGGGCGAGGGCCTGGTCGAGGTCGTCGGCGCCGCTACCCGCGCCGCGACGGCTCATCGGTCGTCCGTTTCCGACTCCGCTTCCCATCGCTTCGCCAGCTCGGAGGCCTTGCGTGCGGCTTCCGCCACCGCCTCCGGAGAGCCGTCCCCGCGGGCGGCGGCGTAGCCGACCAGAAACGTCGTCAGCGGGGCGGCGGGGCGCGCCACTCCGTGCGCGGCGTCACGCGCGAGGTCCAGGAGCCCGGAGGTGTCGACGTCGAGCTCGACACCCAGTTCGGCCTTGACTGCGGCAATCCATTCGTCCAGCACGGAGCCATGCTCCCTGATGCGGGCCCGCGCGGCGGCGAGGTCGTCCCAGGTGTCGCAGTCCACCGCGTCCTCGGTGGGCATGCGGTGCAGCCGCAGTCCGGGGAGCAGCAGGCGCAGCGGGAGGTGGGCGAGGGTGCCGTGTTCGGCGTGCAGCAGGGCGAGTTCGCGGCGCAGGGGCTCCGCACGGTAGGCGGCGAGCAGCGGCTGGTCCCGGCCGTCGTGGGCGACGGCGCCCTCGTCGTCGCTCCCGGCGGCGGCGCGCAGCAGCGCCCGTACGGTCGACGCCCGCAGGAAGGGCAGGTCGGCGGAGAGGACCAGCACGGTCCCGGCCCGGACGTGGGTCAGGCCGGCGTCGAGTGCCGCCAGCGGGCCGCCGCCGCGCGGGCTCTCCAGCGCCCAGGTCACCGGCCGGTAGGTGGACCGGCGGGGGCCGACGACCACGGTCGTGGTGGCGTCCGGGCAGGCTGCGAGGACGCGGTCGAGGAGGGTGCGGGCGCCCACCGTGAGGGCGGGTTTGTCGGCGCCGCCGAGCCGCCGGGCGCCGCCGCCGGCGACGACCAGCGCGTCGAAGGCGGTCGTGCCCGACGGCTCGGTGGCAGCGGAACGGGCGTCGCCCGCCCCGGGCGCGGTGCGCGGGGCGGGCGACGGTCGTCCGGACGGGTCCGGGGCGTGTGCGTTCACGCCTCAGAGCGTACGGAGCAGCACCGCCGGTTGTTCCACGCAGTCGGCGACGTACCGCAGGAAGCCGCCGGCCGTGCCGCCGTCGCACACCCGGTGGTCGAAGGTGAAGGACAGCTGGACGACCTTGCGGACGGCGAGTTCGCCGTTCACGGCCCACGGCTTGTCGACGATGCGGCCGACGCCCAGCATCGCGGCCTCCGGGTGGTTGATGATCGGCGTGGAGCCGTCGACGCCGAACACGCCGTAGTTGTTCAGCGTGAACGTGCCGCCGGTCAGCTCGGCCGGGGACAGCGTGCCGGCGCGGGCCGACTCGGTGAGCCGTGCGATCTCCGCGGCGATGCCCTCGGCGTCCAGTGTGTGCGCGTCGCGCACCACCGGGACGACCAGGCCGCGGTCGGTCTGGGCGGCGAATCCGAGGTGCACGGCGTCCAGCCGCACGATCTCGCGCGCCTCCAGGTCGACCGTGGAGTTGAGCTCCGGGAAACGGGCCAGGGCGGCCGTGGAGATCCGGGCCAGCAGGGCGAGCAGGGAGATCTTCGGCCCGCCGGCGGCATTCATGGCCCGCCGCGCGGCGAGCAGCTCCGTCGCGTCGGCGTCGACCCAGGTGGTGGCGTCGGGGATCTCGCGGCGGCTGCGGGACAGCTTGTCCGCGACGGTGCCGCGCAGGCCGCGCAGCGGGATCCGCGACGCCACCGGTGCCGGGGACGGGGTGCGGGCGGGCGCCGCCGGGGCCGCCTCCCACGCCTCCTCGCCGGCGACCGCGCTGTCGCCGCTCGCGCCGCCGCGCTCGGCGGCCCGCTCGACGTCTCCGCGCATGATCAGACCGTCGGGGCCGGAGCCGGTCACGTCCCGCAGATCGATGCCGGACTCCCGCGCGATGCGGCGCACCAGCGGCGAGATGACGGCGACGGCCCCCTCGGGACGTCCGGAGGTGTCGCCGTTGCGCGCACCGGTGTGGTCGTTCCCGGGGTGGCCGGGACCGGAACGATCGGGTCCAGGACGAGGACCGGAACGATCGGGTCCAGGACGGTCGGGTTCGGCGACGACGCCGCGCTCGTGGCCGCGGACGGCGGCCGTGGCGCCGCTCTCGCCGCGCGGGCCGACGCCCTGCGGGCGGGAACCGCCGGTGGCCTCGCCGCCGACACCGCGACGGGACGCACCCGACGTGGTCGTGCCCGTGGCGGCGGGAGCCGGGGCTGGTGCGGGTGCGGCCATGTGGCCGACTCCGCCGCCCACCCGGCGGCGGCGACGCGCGGAGGGCGCCTGGGTGCCGTAGCCGACCAGCACGTTGCCGGAACCCTCGTCGGTGTCGTCCGGCGCGGCGTCACCGGCCGGGGCGGCGGCCGCACCGGCCTCCTCCGGCGAGGTGGCGCCGACGGCGACGGCGACCAGCGGCGCGCCGACCGGCATCTCGTCGCCCTCGTCGCCGTAGCGGGCGGTGACGACGCCGCCGTAGGGGCAGGGGACCTCGACCATCGCCTTGGCCGTCTCCACCTCGACGACCGGCTGGTCGACGGCGACGACCTCGCCGACCTCGACCATCCAGGTCGTGATCGTCGCCTCGGTCAGCCCTTCGCCGAGGTCGGGCAGTGCGAACTCGCGGATCTCCGCCATCACCGACCGCCTTCCACCCAGTCGCTCTCCCATTGCAGGCGGGCGACCGCGTCGAGCACGCGGTCCACGCCCGGCAGATGGTGCTTCTCCAGCATCGGCGGCGGGTACGGGACGTCGAAGCCCGCGACCCGCAGCACCGGTGCCTCAAGGTAGTGGAAGCAGCGTTCGCCCACCCGTGCGGCGATCTCCCCGCCGGGACCGGCGAACCCCTGCGACTCGTGCACCACCACGGCGCGGCCGGTGCGTCGCACGGACTCCACGACCGTCTTCTCGTCGAAGGGCACCAGCGACCGCAGGTCGACGACCTCCAGGTCCCAGCCGTCCTCGCGTGCGGCCTCCGCCGCCTCCATGCACACCGGGACCGACGGGCCGTAGGTGATCAGCGTCGCCGAGGTGCCGCTGCGGCGGACGACGGCCTCGCCGATGCCGGGCACCTGCTCGGGCGCCTCCGGGTCCCACTCGGCCTTGCCCCAGTAGAGCCGCTTGGGCTCCATGAAGACGACCGGGTCGTCGGAGGCGATGGCGGCGCGCAGCAGGCCGTACGCGTCGGCGACCGTCGCGGGCGTGACGACCTGGAGCCCGGGCGTGGCCATGTAGTACGCCTCGGAGGAGTCGCTGTGGTGCTCCACGCCGCCGATGCCGCCGCCGTACGGGACGCGGATGGTGATCGGCATGGGCAGCCGGCCGCGCGTGCGATTGCGCATCTTCGCGACATGCGAGGCGAGCTGCTCGAAGGAGGGGTAGGCGAACGCGTCGAACTGCATCTCGACGACCGGGCGCAGCCCGTACATGGCCATGCCCACGGCGGTGCCGAGAATGCCGGCCTCGGCCAGCGGGGTGTCGGTGCAGCGCTCCTCGCCGAACTCCTTGGTCAGGCCGTCGGTGACGCGGAAGACGCCGCCGAGCGTGCCGACGTCCTCGCCCATCACGTGGACGTCGGGGTCCTCGGCCATCGCGTCGCGCATGGCGCGGTTGAGCGCCTGCGCCATGGTGGCGGGCTTGGCCACGGGCTTCTTCGCGGCGCCGCCCGCGCCGGCCGGGCCGCCGGCCGTCGTCTCGGTCCTTGCCATCACGCGTTCCCCTCGGCCTCGGCGTCCAGCTCGGCGCGCAGCTGCGCCGCCTGCTCCCGCAGCTGCGCGGTCTTCTCCGCGTACACCTCGGCGAACAGGTCCATCGGGCGCAGCTCGGGGTCGGCGTTCATCCGCTCACGGATGCCCGCGGCCATCTCCTCCGCTCCCTTCGCGACATCCTCGGCGGTGGCGTCGTCCAGCACGCCGCGCTCGCGCAGCTCCCGCTCCAGCAGCCGGACCGGGTCGTGGTCGCGCCAGGCGTCGACCTCCCCGTCGGTGCGGTAGCGGGTGGCGTCGTCGGCGTTGGTGTGCGCCTCCATGCGGTAGGTGACGGCCTCGACCAGCGTCGGGCCGCCGCCCTGCCGGGCCCGTTCGACGGCCTCGCCGAGCACGCTGTGCACGGCGACCGCGTCGTTGCCGTCGACGAGCCGGCCGGGCATGCCGTAGCCGACGGCCTTGTGGGCGAGGGACGGCGCGGCGGTCTGCTTGGCGAGCGGCACGGAGATCGCGAAGCCGTTGTTCTGCACCAGGAAGACGACGGGCGCGTTCCACACGGCGGCGAAGTTCAGCGCCTCGTGGAAGTCGCCCTCGCTGGTCCCGCCGTCGCCGACCAGGGCGAGCGCGACCACGTCGTCGCCCTTGATGCGGGCGGCGTGCGCCAGTCCGACGGCGTGCGGGAGCTGCGTGGCCAGCGGGGTGGACAGCGGCGCCACACGGGCGGCCTTCGGGTCCCAGCCGTGGTGCCAGTCGCCGCGCAGCAGCGTCAGCACCTCGACCGGGTCCAGGCCCCGCGCGACGGCGGCGAGCGTGTCGCGATAGCTGGGGAACAGCCAGTCCTGCTCCTTCAGCGCCAGTGCCGCGGCGACCTCGCACGCCTCCTGGCCGGTGGAGGAGGGGTAGACGGCGAGGCGGCCCTGGCGGGTCAGGGCGGTGGCCTGCTCGTTGTAGCGGCGGCCGCGCACCAGCTCTCGGTGCAGGCGGAGCAGCACGTCCCGGCCCGGGGCCTTCTCGAGGTCGGCGTCGGTGCCCAGCAGCCGGTAGGGCTCGGCGTCGGGCAGCAGGGGAGCGGGATCGACCCGCGGACGCCATGCGGGCGGCGGAGAGAGTCGGTAGGAACCGGGCTGCTCCAGGACCGTCATGGTCGGCACCTCCTCGTGGGCGGCTGTCGGGCTCGGGTCCGGTGACGGACTCGGAGGCGTGGTGCGCCTCACCTACCGATTGTTCGGTCGCGCGCACACTTTGGCTACAGGCGGGCCCAGCCTGTGGACAAACTGCTCAGTAAAGCGTTCGATACGATCGATGCGTCCAGCGAGAGGAGGCATTCGTCCATGTCGGACGAACGATTGGCCGAGCGGCCCGCCGGCGAGGCGGACGAGCAGCGACCGCCGGTACGCCCCCTCGACTCCGTCGACCGCGACATCCTGCGCCTGCTGCGGGCCGACGGGCGCGCGTCCGTGCGCTCCGTCGCCGACCAGGTGCACGTCTCGCGGGCCAACGCGTACGCCCGGATCAACCGGCTGCTCGAGGACGGCGTGATCCGCGGCTTCAGCGCCCGCATCGACCAGGAACGCGCCGGTCACGGCACATCCGCGTACATCACCCTGAAGATCGTCCAGGACTCGTGGCGCTCGGTCCGGGAGCGGCTGCGGGAACTACCCGGCGCCGCGCACATGGCCCTGGTCGGCGGCGACTTCGACGTCCTGCTGCTGGTGCACACCAAGGACAACCGCTCGCTGCGCGACCTGGTCCTCACCCGCATCCAGGCCATCCCCGAGGTGCTGAGCACCCGGACGCTGCTGGTCTTCGAGGAGACCGACCTCGACCCCGAACCCTGAGCGGTCACCCGCGTGACGTGCGGCCGACCGCCGTGGACGCGGCCGTCCGGCGTACGGCTTCCGACACGGCGTCCGGCGTCGGCACGGCGTGTGCATCGCGTGGCGAAGCCGTGCCCACCCGCCCGGTCGCGTTTCCGGCCGCTCACCCCGGATAGGAGCGCGTACATGACAGCACCAGCCGCCTCCCGCCCCTCACCCGGACGGCGCGCCCTCTCCCTCGTCGCCGGCAACCGGGTCTCGCAGGTCTACCTGCTGATCGTGCTCGCCCTCCTGGTCTGGGTCGCCGTGGACACCACCCTGGTCCACCAGGAGGACGCCTCGTTCGCCGGCGTCGTCCCCATGCTGGCCACCCTCCCCTGGGGTTTCGCCGTCGCCCTCCTGCCGGACGGCTCCACGGCGGGCTTCTTCGCCGTCGTCGTCGCAGGCGCCCTGATCAACGCCGCCCTCATCGGCCTCGTCGCCGGCCGGCGCCGCGGCTGACCCGCCGGGAGCCACCCGGCGGAGTCGGAGCGGTGGTCACCCTTCCGTCTCCCGCGCCGCCTGCCAGGTCCACGACGTGCGCCGGGGCCGGCCGTCCAGCTCCGCGCGTCCCGTGCACCACAACAGCACCCTCGCCGGGTCTCCGTCGGGCGCGTCCGGGAAGACAGCACGGGCAACGTTGGTGCTGCGCCATCCGGCGCGCTCCCGTGCGGGAGCGCAGTCTCGGTCTTCAGCGTCGGCGGGCCGGCTGATCCTCACGTCAGGTCGTCGGAGCGGCCGGCTGCGATGCGGGACCAGTGGGCGATGGGGCGGCCGTTCGTGCGCCATTCCTCGGGGTTCTCGGCGGAGTACCAGGGCTGGGGCCAGCCGTCGGGAGAGTCCTCCCACGCCTCCTGGCGTCCGTAGACGGTCATGTCCAGCAGCCCGTGGGTGGGGGCCATGATCTCGACGCCGCGGCCGCCGGTGTAGTACGTCTCGAACACCCGCTCGCCCTCGCGGACGTAGCAGACGAGGTGGTGACGCTGCCAGTCGCGACCTTCCAGCAGCTGCTCCGCCGTCCTCTCGACCGAGTACCACGGCATGTCCAGACCCAGGAAGTCCCGGTAGCGGACGCTGGGCTCGTACGGACCCTTGCAGAGCACGGCGTACGTGGCGCCGCGGGAATGGATGTAGGCCAGCTCGCGGACCTGGCAGTTGAAGAACGTGCAGCCTTCGCACTGCTCGGCGGCGGGTCGGCCGGGCCACCAGGCGTGGAAGTACGCGATCAGCTGCCTGCGGCCTTCGAAGGCGTCGAGGAGCGTGACCGGGCCGTCGGGACCGATCACCTCGATGGTGGCGTCGACCTCCACCATCGGCAGGCGCCTCCGCGCCGCCGCGATCGCGTCCCCTTCGCGGGTGTGCGCCTTCTCCCGTGCCAACAGCGCGTCCCGCGCCTCCTGCCACGCCCTTCTGTCGACGACGGGCGGGAGGGCCGGGCCGGGTCGCTGGTGGTTCATGATCGCCTCCATGGGTTCGTTGCCGTGTTCCCACCCCGGCGGGGAGAGCTCCCCCACACCGGCCTCGGTCGTGCCCGGGGCGCAGCCGGGAGCCGTTATCCGTGGGCCGTGCACCGGCTACCGGGCGGAGCCCACGACATGCCAGTGTTCGGTGATGCGGCCGTCCGCGAGGCGGTAGGTGTCGGAGAAGGGCACCGAGGGGGCGCCGGGGCACTCCAGCAGGGAACGCACCACCACGTGTCCGGCGGCGGCGATCACCTGCAGGGGACGGAAGTACGCCTGCGGCCGGGCCGTCCACAGCGCGTCCAGTTTGCCGACGACCCCCTGCCTGCCGGGGTCGCCGTCGGCGTCGTGGTCGACGAAGTCCTCGGCGAGGAAGCGGGGTACGGCGCCGGTGTCCTTCTCGCCCGAGAGCACCGTGCCGAAGAACTCGAGCACCAGTCCGGCGTCCCGCCTGGCCCCTTCGGTGTCGGCGATGATCATCCCGGGACGGTAGCAGCGCGGCGGGGTCCCTTCCCCGCGGCGCGGGGCGCGCCGCGCCGCCCCCACACCGACGGCCCACACCGCGTACCCGTCCCTCCTCCGCCACGGGTCTCCGGGCGGAGGAGGGAGGGGGAGGGAGAGGGGCGGGAGTACGGTTCGGCGGATGCTGCGGATGGAGGCCGTGGAGGGTCACGCCATGCGGAAGCTCGCGTACTTCGTCGCGGCGACGGTGGACGGGTTCATCGCGTCTCCCGACTCCGAGCACACGATGTTCCAGGAGGGGGAGGACCACGGCGCGTGGGCGCTGGCACAGATGCCGGAGACGGTGCCGACGGCCTGACGGAGCCTCGTGCCCGGGCCGGCCGAGGCCGGGAACCGGCGGT
Organism: Streptomyces sp. CNS606; assembly: GCF_000426325.1. Lineage (NCBI taxonomy): Bacteria > Bacillati > Actinomycetota > Actinomycetes > Kitasatosporales > Streptomycetaceae > Streptomyces > Streptomyces sp. CNS606. The sequence goes on from NZ_KE384521.1 coordinate 256,951, forward strand.
GGCGGTGGTGCGGGGAGCCCCCGGGAGTTCGTGCGCGCGCTGAAGAAGGAAGAAAAGCTGGACATCTGGCTCTGCGGTGGCGGCAAGCTCGCCGCCGCGCTCCGGGACGAGATCGACGAACTCTTCGTCATGATCAACCCCGTCGTGATCGGTGCGGACGTGCCGCTCTTCGACTCGGCCTACTCCCCGCAGCGTTACCGCGCGGTCTCCGGCCAGGTCTTCGACAGCGGCGTCACGGTCATGACGTACGCCCGGCGCGACGACTGAGGCGGCCCTCCTCACGGGCGACGGCGGGCGGCCTGCGGGGAGGCGCCTACGTACGCAGGCCCGCGAAGGCGGTGGCGACGACGGCGTCGGCGACTTCGTCGCTCGTGGCGTGGGCGGTGCCGGCGCGCTCGGGGCGGTACCACTCGACGATTGAGTTGATCATGCCGAAGAGCAGCCGGGTGGCGAGCCGGGCGTCCACGTCGGGGCGGAGGTCGCCCTCCGCGGCGGCGTCCTTGAGCAGGTCGGCGACGCGCTGGTCGAAGTCGCGGCGGCGCTGGATCGCCCACCGTTCCGTGCCGGTGTTGCCGCGCACGCGCAGCAGCAGCGTGACGTAGGGGAGTTCGGCCATCAGCACCTCGGTGGTGCGCCGGGTGACGTGCTCGACCCGCTCGATGGCGCGGCCGCGGTTCGCCGCGGGCTCGTCCAGGATCGCGAAGAGGCCGTCCAGGGCCCGGCTTATCGCGCGCCGCAGGAGCTCCTCCTTGCCCCGCACGTGGTGGTAGATGGAGGACTTGGAGATGCCGGCCGCCTTGGAGAGGTGCTCCATGGAGGTGCCGTCGTAGCCGCGCTCGTTGAAGACCCGCACCGCGACGGCCAGCAGGGACTCCGGGGTGTAGGTGTCCCGCCGGGCGGCGGGGGGCGTGCTGGGGGTGGCGGCGGGCATGGCGCCGATCGTATCGGGGGAGGCAGGGTTCGCTCCCCGGAGGTGTTCCGTCACTGTTCGTGGCCCCCTTGCACCGACCGATCGTTCGGTAGCAGTATCTATCCATCGCCCCTGTCATCGCTACCCCGCACCATCGCCGCCCCGACGAGGAGAGGCTCACCGTGACCGTGACCGCCGGACCGAACGCCGCGGAGCTCATCGAGAAGCACCGCGCCACCCTCGACCAGGCCATCGAGACGATCCGCAGCCGTGCGTACTGGTCGCCGCACCCCGAGCACCCGAAGGCGTACGGCGAGAACGGCTCGCTGAGCGCCGCCGAGGGCAAGGAGGCGTTCGACGCACTGCTCGGCGGGCGCTTCGAGCTGGACCAGCCCGGTACGGACGGCTGGTCGGCGACGGAGAGCTCGCCGTACGGCATCACGATGGGCGTGGAGTACCCGCACGCGGACCTCGACGTGCTGCTGCCCGCCATGCGGGCGGCGATGCCCGCGTGGCGCGAGGCCGGCTCGGAGGCCCGGGCGGCGGTGTGCCTGGAGATCCTGGCTCGCATCAGCGCCCGCACGCACGAGTTCGCGCACGCGGTCATGCACACCAGCGGCCAGGCGTTCATGATGGCGCTGCAGGCCGGCGGCCCGCACGCCCAGGACCGCGGCCTGGAGGCGGTGGCGTACGCGTACGTGGAGCAGGTGCGGGTGCCGGACGCGGCCGACTGGTCGAAGCCGCGGGGCAAGCGCGACCCGCTGAACCTGCGCAAGCAGTTCACGGCGGTCGGCCGCGGCCTGTCGCTGCTGATCGGCTGCAACACCTTCCCCACCTGGAACGGCTACCCCGGCCTCTTCGCCTCGCTGGCCACCGGGAACCCGGTGCTGGTCAAGCCGCACCCGCGTGCCGTGCTGCCGCTGGCGCTGACCGTGAGGATCGCGCGCGAGGTGCTCGCCGAGCACGGCTTCGACCCGAACCTGGTGGCACTGGCCGCCGAGCGCGAGGGCGAGGGCATCGCCAAGGATCTGGCGACCCGCCCCGAGGTGCGGATCATCGACTACACCGGGTCGACCGAGTTCGGCGACTGGCTGGAGCAGCACGCCACCCAGGCGCAGGTGTACACCGAGAAGGCCGGCGTCAACACCGTCGTCATCGACTCGACCGACGACTACAAGGGCATGCTGGGCAACCTGGCGTTCTCGCTGTCGCTGTACAGCGGCCAGATGTGCACCACCCCGCAGAACCTGCTGATCCCGCGCGGCGGCGTCGGCACCGAGGACGGCGAGAAGTCGTTCGACGAGGTGGTGGGCGACCTGGCGGGTGCCGTCGGCAAGCTGCTCGGCGACGACGCGCGCGCCAACGCCCTGCTCGGCGCCATCGTGAACCCGCAGGTCGGCCAGCGCATCGACGCCGCCGGATCGCTGGGCGAGGTGGCGCTGCCCTCGCGTTCGCTGACCAATCCGGACTTCCCGGGCGCGACGGTGCGCACCCCGGTGATCGTCAAGCTGGACGGCGGCAAGCCGGAGGCGGAGGAGACCTACCTCTCGGAGTGCTTCGGCCCGGTGTCGTTCGCGGTCGCCGTCGACTCGGCCGACGAGGCGGTGGCGCTGCTGCGCCGCACCGTCCGCGAGAAGGGCGCCATGACCGTGGGCGCGTACACCACCGCCGAGGACGTCGAGCGGAAGATCGAGGACGTCTGCCTGGAGGAGTGCGCGCAGCTGTCGCTGAACCTGACCGGCGGCGTGTACGTCAACCAGACCGCCGCGTTCTCCGACTTCCACGGCTCGGGCGGCAACCCGGCGGCGAACGCCGCGCTGTGCGACGGCGCGTTCGTCTCGAACCGCTTCCGCACGGTGGAGGTCCGGAGGCAGGCCTGAGTCAGCCGGCCGCCGCGGGGCGGCCGGGGCGCTGTGCCATCCAGTGGTACAGCGTCATGGCCACGGACGTGGCCAGGTTGTAGCTGGACACCTGCGGGCGCATGGGCAGGGCCACGAGGTGGTCCGCATGCGCCCGCAGCGCGTGGGACAGACCGTGCCGCTCCGAGCCGAACGCGAGCAGCGCGTCGTCGGGCAGGGTGAGACCGCGCAGGTCCTCCCCCTCGGGGTCGAGGGCGTAGAGCGGTCCGGGCGGGAGCTGCGCAGCGTCCCTGTGCTCGACGCGAGTGGCGAAGTGGAGCCCGGCGGCGGCCCGTACGACGGTGGGGTGCCAGGGGTCGACGGTGCCGGTGGTGTAGACGGCGGACGCGCCGCAGCCGGCGGCGAGCCGGACCACGGCGCCGACGTTGCCGAGGTGACGCGGGTCGTCCAGGACCACGGCGGGGGCCGCCGAGGGTGCCGCCTCCGCCGGGGAGGCAGCCCGGGTGCGGAGGGCGAGGGCGGCCACACCGGTGGGGTGCGGACGCGGAACGAGGGCGCGCAGCACGTCGGGAGAGACCGGCTCGAGACACCCCCGCAGGGCCGGGACGAGGTCGGGCGCGAGGTCGCGGGCCAGCGCGAGGGCGGCCTCGCGGTCCTCCGCTACGGCGAGGGGCACCTCTGCGCCGAAGCGGAGAGCGTGCTTGAGGGCGTGGAAGCCGTCGAGCAGCACGGTGCCCGGTGCGGCGTCGAGGGCGCGCCAGCGGCGTGCGGTGTCTGCGGTGTCGGTCACCGCCGGATTGTCCCCCCGGGCGCGACCGCCGGGCCATTCGGTGCGCGGGCGGGACGTCGTCCGGGAGCCGCCCCGCGCGGGACGTGACGCTGCGCGATGCTTGTGGCTCAGGTTCCCGGTGGGCAGACTGTCGGCGTCGGACGGGCTCCCCGGGGGGGGTGAAGTGGCAGGCGTGGACCGCCGGTTCCGTGCGCTGCTGTGCGCCCACGCCGTCTCGGCGTACGGCAACTACCTGAACCTGATCGCCCTGAGCCTCTTCGCCTACGAGGTCGCCGGCGGCGCCCTCGGGGTCGGCGTGGTCATGGCCGTACGGCTCTCCTCCGGCTTCTTCGCGGGGCTGGCCGCGGGCCGGATCTCGGACCGGACCGGCCGCCGTGCGCTGATGATCGGCACCGACGTGGCGCAGGCGGCCGCGATGACGGTGCTCGCGCTGAGCGCCGGTCGCACTCCCCTCCTGCTGCTCGCCGGCGCCGTCGTGGTGATGGGCGCCGGACACACGCTGTTCACCGTCGCACTGCGCAGCGCCGTGCCGGTGATGGTGGGGCAGGACGGGCGGCGCGAGGCGAACGGCCTGCTGGTGACGCTGCGTTCGTTCGCCACGGTGCTGGGCTTCGCCTCCGCGACGCCGGTCATCGCCCTGGGCGGCTACACCGCGGCCTTCGCGGTGAACGCGGCGAGCTTCGCCGTGTCCGCGGCGGCCCTGGTGACCCTGCGCCCGCGCACCGACGAGGCGGACCCCGGCCCCGCGGCGGCTGCGCACGGCGGCGCGGCGGACGCGGGCACCGGCGCGACGGACGCGGACGCGGGCGCCACGACGACGTGGCGCGCGCTGGCGGCGGTCCCCGCGGTCGTCCTGGCCATGGTCGCGCTGCGCGGCGCGGACGCGCTCTCCTCCGCCTCGCACAACGTCGCCCTGCCAGTGCTCGCGCAGCAGACGGCACCGTCGCAACCGGCACTGCTCATGACGCAGTTCTGGTCCGCCTGGGCGGTCGGCACCCTGGTCGCGCACCAGGTGGTCAAGCGCCGCAAGGAGCAGCGGGGTCCGGCCGGGGACGAGCGCGGGTTCGCGACCGGCACGGTCGCGATGTCGCTGTTCTTCGTCGCGGCCTTCACCGGGCTGCCCGGCATCGCCCTGATGCTGGTGGCCCTCGGCGCCGGTCTCGCCGACGGCTACACCGAGATCGTCTACACCTCCCGGCTGCAGGCGGCGCCGGACCGCCTGCGGAGCAGGCTCTTCGGCGCCTCGGCGGTGGCGGAGACCGCCGGGTTCACCCTCGGCGCGGTGGCCGCCGCTGCCGCGCTGGAGGCGCTGCCGGTGTGGGCCGTCGTCGGCGCGTTCCACGCGGTGGCCGCGTGCGGCGGTCTGGCCCTGCTGCTGTTCCGGTCCTCCGCACGGGCGGCCGCCCCCACCACCCCCGAGCCCGCGGCCCCCACCGCCACGCCCGCACCTGCGCCGCCCGCGTCCCCCGCGTGCACCCCCACCGATTCCGCCACGCACCCGGCCGACCGCCCGGGCGACGAAGGAGAGAACCCGCATGGAGCGCGTACCCGGACCGGCCCTTTACCGGGGGCCTGAGCGGGAGTTCACCGAGGACGACCCGCGGAACGCGGTGCAGGCGCTGCTGCGCGCCGCGGACGCGTTCCCCGACGCGGGCGTGGTCACCGTCGGACGGGACGGCACGACCGTGGAACTCCCCTACCCGGAACTGCTGGACCGGGCACGCCGGCTGCTGACCGGGCTGCGCGCCCACGGCCTGCGGGCCGGGGACGCCCTGGTGCTGTGCGGGCTGGCGCTGGAGGACTTCTTCCCCGCCTTCTGGGCCGCGGTGCTCGGCGGCGCGCGGCCGGTGAGCATCGCGGAACCCGCCGAACCGGAGTCGGCCGCGCTGCAGCGGCTGCGGCACACGGCCACCCTGCTGGACGCGCCCCTCGTGCTCTGCGACGCCGACGCCGGGCCCGGGATCGCCCACGCCGTCCCGCGGTCACGCGTGGTCACGGTCGGCGAACTGCCGCACCACGAACCCGCCGACGACCTCGCCGACCCGGAGGAGGACGGCGAGGTCGCACTGCTCATGCTCTCCTCGGGCAGCACCGGCACGCCGAAGGCCGCGCAGCTCACCCACGGCGGGCTGGCGGACTTCGCGGCCTCCTCCCGGCGCATCCTGGACGTCCGCCCCGAGCACACCACCGTCAACTGGCTGCCCCCGGACCACAGCGGGGCGTTCCTGCTCTACCACGTGCTGCCCGTCTTCACCGGCAGCACCAACGTGCACGCGCCGACCGAGCGCGTGCTGGCCGAACCCCTCCGCTGGCTGGACCTGCTCGACGCCCACCGCGCCCACCACAGCTGGGCGCCCACCTTCGCGTACCAGATGGTCGCCGAGGCCCTCCGTACGCGGCCGGACTCCCGCTGGGACCTGCACCGGCTGCGGACCCTGGTGTGCGGCGGCGAGCACGTGTCCCTGCCGGTGCTGCGCCGCTTCCTGGACGCCACGGCCCCCTCCGGGGTGCGCGAACACCACCTCGTGCCCGCCTGGGGCATGGCCGAGACCGTGACGGCCGTGGCCTACGGCAGGCTCGACCGGCCCGGCACCGTCCACCGGCTGCTGCGGAGCAGCCTCGGCGGCGAGCTGTCCGCCGCCGACGAAACGACGCCGGAAGCCGACCGCGTCACGTTCGTCGCCTCCGGACCGCCCGCGCACGGCACCGCCGTGCGGGTGCTGGACGACGCGGGGGAGCCGCTGCCCGAACGCCGCGTCGGGCGGCTCCAGGTGAGGTCCGCGGCCCGGCTCACCCCGGGCTACGTCCGCGCCCCGGAGGCGGACGCGGCCCTGTTCCCCGCCGGGCGGGAGTGGCTGGACACCGGCGACCTGGCGTTCCTCGCCGGGGGGCAGGTCGTCGTCACCGGCCGGCACAAGGACGTGATGGTCCTCAACGGCCACAACGTCCACTGCCACGAGGTGGAGGAGACCCTGGCGACCGTGCCGGGGCTGCGGTCCGGCGACGTGGCGGCGTGCGGCGTACCGGACCCGGACCGCGGCACCGAGTCGCTGGCGGTGTTCTTCTGCGCTCGCGAACCGGCCGAGGACGCGCGCCTCGTGCGGGAGATCCGGCGGACCCTGTTCGCCGCGCTGCGGCTGACCGCCTCCCACGTCGTTCCCGTTCCTCCCGAGGAGTTCCCGCGCACCCCGGCGGGCAAGGTGCGCCGGAGCGCGCTGCGGGACCGGCCGGAGACCGCCCCGCTCCGCCCGGAGCCGCAGGGCCCGCCGCCGTCCCCACCCGGCGGGGACCTGCTGCGCCTGGTGCAGCGGGAGATCGCCGCCGAGCTGGGCCGCGAAGCCCCGGCCGACGTCCCGTTCTACGAGCTCGGTCTGGAATCCGTGCAGCTGGTGCGCGTGCGCACCCGCCTCGAGGAACGGCTCGGGCGGAGGCTGCGCCAGGTCGCGCTCTTCGAGCACCCCACCATCGGTGAACTCGCCGCCCACCTGGCACGGGACGCCGAGGCGCCGGACTCCGGGGTGCGCGGGGCGTCGGACGTGACGTCGCCGGCGGCCTCGCACGGCACGTCGCACCGGGCCCCGCACGCGACGTCCGCACCCGCGGGGGACGGCAGGTCCGACGACCGCAGGATCGCGGTCGTCGGCATGGCCGCCCGCTTCCCCGGCGCGTCCTCCGTCGAGGCGTTCTGGGCCGGGCTGCGCGAGGGGCGCAGCGCGCTGCGCGTCCTGAGCCCCGAAGAACTCGCGGACGCCGGCCTGTCGCCGCAGCAGATCCGCGACCCGCTGCGCGTACCCGTGGCGGGCGTGCTGGACGGAGCCGACGCGTTCGACCCGGAGTTCTTCCGGATGAGCCCCGCGGAGGCGGAGCTGACCCACCCCGGGCACCGGCTGTTCCTGGAGTGCTGCCACGAGGCCCTGGAGAACGCCGGCCACACCGCGAACGGTGCCGGAACGCGGACCGGCGTCTTCGCCGGTTCCGGCATGCACCTCTACGGCCACCAGCAGGCCCGTCCCGGCGCACAGGAGACCGAACCCGTCGACCCGCCGTCCGGGATGCGGGCCACCATCGGCCGGGAACCCGACTTCCTGGCCACGCGGGTCGCGTACCGGCTGGGCCTGACCGGGCCGGCGATCGGCGTCCAGACGGCCTGCTCGACCTCCCTGGTCGCCGTCCACCTCGCCGTGCAGGCGCTGCTCAACGACGACGCGGACCTGGCACTCGCGGGCGCCGCGGCCGTACACACCCCGCAGGAGACCGGCTACCGCAGCCATCCCGAATCGATCCTGTCGCCGACGGGCACCTGCCGTGCCTTCGCGGCGGGCGCCGACGGCACCGTGGGCGGCAACGGCGTCGCCGCGGTACTCCTCAAGCGCCTGGACCGGGCGCTGGCGGACGGCGACACCGTGCACGCGGTGATCCTCGGCTCCGCGGTCAACAACGACGGCGCGGCCAAGGCGGGATTCAGCGCGCCGGGCGTGCCGGGACAGACGGAGGTCGTCCGCCGGGCGCTGCGCACCGCGAACGTCCCGGCCACATCGGTCTCCTACGTCGAGGCCCACGGCACCGGCACCCCCCTCGGCGACCCGGTGGAGTTCGAGGCGCTGGCCCGTGCGCTCGGCGAGGACACGGACCGGACCGGATTCTGCACGCTCGGCTCGGTGAAGCCGGCCATCGGGCACCTCGACAGCTGCGCCGGCATGGCGGGCCTGATCAAGACGGTGCTGATGCTGCGCCACCGCACCCTGGTGCCGACGCTGAACGTGGACCGCCCGCACCCCGACCTGGACCTGACGGGCGGCCCCCTCGTCCTGGGCACCGAACTGCGTCCCTGGCGGACGCCGGACGGCGGGCCGCTGCGCGCCGGGGTCAGCGCGCTGGGCGTCGGCGGCACGAACGCGCACGTGGTGCTGGAGGAGGCGCCCGCGCGGCCCGCCGCTGCGGAAGCGGCGTTCCCCGTGCTCGTCCCGGTCTCGGCCGACGACCCGCAGGCACTCGCCGAGCTGACCGGCAGGCTTGCCGGTCAGCTGCGCCGCGAACCCGCCCCGGCAGCCGCCGACGTGGCCGCCACCCTGGCGCTCGGACGGCCGCACCGGGCCGCGCGCGCCGCCGTCGTGGGCCGTACGGCCGCGGAGCTGGCCGAAGCCCTGGAACGGTCGGCCGCGCGGGCCGAACCGCCCGCCGCGGCGGGACCGCTCGCCTTCGCCTTCCCCGGCCAGGGCAGCGCGGGGCCGGGCGCCGGGCGGGACCTGTACGCGGCGTTCCCCGCGTACGCCCGCGTGCTGGACCGGTGCGCGGAGGTGTTCGCCGACGAGTTCTCCGGCCGGCTGCTGCCGCTGCTCCTCGGCGACCCCGACAGCGGCGGGAGCGAGAGCGGGGGCGACGGCGGCGGGAGCGGGAGCACCTGGGACACCGAGACCGCCCAACCCGCCCTGTTCGCCCATCAGACGGCCCTCGCCGGGCTCTGGCGGACGTGGGGCGCGGACCCGGCGCTGCTGCTCGGGCACAGCGTCGGCGAGTACGCCGCGCTCTGCGCGGGCGGCGCCCTCGCGCTGGAGGACGGTCTGCGGCTCACGGCGTGGCGCGGGCGGCTGATGCAGCGGTCCTGCCCACCCGGCGGGATGATCGCCGCCCGGATGGACGCCGAGCAGGCCGAACACGTCGCACGGCGCGCCGGCGCGGAGGTGGCCGCCTGCAACGGGCCGCGCTCGCACGTGCTGTCGGGTCCGCCCGGCGCGCTGGCCGAGGCGGGGCGCGCGCTGGACGACGAAGGGCTGTCCTGGCGCACGCTGCCGGTGGACCGGGCGTTCCACTCGGCCGCCGTCGACGGTGCCGTCGAGGAGTTCCGTTCGCACGCCGAGCGGGTGCCGTTCGGGCCGTTGCACACGCCGTTCGTCACGGGCACGGACGGCCGGGTGCGGCTCCCGGGCTGGGTGCCCGACGCCGGATACCTGTGCCGTCAGGCCCGGCTGCCGGTGCGCTTCGACCTGATCATGGCGGCTGCGGACGCCCACGGCGTCGCGGACTTCCTCGAGCCGGGTCCGGGCGCCGTCCTCAGCGGGCTGGGCCGGCACTGCCTGCCCGCCTCCCGGTGGCTGGGCGCGCAGGGGGAGGGTGCCGATCAGGTCTCCGGAGCGCTGGAGAGCCTGGGACGCCGCTACCGGGGCGGTGCCGACCCCGACTGGCACGCCGTCGTGCGCGGCGGCGGCCGGATTCCGCTGCCGGGCCATCCGCTCCGGCGGCGCCGGATCGCCGCAGCGCGCCCCGCCGTTCCGACCCCGGCCCCGGCCCCGGCGCCATCCGCCGCCGCGCCGGAGCCGTCCAGCGGCGCAGGCACCGGGCCCGCCGCCGGTACGGAGCCGGCGGCGGGCGACGTGCTGGAGGCGATACGGGAGTTGGCGGCGGGCAAGCTCGGCGTGGAAGTGTCGGACACCGGGCCCGACCGCTCGTTCTTCGACCTCGGTGCGGACTCCCTCGTCCTGATCGGCCTCGCGACCGACGTCGAACGCCGCTTCGGCGTACGGGTCCCGGTGCGGGAGGTGTTCTCCGACGCCGACACCCCGCGCCGGCTCGCCGCCCGGGTCGCGGCGCTGCTGGGCGACGCCGATACCGTGCCGGCCGCCGCACCGGCTGCGGACGCAGCGCCGGCCGCCGCACCCGCCGCACCACCCGCACCGCCCGCACCGCCCGTGCCGGAGGCGGCCGACCCGCCGACCGGGCACGCCGGGCACACCGGGGCCGACGCCGGGCTCACCGCCCTCTTCGACCGCCAACTCCAGCTCGCCGAACGCCTCGTGGACCAGGTCTCCGGCGTCCTCGCGGCCCAGCTCGACGTCCTGGGCCGCCGCGACCGCGCCGGCGCGTCGCCCGCACCGGTACCCGCGCCCGTGCCCGCGCCCGCAGAGGCACCCGCACGCCCCGCGGCGAAGGAGACCCTCCCGAACGCGCCACGACCCCCCGCGGCCGCCGGCCGGCCCTCTACCGCTCCCGACGCGGCCGAGGACGCGGGCACGCCCGCCGGGGCCTGCGACGTCAGCCTGTACTTCTTCGGCGACTACCCCGACGACGACGCCCCGGACAAGTACGGACTCCTCCTGTCCGCCGCCGAGTTCGCGGACCGGCACGACTTCCACGCCCTGTGGTTCCCGGAACGCCACTTCGAGTCCTTCGGCGGGCTGTTCCCCAACCCCTCCGTCCTCGCCGCCGCGCTGGCGGCCCGCACCCGGCGGATCCGGCTGCACGCCGGTTCCGTGGTGCTGCCGCTGCACCACCCCGTACGGGTCGCCGAGGAGTGGTCGGTCGTCGACAACATCTCCGGCGGCCGGGTGGGTCTGTGCTTCGCCAGCGGCTGGCGCGCCACGGACTTCGCCCTCGCCCCGGACAACTACGGCCGCCACCGCGAGCTGATGTACGAGCACCTGGAGACCGTGCGGAGCCTCTGGGCGGGCGACACACTGACGGTCACCGGCGGGGACGGCCGGGAGGCCGACGTCCGCCTGCACCCGCGGCCCGTCCAGGAACAGCCACCCCTCTACGTGGCCGTGGTGGGGAACCCCGACAGCTACCGGCGGGCCGCCGCCGAAGGGCTGGGCGTCGTCACGAACCTGATGACGCAGACGGTCGAGCAGCTCGCGGAGAACATCGCGCTGTACCGCCGCACCCGCGCCGAGCACGGCCTGGACCCGGAGGCGGGCCGGATCGTGGTCCTCGTGCACACCTACCTCGGCGAGGACGCGGAGACCGCGCGCGCGGAGGCGTACCGGCCGTTCGTCTCCTACCTGCGCTCGTCGCTGTCCCTCTTCGACCAGGTCACCAACAGCCTCGGCGTCGACATCGACCTGGACCGGGCGGACGACGAGGACGTCGAGTTCCTGCTCGGGCGGGCCTACGAGCGGTACTGCGCGTCGCGTGCCCTGATCGGCGACGGGACGACGGCCGAGGAGACCGTACGGCGGCTGGTGGCCGCGGGCGCGAACGAGATCGCCTGCTTCGTCGACTTCGGCGTCCCGGCCCCGCAGGTGCTGGACGCGCTGCCCGCGCTCGACCGGCTCCGCCGCACGGTGTCACGGCCCGCCGGTGCGACCGCACCCCCGCCGGAGCGGACACCGGCGCGGAAGCCGGAGCGGACACCGGAACAGAGGCCGACGGCGGCGCACCCGCCGGCCGACGCGGCGCGGGAGTCGCTGTCACCGGCGCAGCGACGGATCTGGTTCCTCGAGCAACTGCATCCGGGCACCAGCATGTACCACGAGCCGAAGGCCGTCCGTTTCGACGGCCCGCTCGACGTTCCCGCACTCCAGTGGGCGCTGCGGCAGTGCGCGGACCGGCATCCCGCGCTGCGCACGGTCTTCCGCAGCACCGACGGCGTCCCGCACCGCCGGACACTGCCTTCCCTCCCCCTGGACTGCCCGGTGACGGACCGCGCCGGCGCGACGGAGGAAGAGGCCCTGCGCGACGTGCTGGACACCGACGGGCGGCGCATCTTCGACCTCGCCGAAGGCCCTCTGGTCTCGGCGCGGCTGCTGCGCCTGTCGGACGAGCGGCATCTGCTCTTCCTGCTGGCGCACCACCTCGTCTTCGACTCCTCCTCCACCGCGGCCCTGCTCCGGGACGTCGCGGCCTGCTACCGCGCACGGGTGGGCGGGACGCCACCGCCACCGGCGCCCCTTCCCGCCGCACCCCCCGCAGCGCCGGGCGCCGAAGCGTCCGCCGCCGCCCTGGAGTTCTGGCGCACGGCGCTGCGCGACGCCCCGGACTCGACGCTGCCCTCCGACCGGCCCCGCCCGGCGGCCAGGTCGGGTGCGGGAGCGAGCCTCACCCACCACCTGGACGCGGAACTCGTCGGTGGCCTCCAGCGCCTGGCCGCAGGGCACCGTGCGACGCTCTTCATGGCGCTCACCGCGGCCGTCGCCGCCGTCCTCGGCCGCTTCGGCGGACGGGACGACGTCGTCCTGGGCACAGCCGTCGCCTCCCGGCCGCCGGAGGCGGAGGACCAGGTGGGCCTGTTCCTCGACACGGTCGCCCTGCGCGTACGGCTCGACGGCGACCCGGACTTCGCCGGCCTGCTGCACCGCGTGCGGGAGACCAGCACCGCGGCGTACGAGCATCGCGAGGTGCCCTTCGACGAACTCGTCGCCGCGCTGGCGCCCCGGCGCGACCCGGGCCGCAATCCGCTGTTCCAGGTGCTCGTGGAGTACGAGGAGGAGGGCCGGGTCGCGTTCGACCCGCCGCGGCTGCACAGCACGCTGCTGGACATGCCGAGCGAACGCGCCCCGTTCGACCTCAGCGTCTACCTCACCCGCCACGCGGACGGTCTGCGCGTCATGGTGGAGTACGACACCGACCTGTACGACCGCGGCACCGTGGACCGTTTCGTGGACCACGTGGAGCAGGTGCTGCGCCGCGCGCTCGACGACCCCGCCGCCACCCTGCCGGCGCTCACCGCCCCGACCGGCGCCGACCGCGCGCGGCTCGCCGAACTGGGCGGGCACCACCGGGCGCCCACCCCCGTGGACGCCCGCGGCGGGGACACCCTGCACGGCCTGGTCGAGCAGCGGGCCCGCGCCTGCCCGGACGCCGTCGCCCTCGTCGGCGGCGGAGAGACGCTCTCCTACCGCGAACTCGACGCGCGCGCCGACCGCCTCGCCCGGGACCTGCGGGCGCGGGGAGCCCGCCGCGGCGCACGCGTCGCGCTGCTGCTGCCCCGCGGTCCGGAGCTGATCGTGTCGATCCTCGCGGTCCTCAAGAGCGGCGCCGCGTACCTGCCGCTCGAACCGTCCGCGCCCGGCCCGCGACTGGCCCGGCTGTACGAGGACGGCAGCCCGGTGCTGCTGGTCACGACCGGTGAGCTGCACCGGCGGCACCCGGCTCTCGCCATCGGATCCGTCCATCTCGTCGACCGGGCGGACACGGCGGACGAGACCCCGTCCGACGGGGCGGAGGCGTCCGGCGCGGCCGACGGCGGCGCACCCGCGTCCGAAGCGGCCGGCGGCGACGGTGACGCGGCGCCTCCGGTGGTGCGGCCGGAGGACCCGGCCTACCTCCTGCACACCTCGGGCTCGACCGGCCGCCCGAAGGGCGTGGTCGTCCCGCACCGCGGGCCCGCCCACCTCGTCCGCACGCACCTCGCGGCCCATCGGCCGCTGCGCACGCTGCAGTGGACCTCGCCGACCTTCGACGTGAGCGTGCAGGAGATCTTCACCACGCTGGCCGCCGGGGCGACCCTCGTCCTGGTCGGCGAGGAGGAGCGCCGCGACCCCGCCGAACTGGCCGCCACCGTGCGCCGCCACGAGGTGCAGCGGCTCTTCATGCCCTACACGCCGCTGAAGTACCTCCTGGACGCGGCACCCGACGTGCCGTCCCTGCGGGAGGTCTTCTCCGCGGGGGAACCGCTCCACCTCGCTCCCGCGTTCCACCGGTTCCTGACCGCCCACCCCGGCTGCACGCTGTACAACCAGTACGGCCCGACGGAGGCCTCCGTCATCGTCACCTCCCACCGGGTGGACCCCGCGGCGGGCGACCGGCCGCCGATCGGCCGCCCCCTGCCGGGCGCGCGCATCCGGCTGCTGGACCCGGACGGGCGCGAGGTGCCGCCCGGAGCCGTCGGCGAGATCCACATCGGCGGCGTGCCGGTGGCGCACGGCTACCTCGGCCTGCCCGACGAGACCGCCGCCGCCTTCCCGCCCGACGGCGCGGGAGGCACCGCTTACCGGACGGGAGACCTGGCCCGGTGGCGCGACGACGGCGCCCTCGAATACCGCGGCCGGGTCGACGAGCAGGTCAAGATCCGCGGTCACCGGGTCGAACCCGCCGAGGTGCAGCACGCGCTGAACGCGGCGGCGGGCGTCCTCGACGCGGCCGTACTGGCCCGCCGCGACGACCGCGGCGAGGCGGAACTCGTCGCGTACGTCGTCCCGGCGGACGGCGGGCGGGACACGACGGCGCTGCGCGCCGCGCTCGCCGCGGAACTGCCGGAGCACCTGCTGCCGGCGCAGTGGGTCGCCGTGGAGCGGCTGCCGGTGGCCGCCTCGGGCAAGCTCGACCGGACCCGGCTGCCCGACCCCGTTCCGTCGCAGCCGGCGGACGCCCCCGCCGACCTGCCGGCCACGGACGCGGAGCGGGATCTGCACCGGGTGTGGGCCGAGGTGCTCGGGCGGGAACGGGTGCCGGTGACACGGTCGTTCTTCGAACTGGGCGGTCACTCGCTGAGCGCGATACGCCTGCTGAACCGCATGCGCGAGGAGGTGGGCGTCGAGCTGAGCATGGCGGACTTCTTCCACCGGCCGACCCTGCGCGGCGTCGCGGCCGGTGCGCGGCAGCCGGCGGGCCCGGGCGGGACGGACGAACCGCACGGCCCCGGACACTCCTCCGAGCCGGACGGCAGGGGCGTCACGGCGAGCGTGCCCCTGACGTCCACGCTCCGGCGGCTGTGGCGGCGGCACCACGACCGCGCCGACGGCTCCGTGTACCACGTCGCGCACCGCATCGACCTCCGCGGCGACGTGGACGTGCCGAGCCTGCGCGACGCGCTGCGGGCTCTCGTCCGGCGGCACGACGCGCTGCGCAGCCGGCTCGCGGTACGGGACGGGGAGCACGTGGTCGAGGTGCTGGCCGACGTCCCGGTGGAGGTGCCGGTGGACGAACCGCCCCTGGCGGCCGACGACGAGGACGCCTGGACGGACTGGTGCCTGGACCACGCCTCCCGGCCGTTCGCGCTGGACCGGGCCCCGCTGTTCCGCTTCCGGCTCGGGCGCGCCGGGCCGCAGCGGTGGGTGCTGCTGACCGTGCTGCACCACGCGGTCTGCGACGGCTGGTCCCTGGGCGTCCTCTGGCGGGAGCTGGAGTGCCTGTACGACGCCTCACGTTCCGCATCGGGGCAGCAACTCGCCGCCCCGAACGTGCAGTTCACCGACGTGGCCCGCGCGGAGCAGCGGCTGCCCGAGGAACGCAGGCGCGCACTGGAGGAGTTCTGGCGCTCCGAGCTCGACGGCGTCGCCCCGCTGGTGCCGCGGCTGCCCTGTGACGGGGTGCGTCCCGCCCTGCTGTCCGGGCGTGGCGCGCTGCACCGGTTCGTGATCGACGGCGAACTGCCGGGTCTGGTGGAGAAGTGCGCGGCGGGCGCGGGTTCCACTCCGTACGCGGTGCTCGCCGCGGCCTTCGCGCTCTGGCTGGGCGAGGTCTGCGACCACCGGGGCGACGTGGTGCTCGCCGCGTCGAGCGCGAACCGGACCCGGGAGGCGTACGACGAGGTCGTCGGGCTGCTGGGGGACGCGGTGCTGCTGCGCGCCCGGGTTGCGGGCGCGGCCACGTTCGCGGACCTCGCGGCGCAGGTCGGCGCGACCCTCTTCAGCGTGCTCGACAAGCAGGAGCTGCCGCTGACCGAGGTGGTGCGGCTGGTGGAGCCCGAGACCGCGGAACGCCCCTTCCCCGCCGTGCTGTTCACGGTGGTCACCACGCCGCCGCCCCGGCTGCACCTGCCGGGCGTGTCGGCGACGGTCCGCAGCCTGCCCACGCGCGGCGTGGCCCGCAACGAGCTGTACGTGGTGCTGGTTCCGGGGGAGGGGAGGATCGAGGTCGTCCTGGAGTACTCGACCGACCTCTTCCACGCCTCGACCGTCGCGGCGTGGGGCGAACGGTTCACCGCGCTGCTGGCGGCCGCCGTCCGTGCGCCGCACACGGCTCCGGACGCGCTCGGGACCTGACCGGGACCTGGCCGGGTGCGGCGGCCGGAGCGGCGTGGGACCTCCAGCCGGTCCGGCCGCCGGCAAGCCCGTGCCCGGCGTGGAGGGCCCACGCCGGGCACGGGTCGTCAGCGCAGGGCGCGGTCCGGGTTCCCGGTGGCGGAGGCGCGGCCGCCGGAGGCGTCGGGCCCGCGCGGTGCGGAACCGTCGCCGGCCGGGGCGTCCGCCGGTTCGCCCGCGGGATCGTCCGCCGGGTCGTCCGCCGGGTCGTCGGGGGCGCCGTCCGGCCGTGCCGTCCCGGCACGGCGCCGCCCGAGGCGCGCGCGGACGGCGGCGGCGCGGGCGCCGCACCAGACCAGCAGCGCGGTGGGCAGGAAGACCATGTCCGCTGCGATCATCGCCATGGAGAAGAACGGCAGCCCCAACAGCACGGCGATACTCAGGTGCTCCCCGATCATGACCGCGAGCAGCACGTTCTTGACCTTGCGATGGAAGAGCGTGAAGGGGAAGGCGACCTGCACCAGCACCGTGATGTACGTCATGGCCATGATGCCGAGACCGGAGGCGGCGAACACCTCGTTCAGCGCGGGCCAGGGCGCGAAGTAGTCGAGCTGCAGCGGGTAGTAGACGGCGGTGCCGTCCTGCCAGCGGGAGCCCTGGATCTTGTACCAGCCCGCCGTGGCGTACACCAGGCACACCTCGGCCATGATGACGAACAGGGCGCCGTTGTGGACGAGGTTGGCGACGACGTCCAGGACCGTGCGCGGTTCGCCGGGGGCGTAGCGGCACACCGCCCACCAGGCGCCGTACACCGTCCACAGGCCACCGAGGACCATCGCCCAGCCGGTGGTGAGGCCCGGACCGAGGGCCACGGCGAAGAGGGCGAGACCGGAGAGCGCCCAGAGCACGATGCCGCCGGTGTCGCCCGGCTCGCCCCGCTCCCGCGCCCGGGCGGCGCGGCGGGCGTCCAGCGACCACACCTGCCCGCACCGGGTCAGCACCAGGTAGATCGCCATCAGGTGGATGATGTTGTCGCCGCCGTCGCCCATGAAGACGCTGCGGTTCTGCAGCGACAGCACGCCGATCATGAAGAGGACCGACGAGGCGCGGGTGTGCCAGCCGAGGGCGAGGGCCGCGCTCGCCAGGACGGCGAGCGCGTAGACGCTCTCGAACCAGAGCGTGCTGTCCGTCCACAGCAGGACGGTGAAGGCGTCGTTGGAGGCGACCAGGCGCTCCGCCAGGTCGAACCCCCACGGGCTGCCCGGGCCGTACAGCTCGTGGCGGTGCGGGTACTCGCGCAGCAGGAAGAAGAGCCAGGTGACGGCGAAGCCGATGCGCACCACGGCGCTCTGGTACGGGCCGAGGGCCCGGCCGGTGATCTTCGCCAGGCCGCGCTCGACGGCGAGTTCGCCGCGGGTCTTCCACGGGTGCGGTCCGTCGGTGGGGGTGGCGGGGGCCGGAGCGGGGCCGGCGTGGCGGGGTGCGGGGACGCCGGGGTTCCGTGCGGCGTTTCCGGGGGTGCCGGGGGTGCCTGGGGTGCCGGAGGCGGGCCGGTGGTCGGTCACGAGGCGGCCTTCCGCTCGGCGTGGGCTGCTTCGCTGACGTCCCACCAGGGCAGGACGCGGTATTCGGTGTCGGTGTCGAACCGCTCGTCGCTCCAGGCGGGGGCGGGTACCCGGGTGGTGGCGGAGCGGAGCTGGATGCTGTCGACGGTGCCGTCGAAGCGCTCGGTGAACCGGTCCATCACGATCCGCTCGACGTAGGTCTGGGAGAGTTCGCCGCGCATGCCGTCGGGGCGGTTCTCGGCGTCGTGCGAGCCGGTGTAGAAGTCCCAGGCGCGGCGCAGCTCGTTCTGCGCGGTGTGGCTGGGGAAGAGGTTGCCGCGTATGTGGGCGCCGTCCTCCGCGGAGAGGTCCGTCCACCCGGTGGTCCGGGTGCCGTCCTCGCCGACGACCCGGGCGCGCGCCTGCACGGCGATGTTCTGCTGGAGCGGGTTCGGGGCGAACAGTTTCCAGTTCTGCTCGAACTCCGGGTAGATGTACGCGTCGATGGTCGCGTCCTGCTGCTTGCTGAGCGTGTTGGCCGGCGCGACGTGCAGAAACACCATCGCCAGGTGAACGGTGACGGCGACCGCGACGACGGCCACGGCCGTGGCCACCACCACCCGTCCTGGCCATGACAGCGCGGCGAGACCGCCGCGCTGCTCCTCCTCAGGCTCCATGTCCGGCCGTTCCCCTCTTCCCCGTCCCTGTTCCCCCACGTGTGGTCCGCCCAAGAGGTTAGAGGGTGCGGAGGCGCTCTTGACAGCGTGTGGCGCCCCGGCTCACCATGAACCGAACGATCGGTCGGTCGGCTGCGGAGCCGGCCGGTCCGCCGGGACAGCGCAGAGCAGGGAGGGCAGGCATGACGACGGTGCTGCCGGAGACGGCCCCGGGGCCGGAGGCGTACGAAGCCGCCTTCGACGCCGCTGTGGCCGCGGACGAGCGGATCGAGCCGCGCGACTGGATGCCGGACGCGTACCGCGCGACGCTGGTGCGCCAGATCGCCCAGCACGCGCACTCCGAGATCATCGGCATGCAGCCCGAGGCGAACTGGATCACCCGCGCCCCCTCGCTGCGCCGCAAGGCCATCCTCATGGCCAAGGTGCAGGACGAAGCCGGACACGGCCTGTACCTCTACAGCGCCGCCGAGACGCTCGGCGTCGGCCGCGACGAACTGCTCGACAAGCTGCACAGCGGCCGCCAGAAGTATTCGTCGATCTTCAACTACCCCACCCTGACCTGGGCCGACGTCGGCGCCATCGGCTGGCTGGTGGACGGCGCCGCGATCACCAACCAGGTGCCGCTCTGCCGCTGCTCCTACGGCCCCTACGCCCGGGCCATGGTGCGCGTGTGCAAGGAGGAGTCCTTCCACCAACGCCAGGGGTACGAGCTGCTGCTGGAGCTCAGCCGCGGCACCGAGGAGCAGCACGCCATGGCGCAGGACGCCGTGGACCGCTGGTGGTGGCCGTCGCTGATGATGTTCGGCCCGCCGGACGACGAGTCCGCGCACAGCGCGCAGTCCATGGCGTGGAAGATCAAGCGGCACTCCAACGACGAGCTGCGGCAGCGCTTCGTCGACATCTGCGTCCCGCAGGCCGAGGCACTGGGCCTGACCCTGCCCGACCCGGACCTGACGTGGAACGAGGAGACCGGCCACTGGGACTTCGGCGCCATCGACTGGTCCGAGTTCAAGGCCGTCCTCAAGGGCAACGGCCCGTGCAACGAACAGCGCATCACCCAGCGCCGCCTCGCCCACGAGGAGGGCGCCTGGGTGCGGGACGCCGCCGCGGCCTACGCCGCCAAGCACGCGCCCGGCGACGACCGTACGAACCGCAAGGAGGCGGCCTCCCGATGACCAGCGACTGGCCTCTGTGGGAGGTGTTCGTGCGCAGTCGGCGCGGCCTGTCCCACACGCACGCCGGCAGCCTGCACGCGCCCGACGCCGAGATGGCGCTGCGCAACGCCCGCGACCTCTACACCCGCCGCAACGAGGGCGTCTCCCTGTGGGTCGTGCCCTCCGCCGCCATCACCGCCTCCTCCCCGGACGAGAAGGACCCGTTCTTCGAGCCCGCCGCCGACAAGCCCTACCGGCACCCGACGTTCTACGAGGTCCCGGAAGGGGTGAAGAACCTGTGAGCCAGGCCGCTCCCGAGACGTCCGCCGCGGGCTCCCCGGCCCCCGCCGCCGGCACCCTCGCACTCGCCGACGACGCCCTGGTCCTCTCCCACCGCCTCGGCGAATGGGCCGGCCACGCCCCCGTGCTGGAGGAGGAGGTCGCGCTCGCCAACATCGCGCTCGACCTGCTCGGCCAGGCCCGCGCCCTCTACGCCGACCTCGGCGACGAGGACGAGCTCGCGTTCCTCCGCGAGGAGCGCGCCTTCCGCAACTGCCAGCTCGTCGAGCAGCCCAACGGCGACTTCGCCGTCACCCTCACGCGCCAGCTGTTCTTCTCCACCTGGCAGGAACTGCTCTACGGGCAGCTCCTGCAGTCCGTCCCCCTCGCCGGCAAGGCGGTCAAGGAGATCGCCTACCACCGCGACCACGCGGAGCACTGGACGCTGCGCCTCGGTGACGGCACCGAGGACAGCCACGCCCGCATGCAGGCCGCCGTGGATGCGCTGTGGCGCTTCACCGGCGAGCTGTTCCAGCCGCTGGAGGGCTTCGACCTGGACCTGGACGCCCTGCGAGCCACCTGGACCGAGCGCATCACCGGCGTGCTCACCCGCGCCACGCTCACCGTCCCCGAGACCCCGCAGAGCGGCGGCTGGACCGCCGGCGCCGGACGCCAGGGCCTGCACACCGAGTCGTTCGGGCGGATGCTCGCCGAGATGCAGCACCTGCACCGCAGCCACCCGGGGGCGACATGGTGAGCGTCGCCGAGGACCGGCTGAGCAGCCTGCTCGACCGTGCGGGCGCGGTGCCGGACCCGGAGCTGCCCGTCCTCAGCCTCGCCGAACTCGGCGTGGTCCGCGGGGTGGAGGAGACCGCCCCCGGCCGCGTCGAGGTCCGGCTCACCCCCACCTACACCGGCTGCCCGGCCCTCGAGGCCATGGCCGCCGACATCGAGCAGGCCCTGCGCGAGGAGGACGGCGTCACCCACGTCACCGTGCGCACCGTGCTCTCCCCCGCCTGGTCGACGGACGACATCACTCCCGAGGGCCGCCGCAAGCTGGCGGAGTTCGGCATCGCCCCGCCGCGCTCGACCCGGGAGCGGGCCGCCGGCCCCGTCGCCCTCGACCTGGGCCCCACCCGGCTCGGTCCCACCCGGCTCGGCTCCGGCACACCGGGCGCCGCCGGTACCGCCTCGCCGTACGCGGAGACGACGGACGAACCGGTGCACTGCCCGCACTGCGGATCGACCGCGACCTCCTTGCTCAGCCGCTTCTCCTCCACCGCCTGCAAGGCCCTGCGCCGCTGCGACGCCTGCAGCGAGCCGTTCGACCACTTCAAGGAGCTGTGACCGGATGTTCCACCCGCTGCAGGTCACAGCCGTGGAGCAGCTCACCGACGACGCCGTCGCGGTGACCCTCGCTGTACCGGCCGAGCTCCGCACCGCCTACCGCTACGACCCCGGGCAGCACATCGCGCTGCGCCGCACCGATGTCGGCGGCGAGGAGATCCGCCGCACCTACTCGCTGTGCGCCCCCGCCTCGGAGGCACCGGAGACCCTGCGCATCGGCGTGCGCGGAGTCGAGGGCGGCGCGTTCTCCACTTACGCGCTCAAGGAGCTGGCCGTGGGGGACAGTGTCGAGGTGCTGCCGCCCACCGGGCGCTTCACCCTCCCGCCGCGCACCGGCTACTTCGCCGCGATCGTCGGCGGCAGCGGCATCACGCCAGTGCTGTCGATCGTCTCCAGCCTGCTGGAGCGCGAGCCCGGCGCCCGCTTCTGCCTGATACGCAGCGACCGCACGGCCGCCTCCACGATGTTCCTGGAGGAGCTGGCCGACCTGAAGGACCGCTACCCCGAGCGCCTGCAGCTCGTGCACGCCTTCTCCCGCGAGGAGCAGGCCTCCGGCCTGCCCTCCGGCCGGCTGGACGAGGAGCGGCTGAACACCCTGCTGCCCGCCCTGGTGTCCGTGGACGAGGTCGACGGCTGGTACCTGTGCGGCCCGCTCGGTCTGGTCGAGGGCGCGACGAAGGCCCTGCGCGGCCTGGGCGTCCCCCGGACGAAGGTGCACCAGGAGATCTTCCACGCCGACGAGACCACAGGACCGGCCGCACCCGCGGCTCCCGCCCTGGCCTCGGCGACGGTCACCGCCACACTCGACGGCCGCTCCGGGAGCTGGCCGGTCGAGGGCGGCGAGAGCGTGCTGGAGACCGTCCTGCGGAACCGCGCCGACGCGCCCTACGCCTGCAAGGGCGGGGTCTGCGGCACCTGCCGCGTGAAACTGCTCACGGGCGACGTGCGCATGGACCGCAACTACGCGCTTGAGCCGGAGGAGGTCGACGCGGGCTACGTGCTGGCCTGCCAGTCGCACCCGACGACGGAGAAGGTCGAGGTCGACTTCGACGCGTAGCGCGGCTGCACGGGCCTACCGGGCCGAACGAACCGAAGGGCCTACCGGGCCCAAGGGCTCAACCGGCTCAGGTCGGCCTTCCCGCGCGCGCGAGTGTCACGACGGGCGCCGGGCGAGGTCGCTGCGTAGTCTCGTCGCCGTGCCGACCTTCTTCACGCTCGTCTGGGGGCGCCTGCGCGGCAGCAGCTGGTGGCGGCGCGTACACCTGCGCGCCGCCGTCGCCGGCGTCGCCGTCTCCACCGTCGTCCTGCTGGTGGGCTCCGCGGTGATCCTCCCGCTCGAGGAGAACGCGCCGGGCGCCACGATCACCAGCTACCCGCTCGCGCTGTGGTGGTCGATCGAGACGGCGACCACCGTCGGCTACGGCGACCTGTACCCGGTCACCGCGGGCGGGCGGGTGGTCGCCGCCGTGGTGATGGTCGTCGGCATCACCACGTTCAGCGTGGTGACCGCCGCCCTCGCCACCGGGTTCGTCAGCCGGGCCACCCGCGACTTGCACCGGCTCGGCGCCGACGTGCGCCGCTTCGAGCAGAGCCACGCCGACGGGCTGGCCGAACAGCTCCGGGCGATGCACGAGCGGTTCGACCGGCTCGAGAACCGCCTCGACCAGCGCGGCTGACCGGGCGGCCCGGCTCCCCGTACGCCTCGCCCTACTTCACGTACGCCTCGGCGCCCTCGCCGACGAGCGGCCGCCCCGACGCCTCCCAGGCCAGCATGCCGCCGTCCACGTTCACCGCCGTGACCCCCTGCTGCCGGAGGTACTGGGTGACCTGCGCCGACCGCCCGCCGACCCGGCACACCACGAACACCGGCGCGTCCTCCTCGACCCGCTCGGTCAGCTCACCGAACCTGCCGACGAAATCGCTCATCGGAATGTGCAGCGCACCCTCCGCATGCCCGGCCACCCACTCGTCGTCCTCCCGGACGTCGAGCAGCAGCCCGTCCGACGGCACCTGCGCGACCTCCACCTGCAGCACCTGACCGAAGTCCATCTCTCGCCTCTCACTCTCCACGTTCCCCAGCGGCCCACCCGGGCCGGTGGTCAGCCGGCGGTCGCCAGCTCCGCCAGTCGGCTCTCCCGCTCCGCGACGTCCGCGAGCAGCTTCTCGGCGATCTCCTCGAGCAGCCGGTCCGGGTCGTCGGGGGCCATGCGCAGCATCGCACCGATCGCGGACTCCTCCAGCTCCCGGGCCGCCGCGACGAGCTGCTCCTTGCGTGCGGCCAGCCACTCCAGGCGGGCGTACAGCACTTCGCTGCGGCTGAGTTCCGGCTCGGGGCCGCGGGCGGCCGGGCCGGTGCGCCATTCCTCGGCGAGTCCGCGCAGCGCCTCCACGTCGCCGCGGGCGTACGCCTGGTTGACGCGGACCATGAACTCCTCGCGCCGCCTGCGCTCGGCGTCGTCGGCGGCGAGGTCGGGATGCGCCTCACGGACCAGCTCCCGGTACGCCCGGCGGGTGTCCTCGTCGGGCCGTACCCGGCTCGGCGGCTGCACCTGCTGCTCGTTGAGCATCGCGGCGGCCTCGGGGGAGAGGCCGTCGGAGTCGATCCAGCCGTGGAACAGCTCCTCGACTCCGGGCATCGGCATCACGATCGCCCGGGCCTCCTCGGCGCGGCGCCGGTCCTCCGGATCCCCGCTGCGGGCGGCGACGGCCTCGGCGATCTGCGCGTCCAGCTCGTCGAGGCGGGCGTACATGGGCCCGAGCCGCTGGTGGTGCAGCCGCGAGAAGTTCTCCACCTCGACGCGGAAGGTCTCCACCGCGATCTCGAACTCGATCAGCGCGTCCTCGGCGACCCGTACGGCACGCTCCAGCCGCTCGGTGCCGGGTTCCGGGCCCGGGTCCGCTCCGGAACCGTCCCGGCCCGCACCGGCCGCCTCGCCCGGTGCCGGGTCGGCTGCCGCGTCCGCGGCCGGCCCGGCTGCTGCGTCCGGTGACGGGTCCGCTCCCACGTGCTGGTCAGCGGGCTGCGCGGCTTCCTGCTCGGCTTCCTGGCGCACTCGATACTTCCTCGCGATGGTGTCCGGGCCGGGGCCCGGCGGTCCCGCCGACCGGGCCGGCCGGGAGCCGTCGGACGGCGGCGTCACCCGGCCAGCGTAGTGAAGACGGCGGTCACCCTCCCAGTTCCGCGGCGAGTCGCCCGGACCGCACCGCCGTGACCAGTGCGGCGTGGTCGGCCTCCGTGCGGTCCGCGTAGGCGGCGGCGAACGCGCCGACCGCGTCGTCCAGCTCCTCGTTCTTGCCGCAGTAGCCCGTGAGGGCACGCGGGTCGGCGCTGTGCGCGTGTGCCCGGGCGAGCAGGGCGCCGGTCATCCGGCCGTAGTCGTCGAGCTGGTCGGCGGCCAGCTCCGCCGGGGCGACGCTGCCCTTGCGGTTCCGGAACTGCCGGACCTGGAAGGGCCGGCCCTCGACACTGGTCCAGCCGAGCAGGCTGTCGCTGACCACCTGCATGCGCTTCTGCCCGCGCACCACCCGCCGCCCTTCGTGTCCGGAGTCCCCGGGCTCCGGGAAGCCGGCGGCGGGCAGGTGCGGGCCGAGCACCGAGGGCCGTGCCTCCTTCACCTGGAGCACCAGCGGCTCGTTCCGGTGGTCCAGGAGCAGCACCACGTAGCTGCGGGTGCCGACGCTTCCCGTGCCGACCACGCGGAAGGCGACGTCGTGCACGGCGTACCGGGCGAGCAGCGGATGCCGGTCCTCGGGCAGTGTCTGCAGGTACGGTCCGAGCGAGGCGGCGACCCGGGCCGCCTCGGTGTCCCCGACGCGGCGCAGCACCGGCGGCGCGTCGACGAAGCGGCGTCCGCCGTCGTCGTCCGGCTCGGTGGCCTTGGCGGCGAAGCGGGCGCTGGTGTTGCGCCGGGCCTTCTCGGACACCGTGTGCAGCGTGCCGACGAGGTCCTTGGCTCCGGCGTGGGAGACGAGTTCCTCGTCGGCGATGGCGTTCCACGCGTCGGCGGCGGGCATCCGGGCCAGCAGCCGCATGGTGCGCCGGTAGGCTCCGGCGGCGTCGCGGGCGGCCTCCCGGCAGTCGTCCTCGCTCGCGCCGGCCTCCCGCCCGGCCAGCACCAGCGACGCGGCGAGCCGCTTGAGGTCCTACTCCCAGGGGCCGAAGGCGGTCTCGTCGAAGTCGTTGAGGTCCATGACGAGCCCGCCGCGCGCGTCGCCGTACAGGCCGAAGTTGGCCGCGTGCGCGTCGCCGCACAGCTGGGCGCCGATGCCGGTGGTGGGCGTGCCGTGCGCGAGGTCGTAGGCCATCAGGCCTGCCGAGCCGCGCAGGAACGCGAACGGCGAGGCCGCCATCCGCCCGACGCGGAGGGGCACCAGGCCGGGCAGGCGCCCACGGCCGGACTCCTCGACGGCGGTCACGGCGTCCGGGCGGCCCGGCGGGGTGTCGAGGAGGGCGTGCGCGCCGCGCGGCACCTGTTCGCGGAGCGCTTTCCCGTCCTGCTTGGGCGACCCCGCCCTCGGCCGCCGCACGAAGCCCTCGACCTGCGGTATCCGTGCCATGTCCCGTTCCCCCCGTACGTGCCGCCCGGTTCCGTTCCACCGCCGCCGTCCAGGCGGTGACCCGACCGTACCCGCGCCCGACCGCCGTGCACGAGGGCTGTGGACGAGGGCTGTGGACGAGCGGTGCGGATGAGCGCCGGACACGGACCGCGGACGGGCGGCGGCAGACGCCGGCTGCCGACTTCCGGCGGTCGCCGGAGGCGTCAGGGGCGGAACTCGCGCGGGCAGCTCGCCGCCGATTCCGGCAGGTGCACGTCGGCCCAGCGCGTGAGTTCGACCATGGCGGGGCGCAGTGCCAGGCCGGCCTCGGTGAGCCGGTAGCCGACGCGCAGCGGCGGGCCGGCGTCCACCTCGCGGACGACCAGGTCGAGGCCGGCGAGTTCGCTGAGCCGGTCGGAGAGCATGCGCTCGCTGATGCCGGGCACCGCCCGGCGGAGTTCGGCGAAGTGGCCGGGGCCGTTCATCAGGGCGGCGAGGATCAGCCCGGTCCAGCGCTTGCCCAGCATGGCGAAGACCCGGGTGATGCCCGCCTCGGGCGCGGTGCAGATGTCGCCCTGGCCGGCGGCCGGCCCCTCGGGCCGCCTCCCGCGTCCGGTCGTCTCGTCCCGCAGCTCCGTCATGACCCCCAGAGTACTGCGCCCACGCAAGGAGGTGCAAAAAAGTAAGTACCTGTGTTATCAATAGCTACGCACGGAAGAGAATCTACTGACAAGAGTGAACGGAGCCACACCGATGGCCACCCTGCTGCACATCGACTCCTCCCTCAACGGCGACCGCTCGCACTCCCGCGCCGTCACGGCGGCCTTCACCGCCGCATGGCGCGAGGAGCACCCGGACGGCACGGTGATCTACCGCGACCTCGCGGCCGACCCCGTCCCGCACATCGACGCCACCGCCTACTACGCCGGCTACGTCGCCCCCGGCGACCGCAGCCCGGAGCAGCAGGAGGCGTCCGTTCTGCGCGAGCAGCTGATCGAGGAGGCCGAGTCCGCCGACGTGATCGTGCTCGGCGCCCCGCTGTACAACTGGTCGATCGCCTCCGGCCTGAAGGCATGGCTGGACCACGTCATCGCCGTCGGCCGCACCACCATGTCCGAGAGCCCCACGCTGGCCGGCAAGCACGTGATCGTCATCACCTCCCGTGGCGGCTCCTACCGTCCCGGCACCCCCGAGGAGGGCAACGACCACCTCGAGCCGTACCTCCAGATGGTGCTCGCGGAGAAGCTGGGGATGAAGCCAGAGTTCATCCTGCCCGAGCTCACCCTGGCGCCGGTCACGCCGGCGATGGCCTCGCTGGTCCCGCAGTTCGAGGAGTCCCGGGAGGACGCCCTCGCCGCCGCCCGCGCCCAGGGCCGCGAACTCGCCGCCCGCCTCGGCGACTGACCGCCCCGGCGCACACAGAAGAACCCCGCAGGTCCACGACCTGCGGGGTTCTGATTCTGGTGCGCGAGGGGGGAGTTGAACCCCCACGTCCTTTCGGACACTGGAACCTGAATCCAGCGCGTCTGCCTATTCCGCCACCCGCGCCCGGGTGCTTCCCCACACCTTCGGGGAAGTCCGCCGGCCGACTCCTCGCGGTGCCTTCCGACGTCGCACACGTTAGCACGCATGACGGGGTGGATTCACATCCGTTCCGCGCACCCCGCACGGCCCCGCTGAGGGACACTGTCCACCGGCGCCGCCCGTCCGCCCCCTACCATCGTGCGAGGGTGTGGGGGGTGTGAGCGGCGACACCCGCGCCACGGGGGCACGTCGGGGAACCAGCCGGTATCCCCGCGCGTGGATACGATCAGTAAGCAGTACCGGGGCGCGGTGTGCCCGCGTTCGGTCACACTGGAGCCCGTCACACTGGGAGCGCAGGCGTCGTACTAGAGCGACGGCCATCTGGGAAGGAGGTGCACCGTGGGAGTTCTGAAGCGGTTCGAGCAGCGACTCGAGGGTCTCGTCAACGGCACCTTCGCCAAGGTGTTCAAGTCGGAGGTGCAGCCGGTCGAGATCGCCGGAGCCCTCCAGCGCGAGTGCGACAACAACGCGACGATCTGGAACCGCGAGCGGACCGTCGTCCCCAACGACTTCATCGTCGAACTCAGCGCACCCGACCACGACCGCCTCAGCCCGTACGCCGGCCAGCTCGGCGACGAGCTCGCCGGCATGGTCCGCGACTACGCCAAGCAGCAGCGCTACACCTTCATGGGCAGCATCAAGGTGCACCTGGAGAAGGCCGAGGACCTCGACACCGGCCTGTACCGGGTCCGCAGCCGCACGCTGGCCTCCAGCACCTCCCAGCCGCGCGGCGGCAGCGCCGACCGCGGCTCCGGCCCCGCCGGAGCGGGCGGTCAGATGGGCGCACCCCCCACCGGATCGGGCGGCGGCGGAGGCTATCCCCCGCGTCCGACGGGGGCGCCTCCGATGCCCTCGCACGCCCCGGGCGGCGGCCCGGGCGGGCCGCTGCCGCGCGCCGAGACCCGCCGCTGGGTCGAGATCAACGGCACCCGCCACCAGATCTCCGGCGGCAGCATGGTCCTGGGCCGCAGCACCGAGGCCGACGTCCGTGTCGACGACCCCGGGGTGTCCCGCCGGCACTGCGAGATCCGCGTCCAGGGCGGCGGCGGAGCGGCGAACGTGCAGGATCTGGGTTCCACCAACGGCATCGTGGTGGACGGACAGCACACCACACGCGCTACGCTCCGCGACGGCTCACGGATCGTCGTGGGCAGCACCACGATCATTTACCGGCAAGCCGAAGGGTGAAGCGGGGGCAATGTCAGAGCTGACCCTGACGGTCATGCGGTTGGGATTTCTCGCCGTGCTGTGGCTGTTCGTCATCGTGGCCGTGCAGGTCATCCGCAGTGACCTGTTCGGCACCCGGGTGACCCAGCGCGGCGCACGGCGCCCCGACGCACGTCCGCAGCAGCGCCAGGCGCCGCAGCAGCGGCCGCAGCAGTCGGGCAGGAACCGCGGACGCTCCGGCCGCGGCTCCCCCACCAAGCTGGTCGTCTCCGAGGGGTCGCTGACCGGCACCACGGTCGCGCTCCAGGGCCAGACGATCACCCTCGGCCGCGCGCACGACTCCACGATCGTGCTGGACGACGACTACGCCTCGAGCCGCCATGCCAGGATCTTCCCCGACCGCGACGGGCAGTGGATCGTGGAGGACCTCGGGTCCACCAACGGCACCTACCTGGACCGGTCCCGACTCACCACACCGACGCCGATTCCGCCCGGAGCGCCGATCCGTATCGGCAAGACGGTCATCGAGCTGCGGAAGTAGACAGGCCGAAGACATGACGACCGGAGGGTGGGCACCGTGCGGATGTACCCGGAGCCGACGGGCGAGGTGCGCATGAGTCTGTCACTGCGCTTCGCCGCCGGATCGCACGACGGCATGATCCGCGAGCACAACGAGGACTCCGGCTACGCCGGGCCCCGGCTGCTCGCCGTCGCCGACGGAATGGGCGGCCAGGCCGCCGGCGAGGTCGCCAGCTCCGAGGTGATCTCCACCATCGTGCAGCTGGACGAGGACGTCCCCGGCTCCGACCTGCTCACCGAGCTGGGCAACGCGGTGCGCCGCGCCAACGACCAGCTCCGGGTGATGGTCGAGGAGGACCCGCAGCTCGAAGGCATGGGCACCACGCTCACCGCCCTGCTGTGGACGGGCCGCCGCCTCGGCCTGGTGCACGTCGGCGACTCGCGCGCCTACCTGCTGCGCGACGGCCGCCTCACCCAGATCACCGCCGACCACACCTGGGTGCAGAAGCTCGTCGACGAGGGACGCATCACCGAGGAGGAGGCCACCACGCACCCGCAGCGTTCGCTGCTGATGCGCGCCCTCGGCAGCGGCGACCACGTCGAACCCGACCTGTCCATCCGCGAGGTGCGGGCCGGCGACCGCTACCTGGTCTGCTCCGACGGCCTGTCCGGCGTCGTGTCCCACCAGACCATGGAGGACACCCTCGCCGGCTACCACGGCCCGCAGGAGACCGTGCAGGAGCTGATCCAGCTCGCGCTGCGCGGCGGCGGCCCCGACAACATCACCTGCATCGTCGCCGACGTCCTCGACGTGGACGCCGACGACGGCACCGCCACCCAGCTCAACGACACCCCGGTCATCGTCGGCGCCGTCGCCGAGAACCAGACCCAGCTGCACGGCGACGCCCACACGCCCGCCGCCCGCGCCGCCGAACTCGGCCGCGGCGGCTCCGGCCCCGCCGTGCCGCCGCAGCAGCCCCCGGGGCAGCACGGCACCCCGCAGGACGGCGGCTTCGGCCCGCCCGGCAGCGGCCACGGCCCCGGCACCCCGCCCGCCACCGGATCGTTCGGCAGCTTCACCGACGACGACTTCGTCAAACCGCGCTCCCGGGGGCGCTGGATCAAGCGCTCGCTGATCATCGCCCTCGTCCTCGCCGTCCTCGGCGGCGGCGTGTACGCGGGCTGGTCCTGGACGCAGAAGCAGTACTACGTCGGCTCCAACGGCGACCACGTCGCCGTCTACCGGGGCATCAGCCAGGAGCTGGCCGGCGTCAGCCTCAGCAGCGTGCACGAGGACCACCCCGACGTCCCGCTGGAGTACCTGACGACCTTCCAGCGGCAGCGCCTCGAGGAGTCCATCACCGCCGACGACCTCGCCCAGGCCGAGGAGAAGGTCGGCGAACTCCGCGCCCAGACCGAGGCCTGCCGTCTCGCCGAGGAGCAGCAGAAGGCCCGCGAGGAGCAGGAGAAGGAGCAGCGCCAGCGCCAGAACGACCGCAACGACGGCCGGGGCAGCGGCCAGAGTGGCGGCGACCGGGCCGGCAGCCCCTCCGACAGCCAGAGTTCCCCCTCGCCTTCGCCCGGCCCCAGCATGTCGGACAAGCAGCGTGAACTCGCCCAGCAGTGCACCACGCCGTAGGGGACCGGACAGCGTATGAGCAGCAACCTCAACATCAACACCGGCAGCAATACGACGGTCTCCTCCGGCGGCCTCCCCAGCCGGCGCAACACCGAGCTGGCCATGCTCGTCTTCGCGGTGCTGATCCCGATCTTCGCCTACGCCAACGTGGGCCTCGCCCTCGACGGCGAACTCCCCGCCGGCATGCTCGGCTACGGCGTCGGCCTCACCGCCCTCGCCGCCTGCGGCCACCTGGTCGTCCGCAAGTGGGCGCCGTACGCCGACCCGCTGATGCTGCCCATCGCGATGCTGCTCAACGGCCTCGGGCTGGTGCTCATCTACCGCCTCGACCAGGTCGAGTACCTGCAGCCGCCGGACGCCGCACCCGGCCAGCTGCTGTGGTCCGCGATCGGCATCGGCCTCTTCGTGGCCGTGCTGATCTTCCTCAAGGACCACCGCGTCCTGCAGCGCTACACCTACATCTCCATGGTCGTCGCGCTGGTGCTGCTGGCCCTGCCGATGTTCTTCCCCGCGGTGAACGGCGCCAAGATCTGGATCACCATCCCCGGCGTCGGCTCGCTCCAGCCCGGTGAGTTCGCCAAGATCATCATCGCGGTGTTCTTCGCCGGCTACCTCATGGTCAAGCGCGACGCCCTCGCCCTGGCCAGCCGCCGCTTCATGGGCCTCTACCTGCCCCGCGGCCGCGACCTCGGCCCGATCCTCGCGATCTGGGTCCTCAGCATGCTGATCCTGGTCTTCGAGACCGACCTCGGCACCTCGCTGCTCTTCTTCGGCATGTTCGTGATCATGCTGTACGTGGCGACGGAGCGCACCAGCTGGATCGTCTTCGGCCTGCTGCTCTCCGCGGGCGGCGCCGTCTTCGTCGCCACCTTCAACGACCATGTCGGGAAACGCGTCGAGAACTGGCTCAACCCGACGGCACTGGCGCCGAACGGCGGCGTCACGGAGACGGCCCAGGCCATCTACGCGTTCGGTTCCGGCGGGCTGCTCGGATCCGGGCTCGGCCAGGGCTTCTCCCGCCTCATCGGCGGCATCGCGACGAAGAGCGACTACATCCTCGCCACCGCCGGCGAGGAGCTCGGCCTCACCGGCCTGATGGCGATCATCATCCTCTACGGCCTGCTGATCGAGCGGGGTGTCCGCACGGCGCTCGCCGCGCGCGACCCGTTCGGCAAGCTGCTCGCCGTCGGCCTCTCCGGCGCCTTCGCCCTCCAGGTCTTCATCGTCGCGGGCGGCGTCACCGCGCTGATCCCGCTCACCGGTATGACGATGCCCTTCCTGGCGCAGGGCGGTTCGTCCGTGATCGCCAACTGGGCGCTCGTCGCCATCCTGTTGCGCGTCAGCGACACCGCCCGGCGCCCGGCGCCCACTCCGGCGCCCTCAACCGACGCAGAAATGACACAGGTGGTCCGCCCGTGAACAAGCCCCTGCGCCGCATCGCGATCTTCGCCGGCGTGCTGATCTTCGCCCTGCTCGCCCGCGCCAACTGGCTCCAGTTCGTCCAGGCGGACGAACTCCAGAGCGACGACAACAACCGCCGCGGCCTCATCGCGCGCTACAGCCAGCCGCGCGGCGACATCTTCGCCGCCGACGGCACCCCGCTGACCGGCTCCACCAAGACCGAAGCCAGCGACTTCGCGTACAAGCGGACGTACAAGAACGGCGAGATGTGGGCGCCGGTCACCGGCTTCTCCGCCCAGATCTACGGCGAGACCCTCATCGAGGGCGTCTACGACGAGTTCCTCACCGGCACCGACGACCGGCTGTTCTTCGACCGCACCATCGGCATGCTCACCGGGGAGCAGCCGGGCGGCGGGAACGTCACCACCACCCTGATGCCGTCCGCCCAGAAGGCCGCCTTCGACGGCCTCCAGGGCAAGGAGGGCGCGGCCGTCGCCATCGACCCGCAGACGGGCGAGATCCTCGCGCTTGCGAACACCCCCTCGTACGACCCGTCGAAGATCGCCGGCATGTCCGAGGAGGACCAGCAGACCTGGACCTCGCTGCAGAAGGAGAACAACACCTCGCAGCCCATGCTCAACCGGGCCCTGCGGCAGACCTATCCGCCCGGCTCCACCTTCAAGCTGGTCACCGCGGCGGCGGCACTGGAGAGCGGCCGGTACACGCTCGACGGCAAGACCGACTCCCCGAGCCCGTACAACGCGCCGATCTCCGGGAACGAACTGCCCAACTGGTCGGAGACCATCCCCTGCAAGAACGCCTCCATCCGCGTCGCGCTCCAGTACTCCTGCAACAACGTGTTCGCCAAGATCAGCGAGGAGCTGGGCAACGAGGAGATGAAGGAGGCGGCGGAGAAGTTCGGCTTCAACGAGCAGCAGTTCGTCCCCGTCCGCGCCGTCGCCAGCGGGTTTCCCCAGGCCGAGCCCGACCTGAACGCCTACGCCGGCATCGGCCAGGGCTCCGTCACCTCCACCCCGCTGCAGATGGCCATGGTCACCGCCGCCATCGCCAACGACGGCGCACTGATGCAGCCGTACATGGTCGACAAGCTCCGCTCGCCCGACCTCGACATCATCGAGGAGACCAAGCCGGAGGAGCTGAGCGAGCCGATGTCCGGCGCCACCGCGCAGAAGCTCCAGGAGGGCATGGAGACCGTCGTCAGCGAGGGCACCGGCGAGTCCGCGCAGATCCCCGGCTACACGGTCGGCGGCAAGACCGGTACCGCGCAGCGCGGCGTGGGCAACAGCGAGAAGCCCTACGCGTGGTTCGTCAGCTACGCCAAGGACCAGAACGGCGAGTCGCCGGTGGCCGTCGCCGTGGTCATCGAGAGTTCCGACACAGTCCGCGACGAGATCGGCGGCAGCAAGCTGGCCGCTCCGGTCGCCAAGGCCGTGATGGAGGCCGTACTTGAGGAAAAGCCGTGAACCGGGCACCCCGCGGAGGGTGACCCCGGTCACGTGAACCCCCGGGAAGCGTGCCGGTACCGTATGCCGAGCAGCACACCGCCGGCGCCCGCACGCCAGGGGGCGTCCCGGAAAGACGGAGAGGGCTGGAGACTATGGAAGAGCCGCGTCGCCTCGGCGGCCGGTACGAGCTGGGCTCGGTGCTCGGCCGAGGCGGGATGGCCGAGGTCTACCTCGCCCACGACACCCGCCTGGGACGCACCGTGGCGGTCAAGACGCTCCGCGTCGACCTCGCCCGCGACCCGTCGTTCCAGGCCCGGTTCCGTCGCGAGGCCCAGTCCGCGGCCTCGCTGAACCATCCGGCCATCGTCGCCGTCTACGACACCGGCGAGGACTACGTCGACCAGGTGTCCATCCCGTACATCGTGATGGAGTACGTCGACGGCTCGACGCTGCGCGAACTGCTGCACTCCGGGCGCAAGCTGCTGCCCGAGCGCGCCATGGAGATGTGCATCGGCATCCTCCAGGCACTGGAGTACTCCCACCGCAACGGCATCGTCCACCGCGACATCAAGCCCGCCAACGTCATGCTGACGCGCAACGGGCAGGTCAAGGTCATGGACTTCGGCATCGCCCGCGCCATGGGCGACTCCGGGATGACGATGACCCAGACCGCGGCCGTCATCGGCACCGCCCAGTACCTCTCCCCCGAGCAGGCCAAGGGCGAGCAGGTCGACGCCCGCTCCGACCTGTACTCCACCGGCTGCCTGCTCTACGAGCTGCTCACCGTCCGGCCGCCGTTCGTCGGCGACTCCCCCGTCGCCGTCGCCTACCAGCACGTGCGCGAGGAGCCGACGCCGCCGAGCGCGTTCGACCCGGAGATCACGCCCGGCCAGGACGCCATCGTCATGCGCGCCCTGGTCAAGGACCCCGACTACCGCTACCAGAGCGCCGACGAGATGCGTGCCGACATCGAGGCCTCCCTCGACGGCCAGCCCGTCGCCGCCACCGCCGCCATGGGCTCGGTCGGCTACGCCTCCGGCGGCGGCTACTCCGACCACGACGACCGCCCGACGACCGCGCTGCGCACCCAGGACGCCCGTACGTCCATGCTGCCGCCGATGCGCGACGACGACGGCGGCTACTACGACGAGGACGGCCGCGGCGGGCGACGCGGCGGCAAGAAGAGCAACACCTCCACGATCCTGCTGATCGTCGCGCTGGTGCTGGTGCTGATCGGCGCCATCTTCATGGGGCAGGTCATCTTCGGCGGCAACAACGACGACGACACGTTCGAGATGCCGAGCCTCGCGGGGCAGAGCTACTCCGATGCCCAGTCGGCGGCCGAGGGCCGCGGGCTGGAGGTCCAGAAGGGGCAGGCGGAGTACTGCGAGCAGGAGAAGAAGACGGTCTGCAAGACCGATCCGGCCGAGGGCGATCAGGTCACCGAGGGCGACACGATCACCATCATCATGTCGAAGGGCCCGGCTCCGCTGGAGGTCCCCGACGTCGACGGTGACGACTACGACGCCGCCGAGGAGGAGCTCCAGGAGGCCGGCTTCGAGGTGAAGCGGGTCGACGAGGAGTCCGACGAGGAGGTCGGCACCGTCCTCGGCCAGGACCCGGCCGGCGGCTCCAAGGCCGACCGCGGCGCGACCATCACCCTGACGGTGGCGAAGCAGAACGTGGAGACGGTGCCGGACGTGGTCGGCAAGCCCTACGACCAGGCGGCGTCCCAGCTCCAGCAGAACGGCTTCGAGGTCGCCCGCAAGGAGAAGGAAAGCCCCGGCACCCCGGCGGACCAGGTCATCGAGCAGAGCCCGACCGGCCAGGCCGCCCCGGGCAGCACGATCGTCCTCACCGTCGCCAAGGCCCCGGCCACCCCGCAGCCGGCGGCCGTGCCGGACGTGCGGAACAAGGCGGTCAAGGATGCCAAGGCGGAGCTCGAAGGCGCAGGCTTCACCGTCCAGGTTCAGGGGTCGACCGACCCGAACGCCAAGGTCGTCAACACCAACCCGGCACCGGGCACACAGGCGCCGCAGGGATCGGTGGTCACGCTCTACGCCGCGCCCAACCCCGGTGGCGACAACGGCGGGTTCTTCGGCGGCCCCGACGGCGGCGACCGGCGCGGCGACGACGACTGACCCGCGGCGCACCGCACGCTCCACCGGCGAGGGCCGGGCTCGTCACGAGCCCGGCCCTCGCCGCGTCCCACGTTCCCGGTCACGCCCTCCGGCCGCGCCGCCTCAGGGCAGCTCCGACGGCGGGGTGCGGTCGGCGTCGACGGGGACGGTGCGCTTCAGTTCGCCCCACACGATGTAGCGGTGCTCGGAGGTGTACATCGGCGTGCACGTCGTCAGCGTGATGTAGCGGCCCTCCTCGGTCTTCCCCGAGACCTTCGGGACGTCCGCCAGCACGTCGACGTCGTACTTGGAGGTCTCCGGGAGGATCTCGTACACCTCGTAGACGTACCAGGTGTGTTCGGTCTCGAACACGATCGGGTCGCCCTCGTCGATCTCGTGGATGTCGTGGAACCTGGCGCCGTGCCCGTCGCGGTGGGCGGCGAGCGAGAAGTTGCCGGACTGGTCCCAGGGAAGCGCCGACTTCACCGGGTCGGTGTAGTAGCCGGCGACGCCCTTGTTGAGATCGGCGATGTCGGTGCCCCGGGTGACGAGGATGTCGTCGTCGGACATCGCGGGTACGTGCAGGAAGCCGATGCCGTTCTTCAGGTTCCGCTCGCCGGGGCCCCGTTCGCCGGGCTCGGTGCGGTCCTCGCTCGCGGCCCAGCCCTCGCGCACCCGGTCGCTCTGCTCGTCGGACTGCCGGTCGGCGACGACGTTCGTCCACCAGAGCGAGTAGACGACGAACAGCGCCAGCACCAGCCCCGCGGTGATGAGGAGTTCACCGACGACGCTGACGACGGCGGCGATCCGGCGGACGACCCGGCGGCGACGACCGCTGCGCGGGGGACGCTCGGGGGCCACGGCGTCGGCGGAACGTTCCGTCCGCGGCTCCCGGTCCGGCTCCGCGTCGCCCCCGACGTCCTCTCCGGCCCCGACGTCCTGCGCGTTCCGTGCCACCGCTGACCGCCCGTTTCCCCTCGACATGCTCAGCCCCCTGCACCCCTGCGCCGGGGGTCCCGCTACCCGACGAGAGCGTCCGGCTTGCCTTCGCTGCGCGGACGCTCGTCCACCATTCTGCCCCAGACGATGAGCCGGTACTTCGAGGTGAACTCCGGCGTGCACGTCGTCAGCGTGATGTAGCGGCCGGGCTCCTTGAAGCCCGACTGGGGCGGCACCGGATCCAGCACGCTCGTGTTCGCGGGGGTGGTCGAGGGGAGCCGGCTGTACATCTCGTAGACGTAGTAGGTGTCCGCGGTCTCCACGATGATCTCGTCGCCGGAGACGAGGCGGTTGATGTAGCGGAACGGCTCGCCGTGGGTGTTGCGGTGACCGGCGACGCCGAAGTTGCCCTGCTCGTCCCACGGCATCGCGGTCTTCAGGCCGGACTTCTCGTCGTAGTGCCCGGCCAGGCCGTTGTCCAGCACCGACTGCTTGTCGATGCCCTGCGCGACGGGCACCACCACGTCGAGCTTGGGTATGTGCAGCAGCGCGAAACCCTGGCCGGGGGAGAACGCGCCGGGCTTGCGCTCCGGGTTCTCCTCCCACTTCTGCGTCAGGCTGTCCTTGGCGCCGCCCGCGTACTGGCCGGCGAGCACGTTCGTCCACCAGAGCTGGTAGGCGACGAAGAGCAGCATCAGCACGCCGCAGGTGATGAACACCTCGCCGATGGCGCGGCTGAGCAGCACCACAGGCCCGTCCTTGGCCGCTCTGGCGGCCCGGCGGGCCTCCAGCCGCGTCATGGGCCGTGCGGGCGCCGCGGGGGCGCCACGACGGCCGCCACGCCCCTTGGCGGCGGCCTTGCGCCGGGCGGCGCGGCCTCCCAGCTCGGCCTCGCTGGGGCGGCGCAGGGCGACCGTGCGGGGCTCGTCGTCGTCCGGTGCGGCGCCCGCGTCGGTTCCGGAGGCGTCCGAGGCAGCAGCGGGCCGCCCGTCCCGGTCGTCGCGTTGACCTTCGGGCCGACGACGCCGGGGACCGGGCCCGTCGGGCACGTCGACGGCCGGCAGCGCGGCGGTCTCGTCCACGTCGGTGGGCCGGCGCCGCTGCTGCGGCGGCCGCCCCTGACCGGGGGCCACCGGCCGTACGCCGGGCAGGGACTGCTGCGACGGGACGGCGGGCCGCTCGGCGTGCGGGCCGGGGTGGGTTCCGGGCGGCCGGTGGGCCGCCCGCTGCCCCTGCTGCGGGTGCTGCGGGTGCTGCGGCGGGCGGCTCTGCTGCTGCGGCTGCTGCGGCTGTGAGGGGCGGAACCACGGCGAGGTGCCCTCGCCCGCCCCACCCGGCTGCTGCGGTGCCTGTGCCTGTGCCTGCGGGGTGTCCGTGGCCTGCGGGGCCCAGGAGGGCACCCGCGGCCCGGCTTCCGCGCCCGAGGACGGCAGCGGGTCGTTCAGCGGGTCGGCGAGCGCGTCGACGGCCGCCCGGTAGTCCTGCGCCGGGCGCTCGTACGGGTAGGCGTAGGGCTCCGGGTTCCAGGCCGGCTCCTCCCGGGGCGCGTGCTGCTCCCCGCCCCCGTACGGGTCCGAGCCGTACGCGTCCGTGCCGTACGGGTCGTCCTGCCCGTACCTCTCCTGCCCGTACGGATCGCGGTACGGGTCGCCGTTCCCCGGAGGCGTCACGTGCCCACGACGGGGGCGAGCCCCGTGGAACGCTCCACCGCGGCCGGGTCGCCGCACTCGGTCAGCCAGTTGGCCAGCATCCGGTGCCCCCACTCGGTCAGCACCGACTCGGGGTGGAACTGGACGCCCTCGACGGCCAGTTCCCGGTGCCGCAGCCCCATCACCAGGCCGGAGTCCGTCCAGGCGGTGACCCGCAGGTCCGCCTCCGGCACGGTCGACCGCTCCACACCGAGCGAGTGGTAGCGGGTGGCGGTGAACGGCGTCGGGAGACCGGCGAACACGCCGTGCCCCTCGTGGCCGACGCTGGAGGTCTTGCCGTGCAGCAGCTCGGGCGCCCGGTCGACGACCGCGCCGTAGGCGACGGCCATGGACTGCATCCCCAGGCACACCCCGAACACCGGCACGCCGGTCCCGGCACAGTGCCGCACCATGTCGACGCACACCCCGGCCTCCTCGGGCGTGCCCGGCCCGGGCGACAGCAGCACGCCGTCGAAGCCGTCCTGTGCGTGCTCCGTGCGCACCTCGTCGTTCCGCACCACCTCGCACTCGGCGCCGAGTTGGTAGAGGTACTGAACGAGGTTGAAGACGAAGCTGTCGTAGTTGTCCACGACGAGAATCCGCGCGCCCATGGGTCCGCCTACGCTCCTTCGCCGTCGACCGTCACGTCGTTGAACGGCAGCAGCGGGTCCACCCACGGGAAGACGTACTGGAAGAGGAGAAAGACCACCGCGAGCGAGAGAACGAGCGAGAGGAGCGCCCGCACGACGGTGTTGCCGGGCAGATGCCGCCAGATCCAGCCGTACATCCGGTGTTGCCGTCCTTCCCTTCTCACGCGCCGCCGCCACCGGCGGCGCGGGCTCCAGACTAAGGGGCGAGCCGCGGCGGGTGTGCGTCAGTGGGGATACGCGCGCGGCGCCCGCACGTGCCGTGCGTCACCGTCGGCCCGGCACGGCCGGGCGAACCGGCCCGAACCGCCGCCCTCACTCGGCCGGCTCGGCGTGCTGGAGGTCCACCGTGCCGGAATAGCCGGGCACGGTCGTCCTGCGGTGCTGCTGCACGTCCCAGCCGAGGCCGTAGGCGTCGACGTAGCCGAGGTAGTTCTGGATGGAGGGCGAGGTGTCCATGGCCTGCCGCAGGTCGGCGGGGTCACCCACAGCGGTGATCGTGTAGGGCGGCGAGTAGACGCGGCCCTGGAGGATCAGGGTGTTGCCCACGCATCGCACCGCGCTCGTACTGATCAGGCGCTGGTCCATCACCTTGATGCCCTTCGCCCCGCCCTTCCACAGCGCGTTGACGACGGCCTGGAGGTCCTGCTGGTGGATGACCAGGTCGTTGGGCGAGGGGTCGGGAACGCCGGGGATCAGGGGGACGGCGTCCGGCGGGGCGTCGGTGAGCGTCACGGTGAGGCCGGAGCCGGCGACGGCCGAGGTGCCGGCCGCGCGCTTGGCGCTGCGCAGGGCGCGGCGTTCGGCGTCGGTGGTGCCGTTGTCGCCCTCGGCGAGGGCGTCGACGTCGTTGCGCAGGCCGGCGGCCGACGACTCCAGCCGCGCGTTGCGGTCGCTGCGTTCGCGTATCAGGTCGGACAGCCGCAGCATCGTTTCGTCGGTGCGGATGTTGTGGCCCTCGGCGGTGTCGAAGCTGATCCAGAAGATGAGCCCGGCCAGAGCGAAGATCCCGATGGACGCCAGCCGCGCAGGCCTGATGCGGATCCTGGACACGTACCCTAGTCTCCCTCCACGCCTGGTACGCACTACGCTAACGGACCAGACCCTTAGCGATTCACCCCGCGCGGTAACGAAGCGCATCGACAGGAGCTCCCTCGTGCCGAAGTCACGTATCCGCAAGAAGGACGATTTCACCCCGCCGCCGGCGAAGAAGACCGAGATCGACCTCAGTGGGGGCGGCCGCCGCTGGGTCGCGCCCCTGATGCTCGCGCTGTTCGGCATCGGGCTGGCCTGGATCGTGGTCTTCTACGTGACCGACGCCTCCCTGCCGCTGGAGGCCATCGGCAACTGGAACATCGTGGTCGGCTTCGGCTTCATCGCCGGCGGGTTCGTCGTCTCCACCCAGTGGAAGTAGCCTTCCGCGGCCGCATGCCCCACTCCTGAGTTATCCACAGGGTGATCCACAGCCTGGGTAAAGTTCAGACGATCTGTGGATAACTCAACTGAGGTTGACGCCGGTCCGACTGTCACCGCTGGTCGACGGTCGGCCGGAAACCTTGAACCCGCTGGGAAAACGCACGTCTGCGCGAGTCCGCACCCGTAGGGGTTCACTCATGCACAAGATCCCCGCTCGCCTGTGGACAACTTTGCGTGGCGGGGGCGGCGCGCACCCGCCCTCACCCGGTGTTCTCACCCGGTGAGGACCGCCGTGCGCGCCACGAGCGCCACGAGCTCCAGCGCGAGCACCGCCCCGCACGCCCCCCACTGCACCAGCGCGCGGCGTTCCCGCGGGGCGTGCACCATGGCGTACGCGATCACCGCGCCGACGACCAGCCCGCCGACGTGTGCCTGCCAGGAGATCGACGCCACGGTGAAGGTGAAGATCAGATTGACGGCCAGCAGGATCAGGATCGGCCGCATGTCGTACCGGAGCCGCCTGACCAGCACGGCCATCGCACCGAACAGGCCGTAGATGGCGCCCGAGGCGCCGAGCGACGCCTGCTGCGGATCGGACACCACGTACGCGAGGACGCTGCCGCCGACGGCGGACAGCAGGTACAGCGCGAGATAGCGGCCACGGCCCAGCGCGGCCTCCACCTGCGGGCCCAGAATCCACAGCGCCAGCATGTTCATGCCGACGTGCCAGAACTCCTGGTGCGCGAACGCCGAGGTCAGCAGCCGGTACCACTGCCCCTCCGCGACGCCCTCCAGCGGCCCGTACGCCTCGGTGGTGGCCCGCCCGAAGAGCAGCAGCTCGTCGGTGAGCGGCCTGCCCACGGCCAGGACCGCGACGAAGACGGCCAGGTTGATCCCCAGAAGGATCTTGGTGACCAGCCAGGTGTCCCCGGCGACCGCGCCGCCGGCCAGGGTCCGCGGCCGGTTCGCCCCCGGCTTGTGTCCGGTGCCGGAGCCGCCGCGCACGCACTGGGGGCACTGGTATCCGACGGAGGCGGAGATCATGCAGTCCGGGCAGATCGGCCGGTCGCACCGCGTGCAGCGGATGCCCGTCTCCCGGTCCGGATGCCGGTAGCAGGTGACGGCCGGCACGTGCTCCGAACGGTGTTCCGGCTCGTGCTCCGACCCGTGCTGCCGATCCATGGGCGCTCCGCTCCCTCTCCCCTACAGAATGCCCCGCCCCGCTGTCCTGGTGTACGGACGGCGGGGCGGAACGGTTCCCGGCGCTGCCGGGCGTGTGTGCGTGCGCGACCCGCGTCAGCGGCGCTCGATGACCACCGACTCGATGACCACGTCCTGGACCGGGCGGTCGGTGCGCGGGTTGGTCTGGGTGCTGCCGATCGCGTCCACGACCTTCTTGCCGGCCTCGTCGGCGACCTCGCCGAAGATGGTGTGCTTGCCGGTCAGCCAGGCCGTCGGCGCGACGGTGACGAAGAACTGCGAACCGTTGGTGCCCGGGCCGGCGTTCGCCATCGCCAGCAGGTAGGGCCGGTCGAAGGACAGGTCCGGGTGGAACTCGTCACCGAACTCGTA
The DNA here is from genome assembly GCF_000426325.1 of Streptomyces sp. CNS606. Lineage (NCBI taxonomy): Bacteria > Bacillati > Actinomycetota > Actinomycetes > Kitasatosporales > Streptomycetaceae > Streptomyces > Streptomyces sp. CNS606. The sequence continues at coordinate 298,882 of NZ_KE384521.1, forward strand.
ACCCGGGCCGCCGGTTCCGTTGCCCAGCGGGTCGCCGCCCTGGATCATGAACCCGCTGATCACCCGGTGGAAGACGGTGCCGTCGTACAGACGGTCGGTGGTCTTCTGACCGGTCTCCGGGTGCGTCCACTCGCGCGCGCCCTCGGCGAGCTCCGTGAAGTTCTTGACCGTCTTCGGAGCGTGGTCCGGGAAGAGACGCACCACGATGTCGCCCTGGTTGGTCTTCAGGGTGGCGTAAAGCTGCTCAGCCACGATCTACCTTCCATCTGTACGAATCGACTCTGCCCCGATCCTCCCACGCCCGCGGTCCCCGCCGTACGGACGCGTCCCCGCCCCGGTCGCCGCCCGCGTCCCGCCCGGCCCGGTCCGGCGCGCTCCAGCGCGCCCCGCGGGCACACATACCCCCAATGGCGCGTCCGTACGTGCTTCGCAGCCGGTAGCCAGGCATGATCCTGGCTACGAGTGGAAGGCGAAACAGTGCCGTTCCTTCAGGGCCCGGGACACCGCGGCGCCTCCCCGGCGGAGGCGGCAGCGGATCCGGCGGGGCCCTGAACACGCCACCGAGGAGGAGAAGTGACCCGCATCGACAGCGCCCGCGCCGCAGCCGACAGCGCCATCGAGAGCGTGCGGCACGCCGCGGAGGCGGTGGCGCCCTACGCGGAGAGTGCCCGGGACAACGCCTCCCACTACGCGCACGAAGCGGGCGCGTACCTGGGCCCCAGGGTGTCGTCCGCAGCACATCAGGCACGCAGCGCGGCCCGGGACAACTACGACGCACACGTGGTGCCGCGGCTGGCCAAGGCGCGCAAGTCCCTGCCACCGGAGGTCGACAAGGCCGCCACCCACGCCGCGAAGCGCACCCGGAAGGCGGCGCAGCAGGCGAACGACTACGCCAGGCCGCACCTGGAGCAGGCCCGCGCGGCCGCCGCCCCGGCGGGCCGCGAGGCCGCCTCCCGCAGCACGGCGGCCTTCGCCGCCGTGCGCTACGGGGTGAGCGCCCGCGACATCGAGAAGCTCGCCCGCCGCCGCTCCCGCCGGGCCGGCGCGGGCCGGTTCGCCAAGCGGCTGGCCGTGCTCGGCCTGCTGGCCGGCGGCGCGTACGCCGCCTGGCGCTGGTGGGACAAGCAGGCCAACCCCGACTGGCTGGTCGAGCCGCCGCCGCCCACCGAGGTCATCGACGAGGAGATGGCCACGATGGACGAGGCGGACCGTGCGGTACTCGACCCGGAGGTCGAGGCCAAGCAGCGCGACGAGGACGCCCGCTGACGCGGTGATCCCCCTCCCGCGGGGCGGGACCGGCGCCGTGCCGGTCCCGCCCCGCGGCGTGCGCGGGACGCCCTCTGGGCAGGGTGCCCGTCGGCCGCCTACAGTCGAATTCCGACCACCTGGGGGGTTGTTCATGGCGAAAGTCACCGTCAGTCTCGACGCGGAGCTGGCCGTCGAGGTCATGGTCCTGGCCGGGGTGAACTCCCCGCAGGACGCCGTGGAGGCCGTCGTCCGCGACTACATCGCGCGCGGCCACCGCACCGAGGCGCATACGGGCCGCACCGACCGGCGGCTGCGCGAGGTCGCCGAGGAGCCGAAGGACGACCAGCGGGGCTGACCGGCACCCGCACCCCGCGTGCCCTTCCCACCGAACCGGCGCGAACCCGGCGCGATGAGCCGCGATGAGTTCCGGGGCGCGCCGGGGTCCACCCCTGTGGAAGCCGTCGGCGCACCACGGAAGGAGCCGGCCATGCACCGGGACCCGGAACGCGACCGCGAGGAGATCCGCGGGCTGATCGAGCGATGGGCGGCGGCCGTGCACCGCGGCGACCTGCCGGCCGTGCTCGCCGACCACAGCGACGACATCGTGATGTACGACGTGCCGCCGCCGTACGAGGGCGCCCGCGGCATCGACGCCTACCGCGACACCTGGCCGCCGTTCTTCGACTGGCAGGCGCAGGGCGCGGCGTTCGAGATCACCGACCTCGACTTGACCGCGGGCGAGGACGTCGCCTGGGCACACGCCCTGCTGCGCTGCGGCATGCCCGAGGAGCTGGCGGAGAACCCGCGGAACCGGCTGCGGCTGACCATCGGCCTGCGCCGGGACGACGGGCGGTGGGTCGTCGCGCACGAGCACCACTCCTTCCCGGACACCACCGTGCCGGTCTGAGCCCGCTCCGCGTCCGCGCGCGTGGTCAGCGCGCGCCGGTGCGGGCCCGGTACACCAGCTGGTGACGTTCACCGGGGGACAGGTCCGGGTGCCGGGCGGCGAGCGCGTACGGCTCGGTCACCTCCAGCAGGCTCTGCAGCGTCCCGGCGTGCTCGCCGTGCATCTGCTTCTCCAGGCCGAACGGCGACCGCTCCTCGGCGGGCGTCTCACCCACCCTGCCCTCGATCTCCCCGGTGCCGATGGACTCCCCGTCGTAGGGGAGCAGGCCACCTCCGTGCACCGGCCGCCACGCGGCCGGTTCGCCGCGGACCGCGTCGAACACGAGCAGGCCCAGGTAGGTGTGCCCGGGCTGGACCCGGGAGTCGCAGGGCACCTCCCACAGCACGGCGCGGAAGGAGTCCGGCAGCGGCTTCGCCCCCTCGCGGCTGTGCAGCACCTCGTCCACGACGAGCACCGCGCTGCGCGGCGCGTCGACGCCCCGCGCCCGCCGTTCGCTGCCCGGCCGCGGGTGGAAGACGGCGACGTGGTCGCCGTAGGAGAGCCACTGCTGCGCGGAGTCGGCGGGGAAGTCCGGGTACATGGCGTCGTAGTTCGCGTCGGCGCCGTCGCAGCCGCGGTAGCGGTCGTCCGCCGCTCCGTCCCCCGACGTCGCCAGCAGCACCGATCCCGCCACCAGGGCGCCGGCGGCCACGAGCGCCGCGCCCCGCCGTCGCCCTCTCGCCGCTTCCCGTCCCATGGGCGCCTCCTCCGTCGCGGTCGTCGCCCCTGTGACGTGCGGGACACGCTCCGGGTTTCCTCGCCCTCCCCTCGCCCCCTTCGTCCGCGCCTGCGGCGCCGCAGGCGCGGACGTAGCCTGAGGTGGACCCGTCGGGCAGCCTGGGCCGGACCCGGAAGGGGCATGCCATGGGTGACGCACGGCCACGGGCGAAGGTGGGCCTCGTCGGCGCGGGCCACCTGGGCGCCGCCGTGATCGTCCTCGCCGCCGGACCCACCATGCCCGCCGGGCAGAGCCGTCTGGAACTGTGCGGCCGCAACGCCCCCGTCGTCCGCTCCCTCATGGCCGGGCTGGGACGAGGCCGCCCCGGACGCCGTCGTCCTCCTCGTCACCAACCCCCTCGACCTGCTCACCCGCATCGCGCGGGACTGCACGCGGCGCCCGCCCGGCTCCGTGATCGGCAGCGGCACCGTCAACGACACCGCCCGGCTCAAGTACGCCCTCGCCCGCCGTCCCGGCGTCGACCACCGCAACGTGCACGCGTGCATGGTCGGCGAGCACGGCGACTGCTCCTTCTGCGCCTGGTCCTCCGCCCATGTCGGCGGCGTGCGGCTCGCGGACTTCCCCCCTGGACCCGGACGTCGACTTCGCCGCGATGAAGCGCGAACTGGCCGACTTCAGGCACGCCCGCGGCCGCGAGATCCACCGCCGCAAGGGCCACACCAACTACGGGGCCGCCGCGGCCGCCGTCAGCATCGTCGAGTGCGTGCGCCTGGAGAGCGCGTTCCAGCCGGGGCGCGCCACCGCGTAGCGCGGAGCGGCGCCGGCGCGCGCGGGTCCGGCGGACACCCGTTCGACGGCCGCCGCCGCCCCCGCCGCACAATGGGTCGGTGCCGACCAGAACCGCCACGCCCTCCCCGTACGTCGACCTGTCCCGCGCCGAGTGGAGCGCCCTGCGCAGGGGTGTGCCTCCCACCCGCGACCCGGGGGCGACGCCGGGCACGACGCCGCTGCCGCTCACCGCCGACGAGGTGGAGGCCCTGCGCGGCCTCGGCGACGTCATCGACCTCGACGAGGTACGGGACGTCTACCTGCCGCTGTCCCGGCTGCTGAACCTGTACGTCGGCGCCACCCACGGCCTGCGGAACGCGCTCAACACCTTCCTCGGCGACGGCCCGGGCGGCGGCGGGGCACAGCCCGGCACACCGTTCGTCATCGGCGTGGCCGGCAGCGTCGCCGTGGGCAAGTCCACCGTCTCCCGGCTCCTGCAGGCTCTCCTGGCCCGCCGCCCGGAACACCCGCACGTCGCCCTCGTCACCACCGACGGCTTCCTGTACCCCAACGCGGAGCTGGAGCGGCGCGGCCTGCTGCGCCGCAAGGGCTTCCCCGAGTCCTACGACCGCCGCGCCCTCACCCGCTTCGTCGCGGACGTCAAGTCCGGGCTGCCGGAGGTCTCCGCGCCCGTCTACTCGCACCTCGCCTACGACATCGTCCCCGGCGAACGCCTCGTCGTGCGGCGGCCGGACATCCTCGTGGTCGAGGGCCTCAACGTCCTGCAGCCCGCGCTTCCCGGCAAGGACGGCCGCACCCGGCTCGCCCTCAGTGACCACTTCGACTTCTCCGTCTACGTCGACGCCCGCACCGAGGACATCCGCCGCTGGTACCTGGAGCGCTTCCGCGCCCTGCGCGCCACCGCGTTCCGCGATCCCGCCTCGTACTTCCGCACCTACACGCGCGTCAGCGAAGCCGAGGCCCTCGCCTACGCCCGCGACACCTGGGCCACCGTCAACGAGCCCAACCTCCGCCAGAACATCGTCCCCACCCGCGGCCGCGCCACCCTCGTCCTCCACAAGGCCCCCGACCACACCGTCCGCCGCATCCGCCTCCGCAAGCTCTGAACACCCGGCCGGAGGAGCGCGGCAGGGCCGTGAACGCGATCAGCGCGCCTCCCGGAAGGGGAGACGCGCTGATCGGCTGCGGTGGAGCCTAGGAGAGTCGAACTCCTGACATCCGCCATGCAAAGACGGCGCTCTACCAACTGAGCTAAGGCCCCGCTGGAGAACAGCGTACCGGGTCGCGGCAGGAGATTCCGACCGGGTATCGCCCCACGGCCATCACCCTCCGTAGGATGCACCGCAAGTTCGCGCCAGCGAAGGTCCGCAGGGAGTTCTCGGGGAGAGGCACATGGACGCAGCACAGCAGGAAGCGGCCGCCAGAGCGCGGGAACTGCAGAGCCAGTGGTACGGGGAACCGCTGGGGACGCTGTTCCGGCGGCTCATCGACGACCTCGGGCTCAACCAGGCGCGCCTCGCGACCGTGCTGGGCCTGTCCGCTCCCATGCTGTCGCAGCTCATGAGCGGACAGCGGGCGAAGATCGGCAATCCCGCGGTGGTGCAGCGGGTGCAGGCCCTCCAGGAGCTCGCCGGCGAGGTGGCCCGCGGCGACATCAGCGCCGGGGACGCCACCGCGCGCATGGAGGAGATCAAGCGCACCGCCGGGGGCAGTGTGCTGAACAACACGGTCCAGGGCGGGGCGGCCGGCGCCTCGCAGACGCCGGTGAAGCGGATCGTGCGGGAGATCCAGGCGCTGATGCGGTCGGTGTCGGACGCGGCCGACATCCTCGACGCCTCGGCCGCCCTGGCCGACAGGCACCCGGAACTGGCGGAGTTCCTGCGGGTCTACGGGGCCGGGCGCACCGCGGACGCCGTCAAGCACTACGAGGAGCACGCGAACTAGTCATGGGGGAGGTCTTCGCGGGACGCTACGAACTGGTCGACCCCATCGGCCGCGGCGGGGCGGGCGCGGTGTGGCGCGCCTGGGACCACCGGCGGCAGCGGTACGTGGCGGCGAAGGTGCTGCAGCAGCGGGACGCGCACGCGCTGCTGCGCTTCGTCCGCGAACAGGCGCTGCGCATCGACCACCCGCACGTGCTCGCCCCGGCGAGCTGGGCGGCGGACGACGACAAGGTGCTGTTCACCATGGACCTGGTGGGCGGCGGGTCGCTGGCCCACCTGATCGGCGACTACGGGCCGCTGCCCCCGGCCTACGTGTGCGTGCTGCTGGACCAGTTGCTGGCCGGGCTCGCCGCCGTGCACGCGGAGGACGTGGTGCACCGGGACATCAAGCCCGCCAACATCCTGCTGGAGCCCACCGGGACGGGGCGGCCGCGCCTGCGGCTGTCCGACTTCGGCATCTCCATGCGCAAGGGCGAGCCGCGCCTCACCGACGCCGACTTCATCGTGGGCACGCCCGGCTACTTCGCACCCGAGCAGATGCAGGGCGCCGAACCGGACTTCACCGCGGACCTGTACGCCGTCGGACTCGTCGCGCTCTACCTGCTGACGGGGGAGAAGCCGGACGCGTTCGCGCTGCTGGACGACTACGAGCGGGCGGGCGGCATGCCGCCCGCACCGGCGCGGGTGCCGGAACCGCTGTGGCAGGTCGTGGGGACGCTGCTGCACCCGGACCCGCAGGACCGTTTCCGTACGGCCACAGGCGCCCGGAAGGCCCTGGCGGGCGCGGCGGAGGTGCTGGGCGACGGCGGTGCGGGCGCGGTGGAGGTGCGGGATCATCTCGGCCCGCTGCCGGAGGGGTTCGGGCCGGACGGCCCCCGGAGGGCCCGGCAGACGGCGAACGATCCCGGCGCGGGCACGGCCTCGGACACGGCATCGGGCACGGCCTCGGACACCGGGAGCTACCACCTCGCGCCGCCCCGGCCGGCTGCGCCGCCGACGCTCGCGCACAGCCCGACGCTCACCGCCGGGTACGGCGCACCGCACCCGGCCTCCGGCCCCACGGCCCCGCCCGCACCACCCGCAGCGGGACCGGCCGCCCAACGGCCGGGTACACCCGTACGACGGCCGGGGCCGCCCGCGAAGATCGCGGTGCCGGTGCTGCTGGTGGCCCTGGTGTGCCTGGCCGTGGGCGTCTGGGCTCTCGCCGCCGCCTGAGCGCCCGCGCAGGGCTCGGTGGGCGGACGCTTCCACGGGCGACCGGCCGGTGTTCCCGCCGGTCAGCGGCGCTGCGGGGGTGGCGCGCCGAAACCCGCCGCGGGCGCGCCCTCAGACCATCCCGCAGACCCGCCCGCGGACCGGCGTGCGAGGCCCCACCACAGGGCCAGCCCGGCCAGCAGCAGCGTGCCGGTGCCCACGCCGGACCAGCCGACCACCGTCAGGGTGTCGCTGCGCCGCGCCGCCTGCGGCGTCAGCCCCTCCTCCGCCTGGTCCCGGTCGGCGTCGCTCACCCCGAAGCCCGCCGCGACGGGATCTCCGGCGTAGTCCGGGGCGTCGCCCGGCTTCCCGACGAGTTCGGTGCGCAGCGTCACCGGCACCGTGCCGTCCACGAAACGGCCGAGGTCGGCGTGCGCGTGCACCGCGACGTAGTACCAGCCGGCGACGGACGCCGCGGCCACCTCGTCGTCGTACGCGTACCGGTGCCCGTACACCGCCGGCGGCGTGCGGACCGGCACGGCCGCGGGGGCGTCCGCCTCGTACATGGCGCCCTCGCCGGTCACGTAGCCGCGCGCCGGGTTGTACACGGCGACCTGCACGCCGTCCGAGGTGTACGCGGTCTCGTCGCCGGTCTTCGCCGTGCCGAACTCCGCGCTCAGCGCGAGCGACTGGCCCCAGTCGACCGGCACCCGGTAGAAACGGGTCCCGCCCGGCCGCAGCCGGTCCTTCCACACGCCCTCGCCCATGCCGGCCGCGTCGTTGAAACCCGTGCCGCCCTCGAGCCGCCGCGCCGTGCCGGTCGGCAGGCCGGGCGGCTCGGTCGGCAGGTCGTCGGTGTCGGGCGCCTCGGTCGAGGTCAGGCTGGTCAGGCCCGGCTCGCTCATCAGACGCAGCTCGACCGGCCACGCGGCCTGGCCGGAGGCCGGGTCGCTCTCCCGGGTCACCGAGAGGTTGTAGACGCCGGCGGACTGGCACGCGCCGTCCGGCTCGGTGACACGGGCGACCCAGGCCGCGATGGGACGGGCGGCGCCGTCGCTGCCGAAGTCGGCTTCGCCCTCGCCGCAGGACGTGCCGTCGGCTCCCTCCAGCAGCACGCTGACGCCGTCGCCGTAGGCCACCTCCGAACCCGCCTCCGGCAGCGCCGTGACCGAGATCCGGGGCTGCGACTCCGCGTCCAACTCGACGGTGTAGTACTTCTCCTCGCCCGGACCGATGTCGTCGGTGTAGATCCGGCCGGACGTCAGCCGCGGGCCGTCGGCGCTGCTCCGCGCCCCGTCCACCGCCTGTGCGTCCTCCGCCGTGCGGTACGCCGGCACGTCGCCCGCGTCCGCGACGGCCGCACCGCCCGGAAGGCCCGCCGCCACTCCCAGCACGACCGCGGTCGCGAGGGCCCGCGGGACGGCACGCCCCGCCACCCGCCCGGTGGTTCCCCGTCTCACCACACCACGCCCCCGCATCTCGCTCACCACTTTCCGGCCCCGCGCCCGCCCGCGCCCGCACCGCGTCTCGCGGGCGTAGACGACGAGGCCCCGCGCGCGGTTTCGCACCCGGGGCCTCGCGGACTACTGCTGTGGGGTCACACGCTCGTACCTGCAGGCACGGAGTCGGTCGCCTCCGTCCACAGATCCTGCTCGGCGCGGTCCGCCTGGATCTGGCGGTACACGAGGAGCCCGCCGACGGCGGCCAGTGCGACCAGGAGAAGCTTCTTCACCGCGCTACCTCGTCCTTCATAGACGTATGGGACCTTCTGGCGCCCGATGATACCCACACCGACCCCCGCACCGGCGCGAACACCCGCCGTGGCCCACCTCCCGCCGCTACGCCCGGCCACCACGCCTTTCACCGGGCACACGACACGGAAGGCCCGGCACCTCCGGGGAGGTGCCGGGCCTTCCGACGTCGCGGTGGGGCTAACAGGACTTGAACCTGTGGCCTCATCCTTATCAGGGATGCGCTCTAACCATCTGAGCTATAGCCCCGCGCTGCACGGAAAGATTAGCGCACTGTGGGCCGTGCCCCAAAATCGGTTCCGGGGCCGGGCCGGTGCCGCGACGGCGGCGGGTCACTCGTCCTCGGCGAGGGTCACCTCGACGCCGCCGACGAAGCCCGCCGACAGGTTGTAGATGAACGCGCCCAGCGTGGCCAGCGCCGTCATCAGGACGACGTCGATGAGGGCCACGACGCCGGTGAACGTCAGCACCCGCGGCAGCGACAGAAAGCCCTGGAGGTCGAACCCGTCGGACCCGTCGCTGGAGGTGGCCTCGCTTATGGTGCCGCCCACCGCCGCGAAGACGCCCATCGCGTCCATGACCATCCACAGCACGGCGACCGCGACCACGGTGCACAGCCCCAGGGCGATGGCCAGCAGGAAGCTGACCTTCATCACCGACCACGGGTCCAGCTTGGCCACCCGCAGCCGCGCCTTGCGCGTGCGCGGGACCGTACGTGCGCCCGTGCGGGGCTTGCGCAGGACGCCGACGCCCTCTCCGCCACCCCCGGTGCCGCCGTCCTCCGCCCCCGCCGGGGCGTCGTACGCCCGCGGCGGGTGATGCGGCTGAGCCTGCGGCTGCGGACCCGGCGGGGCCTGCGAGGGTTGCTGAGGATACGCCTGCTGGGGCTGGGCACCACTCACGCCTTACTCCTCGTCGTTCGACGTGGCCGGGGAACCGGCCGGGCCATCGGCCGGGGACTCGCCGGTTCCGGCGGCCGCGGCGGCCGCGGCCTCCACGGCGGCGTCGACCACGGCCTCGACCTCCTCGGCCTCCCGACCGGCCTCGGCGTTGCGCGCCATACCCACGACGGCGTCGCGCTTGCCCAGGTTGATCAGGGAGACGCCCATGGTGTCACGCCCGGTCTCCCGCACCTCGCTCACGCGGGTACGGATCACGCCTCCGCTGCGCGTGATGGCCAGGATCTCGTCGCTCTCCTCGACCACCAGCGCACCGACCAGCTCACCGCGGTCCTCCACGATCTTCGCCGCCTTGATGCCCAGACCGCCGCGCCCCTGGACGCGGTAGTCGTCCACCGACGTGCGCTTCCCGTACCCGCCGTCGGTGGCGGTGAAGACGAAGGTACCGGCCCGCACGACGTTCATCGAGAGCAGTTCGTCGCCCTCGCGGAAGCTCATGCCCTTCACACCGGACGTCGCCCGGCCCATCGGCCGCAGCGTGTCGTCGCTCGCCGTGAAGCGGATCGACTGCGCCTTCTTGCTGACCAGCAGCAGGTCGTCGTCCGGGGAGACCAGCTCGGCGCCGATCAGTTCGTCGTCCCGGCCGTCGTCCATCTGCCGCAGGTTGACGGCGATGACGCCGCCGGAGCGCGGCGAGTCGTAGTCCTTCAGCGGAGTCTTCTTCACCAGGCCCGACTTGGTGGCCAGCACCAGGTAGGGCACCGCCTCGTAGTCGCGGATCGCCAGGATCTCCGCGATCTGCTCGTCCGGCTGGAAGGCGAGCAGGTTCGCCACGTGCTGGCCGCGCGCGTCCCGCCCGGCGTCGGGGAGCTCGTACGCCTTCGCCCGGTACACCCGGCCCTTGTTGGTGAAGAACAGCAGCCAGTGGTGCGTGGTGGAGACGAAGAAGTGGTCGACGATGTCGTCCTCGCGCAGCTTCGTGCCGCGCACGCCCTTGCCGCCACGCTTCTGCGCCCGGTAGTCGTCGGTCTTCGTCCGCTTGACGTAGCCGCCACGCGTGATCGTGACGACGATGTCCTCCTCGGCGATCAGGTCCTCGATGGACATGTCGCCCTCGAAGGGCACCAGCTGAGTACGGCGGTCGTTGCCGTACTTGTCGACGATCGCGGTGAGTTCGGCACCGATGATCTCGCGCTGCCGGGCCGGCGAGGCCAGGATCGCGTTGTATTCGTCGATCTTCGCCTGGAGTTCGTCGTGCTCGGTGGTGATCTTCTGCCGCTCCAGCGCGGCCAGCCGGCGCAGCTGCATCTCCAGGATCGCGTTCGCCTGGATCTCGTCGATGCGCAGCAGGTCCATCAGGCCGCCGCGCGCCTCGTCCACGGTCTGGCTGCGGCGGATCAGCGCGATGACCTCGTCGATCGCGTCCAGCGCCTTCAGCAGACCGCGCAGGATGTGCGCCCGCTCCTCGGCCTTCCGCAGCCGGTACCGGGTGCGCCGCACGATCACGTCGATCTGGTGCGCCACCCAGTGCCGGATGAACGCGTCCAGCGACAGGGTGCGCGGCACACCCTCGACCAGCGCCAGCATGTTGGCGCTGAAGTTGGTCTGCAGATCGGTGTGCTTGTACAGGTTGTTCAGTACGACCTTCGCGACCGCGTCCCGCTTCAGCACGATGACCAGGCGCTGCCCGGTGCGGGAGGACGTCTCGTCCCGGACGTCGGCGATGCCGCCCACCCGGCCGTCCTTCACCAGGTCGGCGATCTTCAGCGCCAGGTTGTCCGGGTTCACCTGGTACGGCAGCTCGGTGACCACCAGGCACTGCCGGCCCTGGATCTCCTCCACCTCGACCACCGCGCGCATCGTGATCGAGCCCCGCCCGGTGCGGTACGCCTCCTCGATGCCCCTGCGGCCCACCACCAGCGCGCCGCTCGGGAAGTCCGGGCCCTTGATCCGCTCGATCAGCGCCTCGAGCAGCTCCTCGTTGCTCGCCTCCGGGTTCTCCAGGTACCACCGCGCACCCGAGGCGACCTCCCGCAGGTTGTGCGGCGGGATGTTCGTCGCCATGCCGACCGCGATGCCGGCGCTGCCGTTGATCAGCAGGTTCGGGAAACGCGACGGCAGCACCGTCGGCTCCTGGTTGCGGCCGTCGTAGTTGTCCTGGAAGTCGACGGTCTCCTCGTCGATGTCCCGGAGCATCTCCATGGCCAGCGGCGCCATCTTGCACTCGGTGTACCGCATGGCCGCGGCCGGGTCGTTGCCCGGCGAACCGAAGTTGCCGTTCGAGTCGACCAGCGGCATCCGCATCGACCAGGTCTGCGCCAGGCGGACCAGGGCGTCGTAGATCGAGGTGTCACCGTGCGGGTGGTAGGTGCCCATCACGTCGCCCACCACGCGGGCGCACTTGTAGAAGCCGCGCTCCGGCCGGTAGCCGCCGTCGTACATCGCGTACAGCACCCGCCGGTGCACCGGCTTCAGGCCGTCGCGCACGTCGGGCAGCGCACGCGACACGATCACGCTCATCGCGTAGTCGAGGTAGGAGCGCTGCATCTCCGTCTCGAGGCTCACCGGCTCCACACGGGCTCCGGCGGTCTCGTCGACGATCGCGCTCTCCACGGGCAGGTTGTGCGGCTCGGGAGGAAGATTCTCGTCGGCCATGCTTCGAAGTCAGTCCTTAACTAGCTACGGCGCGGGATGAGGAGGGGAGACAGCCGGATCCGGCCGGATCCGGCCGACTCAGATGTCGAGGAAGCGGACGTCCTTGGCGTTGCGCTGGATGAACGACCTCCGCGCCTCCACGTCCTCGCCCATCAGGATCGAGAACAGGTCGTCGGCCGCGGCCGCGTCGTCCAGCGTGACCTGGCGCAGGACGCGGTGGTCCTGGTCCATGGTGGTCACCCGCAGCTCCTCGGCGTTCATCTCGCCCAGACCCTTGAAGCGCTGGATCGAGTCGTCCTTGATCCGCTTGCCCTGCTCGCGGCCGAGCTGGATCAGCTTGTCGCGCTCCCGGTCGGAGTACGCGTACTGGTGCTCGTCCCGGCCCCACTTGATCTTGTAGAGCGGCGGCTGCGACAGGAAGACGTGGTTCTCCTCGACCAGCGGCCGCATGAAGCGGAACAGCAGCGTCAGCAGCAGCGTGTTGATGTGCTGGCCGTCGACGTCGGCGTCCGCCATCAGGATGATCTTGTGATAGCGGAGCCTGCTGATGTCGAAGTCCTCGTGGATGCCGGTACCGAACGCCGAGATCAGCGCCTGCACCTCGGCGTTCTGCAGCACCTTGTCGATGCGCGCCTTCTCCACGTTGAGGATCTTGCCGCGGATCGGGAGGATCGCCTGGTACTGCGGGTCGCGGCCCGACTTCGCGCTGCCGCCCGCGGAGTCGCCCTCCACGATGAAGATCTCGCACTTGGCCGGGTCGTTGGACTGGCAGTCCGACAGCTTGCCCGGCAGCGACGCCGTCTCCAGCAGACCCTTGCGACGGGTCAGGTCGCGCGCCTTGCGCGCCGCCACCCGCGCCGTCGCCGCCTGGATGCCCTTGCGGATGATGTCCGCGGCCTCGTTCGGGTTCCGGTCCAGCCAGTCGGTGAGCTGCTCGTGCACGATGCGCTGCACGAAGGTCTTCGCCTCCGTGTTGCCCAGCTTCGTCTTCGTCTGACCCTCGAACTGCGGCTCGCTCAGCTTGATCGAGATGATCGCCGTCAGACCCTCGCGGATGTCCTCGCCCGTGAGGTTGTCGTCCTTCTCCCGCAGCAGCTTCCGGTCCCGCGCGTACCGGTTGATCAGACCGGTCATCGCCGCACGGAAACCCTCCTCGTGCGTACCGCCCTCGTGCGTGTGGATGACGTTCGCGAAGGAGTACACACCCTCGCTGTACTGGCTGTTCCACTGCATCGCGATGTCGAGGGACAGCTGACGCTCCGCGTCCTCCGCCTCGAACTCGATGATCGTCGGATGCACCGGCTCGCCCTTGCGCGAGTTCAGGTGCTTCACGAAGTCCGCGATGCCGCCCTCGTAGTGGTACCGGACGGCGTTCTGGTTGCCCTCCTCGTCGACGTGCTCCTTGCGCTCGTCGCGCAGCGAGATCGTCACACCCTTGTTGAGGAAGGCCATCTCCTGGAAACGCCGGGCCAGCGTCTCGAACGAGTAGTCCGTCGTCTCGAAGATGTCCCCGTCGGCCCAGAAGGTGACCGAGGTACCGGTCTCCTCCGTCGCCTCGTTCTTCTGCAGCGGCGCGGTGGGCAGACCCAGCTTGTAGTCCTGCGTCCAGCGGTAGCCGTCCGTCCGGACCTCGACCGCGACCTTCGTGGACAGCGCGTTCACCACCGACACGCCCACACCGTGCAGACCGCCGGAGACCGCGTACCCGCCGCCCCCGAACTTGCCGCCCGCGTGCAGCACCGTGAGCACGACCTCCACGGCCGGCTTCCCCTCCGACGGCACGATGCCGACCGGGATGCCGCGCCCGTTGTCGACGACCCGCACACCGCCGTCGGCGAGCAGCGTCACGTCGATGGTGTCCGCATGACCCGCCAGCGCCTCGTCGACCGAGTTGTCGACGACCTCCTGCACGAGGTGATGCAGACCACGTTCACCGGTCGAGCCGATGTACATGCCCGGACGCTTACGGACCGCGTCCAGGCCCTCCAGGACGGTGATCGCACTCGCGTCGTACGACGGCGAACCGGGCCCCTCACTGGGCCCGGCCGCCGGGATCTCCTCCACGGCGCCGGTCTCGGACGTGTTGCTCTGGTTCTCCTTGCCGGGATCGGCCACGAAGCGCCCTTTCTGGCACAGCACAGGCCGTCTCCGGGGCATGGCGGAGCGGCTGCGATGTTCGACGATTTCCGCAACGGGGCGGCTTGCCCTCCAGTGTACCGGTGGCTCGGACATGAATGGTGGTTTGCCGGTGCCTGAGTTCCCACGTGCCGCCCTCAATCGCCATCCGGCGACTCCCCATATGCGGACCGGGGGGCCGGAAGGCTCACAGCGGCACTCAGCGCTTCGGGCCGTCACCGGCCGTCGCAGCCCCGCACACCCGCCTCCCCACCCGCGCGCAGACCCGCCCCACACGCGCATGCGCACGCCCGCGCGCACGCGTGGTCACGCACACCTATCCGTAGGTGTCACGCGGCCCACGACTCCCCGGAGCGCGCAGCGGCCCGTACCGCGGCGCAGGCGCCTGAGGCCCCCGCACCTTGATCACGCGCACGGTGCCGTGCCCGAGATCCTCGTTCAACCGCGCCACCAGACTCGGCGCCAGCAACCGCAACTGCGTCGCCCACGCCGTCGAATCGCACGCCACCAGCAGCGCGCGCTCCTCCTCGTCGTACCGCACCGGCTCGCAGTGCTGCGCCACCTGCGGCCCCACCAGCTGCGGCCAGCGGCCCATCACCCCGCCCACCGCCGCCGGCGCTTCCCAGCCCCGCTCGGTGATCAGGGAACTCACCGCACGCCCCAGCGACATCGGGTCCCGGCCGTCCCGCCCCGCGCCCGACCGCACACCGCCCCGGCGGCCCTGCTTCCGCTGCTGCGCCGCCGCGCCACGGGCCTTCGCCTGCTCCTTCGCCGCCCGCAGCGCCACGCGGGCCAGATCCACACCCGTCGGCTCGGCGGCCGCCGGCTTCGGCGCCGCCTGCACCTCGTCCGGCTCCCGCTCCTGTGCGGCAGCCCGCTCCTGCGCGCCGTCCGCGCCCTGTGGACTCACCGCCGGACCACCTCCCCCTCGGCCACCGCGAAACGCGCCCCCGACAGCACCGCGGGCACATCCTCCTCCACGGCCGCCGTCACCAGCACCTGCTCACCCGGCGCCACCAGCTCCGCCAGCCGCGCCCGGCGCTTCACGTCCAGCTCCGCGAACACGTCGTCCAGCACCAGCACCGGCTCGTTCCCCTCCCCGCGCAGCAACTCGTACGACGCCAGGCGCAGCGCCAGGGCGTAACTCCACGACTCACCGTGGCTCGCGTAGCCCTTCGCCGGCATCCGCCCCAGCTTCAGCAACAGGTCGTCCCGGTGCGGGCCGGCGAGCGTCACCCCGCGCTCGATCTCCCGCTTCCGCGCCTCGCCCAGCGCGGCCAGCAGCCCCGCCTCCAGCTCCTCCCGCGCACCGGCACCCTGCGGATGCCCGCCCTCCGAAAGCCCACCCTCCACCGACGGGCCGCGGTACTCCAGCGACACCGGCCCGCCGCCGGGCGCCAGCTGCTCGTACGCCTTGTCCGCCAGCGGCTGCAGCGCGGCCACCACCTCCAGCCGCCGCGCCAGCAGCTCGGCCCCCGCTCGCGCCAGATGCTGATCCCACACGTCGAGCGTCGACAGGTCCGCGCCCCGCCCGCCGTGCCGCCGCGCCATCGCCGCCGACTTCAACAGGCTGTTGCGCTGCTTCAGCACCCGCTCGTAGTCCGACCGCACGCCCGCCATGCGCGGCGACCGCGCCGTGACCAGCTCGTCCAGGAAACGGCGCCGCTCTCCCGGATCACCCTTCACCAGGGCCAGATCCTCCGGCGCGAACAGCACCGTGCGCAGAATGCCCAGCACGTCCCGCGGCCGCACCTGCGAGGACCGGTTGATCCGCGCGCGGTTCGCCCTCCCCGGGTTCAGCTCCAGCTCCACCAGCTGCTGCCGCTCCCCCTGACGCACCTGCGCCCGGACGACGGCCCGCTCCGCGCCGATCCGCACCAGCGGCGCGTCCGACGACACCCGGTGGCTGCCCAGCGTCGCCAGATAGCCGACGGCCTCCACCAGGTTGGTCTTGCCCTGGCCGTTCGGGCCGACGAACGCCGTCACCCCCGGGTCGAGGGAGACCTCGGCCCGGGGGTAGCTGCGGAAGTCGGCCAGCGACAGATGCGTGACATGCACAGCTGTGGACTACTTCTTGCTGCTCTCCACCGCGTGACCGCCGAACTGGTTGCGCAGCGCGGCGATCATCTTCATCTGCGGGGAGTCGTCCTGCCGGGAGGAGAACCGGGCGAAGAGCGAGGCGGTGATCGCCGGCAGCGGCACCGCGTTGTCGATCGCGGCCTCCACCGTCCAGCGGCCCTCGCCGGAGTCGGCGGCGTAACCGCGCAGGGCGGCCAGGTGCTCGTCGTCGTCCAGGGCCTTGACCGCCAGATCCAGCAGCCAGGAGCGGATGACCGTGCCCTCCTGCCAGGAGCGGAAGACCTCGCGCACGTCGGTGACCGAGTCCACCGCCTCCAGCAGCTCCCAGCCCTCCGCGAAGGCCTGCATCATGGCGTACTCGATGCCGTTGTGGACCATCTTCGCGAAGTGGCCGGCGCCCACCTTGCCCGCGTGGACCGAGCCGAAGTCCCCCTCCGGCTTCAGGGCGTCGAAGACCGGCTGCACCTTCGCGACGTGTTCGGCGTCGCCGCCGTACATCAGCGCGTAGCCGTTCTCCAGGCCCCAGACGCCGCCGGAGACGCCGCAGTCGACGAAACCGATGCCCTTCGCCGCCAGTTCCCCGGCGTGCTTCTCGTCGTCCGTCCAGCGCGAGTTGCCGCCGTCGACCACGACGTCGCCGGGGGAGAGCAGCTCGGCGAGCTCGTCGATGGTGGACTGGGTCGCCCCTCCGGCCGGGACCATCACCCACACGACCCGCGGGCCCTTCAGCTTCGCCACCAGCTCCTCGAGGCTGTGGACGTCCGCGATGTCCGCGTTGCGGTCGTAACCGACGACGGTGTGGCCGGCGCGGCGGATGCGCTCACGCATGTTGCCGCCCATCTTGCCGAGACCGACGAGACCGAGCTCCATCTGTGCGCCTCTCCTCATGTTCTCCGTGCGCTTCGTACCCGGGTACGAGCCTACGCCCGAGGGGGCGTGCACAGCTGTGGGCACCGCCGCTCACCTGGCCCGACGCGTGGCGGCCCGGAGGACCGCCACAACCCGCAGCACTCCGCCGCGCCGCGGCCGCGTACGACGAGTCCCCGAGCGACTCAGCCGCTCAGCCGCACCGGCATGATCAGGTACTTGTACGCGTCGTCCGCCTCCACGTCCTTCGCCGGGCGACCGCTCAGAAGCGCCGGCTTGGTGGAGGTGGTGAAGGAGAGCTGGGCCACCGGGGAGTCGATGGCGCTCAGGCCCTCGAGCAGGAAGCCCGGGTTGAAGGCGATCGAGATGTCGTCGCCCTCCAGGTCGGCGTCCACCCGCTCCACAGCCTGTGCGTCGTCGCTCGAACCGGCCTCCAGCGTGAGGACGCCCTGCTCGAAACTGAGCCGCACCGGGGTGTTGCGCTCGGCGACCAGCGCGACACGCTTCACCGCCTCGACGAACGGCGCCGTCTCGATCACCGCGACGGAGTTGAACTCCGTCGGGAACAGCGTCCGGTACTTGGGGAGGTCGCCCTCCAGCAGCCGGGTCGTCGTCCGCCGCCCGGAGCCCTCGAAGCCGATGAGGCCCTCACCGGAACCGGAGCCGGAGAGCGCCAGGGACACGTGGTCCCCTCCGCTGAGCGACTTCGCGGTGTCCAGCAGCGTCTTCGCGGGGACCAGCGCGACGGCGGAGGTGTCCGGCACCTCCGGCTTCCACAGGAACTCGCGGACCGCGAAGCGGTAGCGGTCGGTGGAGGCCAGGGTGACGGTGTCGCCCTCGATCTCGATCCGCACACCGGTGAGCACCGGCAGGGTGTCGTCGCGCCCGGCCGCGATGGCGACCTGGGCGACGGCGGCGGCGAAGACCTCGCCGGGGACCGTGCCGGTGGCGGTCGGCATCTCCGGCAGCGACGGGTACTCGTCCACCGGCAGCGTGTGCAGGGTGAACCGCGACGAGCCGCAGACCACGGTGGCGCGTACGCCGTCGGTGGAGATCTCGACCGGACGGTTCGGCAGCGAGCGGCAGATGTCGGCGAGCAGGCGGCCGGAGACCAGGACCGTGCCCTCCTCCTCGACCTCGGCCTCCACCGAGACGCGGGACGAGACCTCGTAGTCGAAGCCGGAGAGGCTGAGGGAGCCCTCCTCGGTCTTCAGGAGCAGGCCGGCGAGTACCGGCACCGGCGGACGGGCGGGGAGGCTCTTGGCGGTCCACGCCACCGCCTCCGCGAGTACATCGCGCTCTACCCGGATCTTCACCTTCAGCCGCCTCCTGCTCTTGCTGCTGGCCTCCTGTCGGCCCCTTGCCGTGTCCCAGTCTGACGCACCGCACCGACAGTCGGAGCCCTCGTGGGTCAACTCGTCGCCAGGTGGGTAGGAGTCCGTCGCCCCGAGTTGTGCACAGCACCCGCTTCGAAACGAATCTCGCTCTCTCTAAGGGGAGTCGTAGTAGTAGGGGCTGTGGAAACCGGGGATAACTCGGTCTTCGCAGGTCAGCGCCCAGATTTTGTCCACGTCGCCTGTGGGCCGAGCAGTGGACGAACGGGGGGTCGCTGTGGACGCCGCGAACTTCCCCACAGCCCGCCCACAGCACGGGCCGACTTCTCAACAGCCGCGCCCACAGGAATCGCCGACTTCTCCACACGGGTCGGTGGCCGCCCGGTGTGAGCCGATTCACTCGCGGCGGTGAGCAGGCGCGTCGTGTTGCCGAACAGTGGACAGAGGTGTGGACAGGCTGGGGACAAGTCACCTCTTCCTGTGGGCGGGCGGTGGACAAGTCGGCGGCCGTCGCGCGGAGCGCCGGGCGGTCCACATCCTGTGGAGTCCCCGCGTCCACAGTTCCACAGGCGCCTGACCTCCTCGGACGCCTGCCGACGCGCTGCAGCTGTGGAGACGATCTGGACAACTCTGCGGTCCCCAGGGTGTGGACGCCGGGTGGGCGGGATTTCTGTGGAGCGAGCGGCCTGCGGGGAGGGAAATCGAACAGCGCGTGGCGCGCCGAGGGATGCCGGAGTGCCCTCCCGAGGACGACCCGGGCCCTGCCCGGACGTGTCGAGAGGCCCGGGAACGACGAGAGGCGTCTCCGGAGGTGTTCCGGAGACGCCTCGTGGGCAGCGGGCCGAGGAGCGGGAGTCAGCCGTTCTTGATGCGGTTGGTGAGCTCGGTGACCTGGTTGTAGATGGACCGCCGCTCCGCCATCAGCGCGCGGATCTTGCGGTCGGCGTGCATCACGGTCGTGTGGTCGCGGCCACCGAACTGGGCACCGATCTTGGGCAGCGAGAGATCGGTGAGCTCCCGGCACAGGTACATGGCGATCTGCCGGGCCGTCACCAGGACCCGGCTGCGTGAGGAGCCGCAGAGGTCGTCCACCGACAGCCCGAAGTAGTCGGCGGTGGCCGCCATGATGTCCGTGGCGGTGATCTCCGGTGCCGCGTCCTCGCCGCCCGGGATCAGGTCCTTGAGCACGATCTCGGTGAGTCCCAGGTCCACCGGCTGCCGGTTCAGGCTGGCGAAGGCGGTCACGCGGATCAGCGCCCCCTCCAGTTCCCGGATGTTGCGGGAGATGCGGGACGCGATGAACTCCAGCACCTCCGGCGGAGCGTTGAGCTGCTCCTGCACGGCCTTCTTCCGGAGGATCGCGATGCGCGTCTCCAGCTCCGGCGGCTGCACGTCCGTGATCAGGCCCCACTCGAAGCGGTTGCGGAGCCGGTCCTCCAGCGTGACCAGGGCCTTCGGCGGCCGGTCGGAGGACAGCACGATCTGCTTGTTCGCGTTGTGCAGCGTGTTGAAGGTGTGGAAGAACTCCTCCTGCGTCGACTCCTTGTCGGCGAGGAACTGCACGTCGTCGACGAGCAGGATGTCCATGTCCCGGTACCGCTTGCGGAACGCGTCGGCCTTGCCGTCGCGGATCGAGTTGATGAACTCGTTGGTGAACTCCTCGGAGCTCACGTACCGCACCCGGGTGCCCGGGTAGAGGCTGCGGGCGTAGTGACCGATGGCGTGCAGCAGGTGCGTCTTGCCCAGGCCGGACTCGCCGTAGATGAACAACGGGTTGTACGCCTTGGCGGGCGCCTCGGCGACGGCCACCGCCGCCGCGTGCGCGAACCGGTTGGACGCGCCGATGACGAACGTGTCGAAGAGGTACTTCGGGTTCAGCCGCGCGGTCGGCTCACCGGGACCCGTCGCGGGCGCCGGCTGGGCGGCCAGCGGGCCGGGTGCTCCCGACGGGGCGGGCAGCCGGGGCGGACCGTCGTAGCGTGCGGCGGGTGGCCTGCCCGGTACGGGCGCGCCGCCGTCCACGGCCGGGCGCGGGGTCCACGGCCCGGCCGGCGGCTCGGCGTGCCGGGCGTGGTGCTGCGGCGGGCTCTGCGGGTGGGCGGCGTGGCCCGCGGGGTTGCCGGGGCCGCTCCCCGGCCCGCCGGGGTGGGGACCCTGCTGGTCGTAGGGCTCGTAGCCGGGCGGCCGGGCGTGGTGGCCCCGCGGGGCGTGCTGTGGGTCGTGGTTCCCGCGGTGGGGGTCGTAGCCCTGCGGGTCGTAGTCGCGCGGCTCGTAGTCCCGCTGCTGGTCGTAGTCGGGCCGTTCGTACTCCTGCTGCTCGTACGGGTGCGGGGCGCGCTGCCGGCCGGGGTAGGTGTGGTGCGGCTGCTGCCAGCCGGGAGGCTGGTGCTGTTGCGGCTGGTGCTGCTGGGGCGGGGGCGGTGGCTGCGTGCGGGGGGCCTGCGGGTAGTCCGGATAGGCCGGGCGCGGGCTGGGAAGCTGCGGGGCCTCGTATCCCTCCGGTGTGCCGGGCTCGTCCTCGGCCGGCGGCGCGGGCGGGGCGGGGGGAGCCGCCGGTCCGGTCACCGTGATCGCCAGCCGGATGGGCTGCTGGCACTCGCGGCTGAGCGCGTCACTGATCAGCGGGGAGAGGCGGCCCTCCAGCACCCCCTTGGCGTACTCGTTCGGCACGCCGAGCAGCGCGGTGCCGGAGACCAGCACCAGCGGCTGACAGTCCTTGAGCCACCGCTGGTCCTTCGCTTCGACTCCCTGCCCGTCGGAGAGGAGCTGGTCGAGGACGCGTGGCCACACTGCGGCAAGATCGGCAGGGAGGTCAGCCACGGGCACGCTCTCTCATTCGCTGGGTGGTTCTCGGCGGTCGGCTGCGGTTCCGGTCCGGCCCGGAACGAAAGACGAGATCCCGCGAATGTGTGATTCTCGGGATGGTCGGGAAGGAAGGGAAGTTCGGCCACGGTAGCCAGGCCGACCTGCCACGTTCAAGTCGTTGTCCACAGGCTGTGCACGAGTGGCGCAAGGCCGGTGGGTGCGGCTGGTCCGTACGGGTGGTGGGCAACGGGTGTGGGAGCGTGTCGGCCAGGGAAGAGTGCTGGTTTGACCGGAGGCTGCGCGCCCGCGTACCGTATCGAGGTCGAGTTGTCGACGGCTGCTGCCGCCTGCCTCCGATGGGCATGACGAAGCGGTGCACACTCGGGCGTTGCGAGCTACTCGTGGGCGCACGGTGACAGCCGGTCGGCGCCCCACACCCGTCTCGCAGAGACCGAGCATCCCTGGAGCCCCCGAGTGAGCAAGCGCACCTTCCAGCCGAACAACCGCCGCCGCGCGAAGACCCACGGCTTCCGGCTGCGCATGCGGACCCGCGCCGGTCGTGCCATCGTCGCGAACCGCCGCAGCAAGGGCCGCGCCCGCCTGTCGGCCTGACGCCGTACCCTCAGGTCCATGACGTGCTGCCTTCCGAGCACCGGCTGAGGCGGCGCGAGGACTTCGCGACCGCGGTACGACGAGGACGCAGGGCCGGGCGCCCGCTCCTCGTGGTGCATCTCTTCCGCGGTCACCGCGACACCGACGACCCGCGCGAGGCGGGGGGAACGCTCCCCCCGGCCCGCGCGGGTTTCGTCGTGAGCAAGGCCATCGGCGGCGCGGTCGTACGCAACCTCGTGAAGCGTCGTCTGCGTCACCTCGTACGGGACCGCCTCGGTTCGCTTCCCGCGGGTAGCCTGGTGGTGGTACGGGCGCTGCCCGGTGCGGGAGACGCGAGCCACGACCAACTGGCTCGCGACCTGGACACCGCGTTGCAGCGGCTGCTGGGAGCCAAGCCGTGAAGTATCCGCTGCTGCTGTTGATCAAGGTCTACCAGTGGACCATCAGCCCACTGCTGGGCCCGGTCTGCCGGTACTACCCGTCGTGTTCGCACTACGGGTACGGCGCGATCGACCGGCACGGAGCGGTGAAGGGCACGGCGCTCACCGCGTGGCGCATCCTGCGCTGCAACCCGTGGTCACCCGGTGGCGTCGACCATGTTCCCGCCCGGAAGCGTCCGGTGTGGCATCAGTGGCTGCGCAGCCGCTGGCAGCAGCACCGGTCCCAGTCCCATGCCCAAGGAGCCTGATTCGTGGACACGATCGATTCGATCCTCGGTCCTCTGTATACCGCCGTTTCCTGGATCATCGTCCAGTTCCACAAGCTGTACAGCCTCCCCTTCGGGGAGGCCAGCGGGTGGGCCTGGGGTCTGTCGATCATGTCGCTGGTGATCGTGATCCGGATCGCGCTGATCCCGCTCTTCGTGAAGCAGATCAAGTCGACGCGGAACATGCAGGCGCTCCAGCCGAAGATGAAGGCGATCCAGGAGCGGTACAAGAGCGACCGGCAGCGTCAGTCCGAAGAGATGATGAAGCTGTACAAGGAGACGGGCACCAACCCGCTCTCCAGCTGCCTGCCGATCCTGGCGCAGTCACCGTTCTTCATCGCGCTCTACCAGGTGCTGAACAAGATCGCGAACGACCAGAACGTCGGCGTGATGAAGGGCGACCTGGTCGAGCAGGCGCGTACGGCGAAGATCTTCGGGGCACCTATCGCGGCGTCGTTCATGGACACGGCGGCCGAGGTGCGCGACCTGGCGGCGAACCTCA
Organism: Streptomyces sp. CNS606; assembly: GCF_000426325.1. Classification (NCBI taxonomy): domain Bacteria; kingdom Bacillati; phylum Actinomycetota; class Actinomycetes; order Kitasatosporales; family Streptomycetaceae; genus Streptomyces; species Streptomyces sp. CNS606. The sequence goes on from NZ_KE384521.1 coordinate 322,027, forward strand.
CCGACGTGCGGGTCGTCACGGTCATCATGATCCTGCTGATGTCGGCGTCGCAGTTCTTCACGCAGCGCCAGCTGATGACCAAGAACGTCGACCTGACGGTCAAGACGCCGTTCATGCAGCAGCAGAAGATGCTGATGTACATCTTCCCGGTCATGTTCGCCGTCTTCGGCATCAACTTCCCCGTCGGTGTCCTGGTGTACTGGCTGACCACCAACGTGTGGACGCTGGGCCAGCAGATGTACGTGATCAAGCGCAACCCGACGCCGGGCAGCATCGCCTTCCAGCAGCGTCAGGACAAGCTGCGCGCCAAGGGCAAGATCAAGGAGGACCCGGCCGAGGTCGAGGCGAAGCGCGCCGTCGAGGAGGCCCGGGCCAACCGCACCCAGCCGAAGCGTCAGAGCAAGTCGCAGCGGTCCTCCGCCGGCGCTCAGCAGCAGCCTGCGGTGAAGAAGACCGCCGGTGCCCCGCAGGAGGCGGGAGGCCAGGGCGGCGGCGGTGGCCAGAAGTCCGCAGCCGGTGGCCGCAAGCCCCAGCAGGCGCACGGCAAGAAGAAGCCCCAGTCCGCGAAGTCCAAGAAGTAAGAACAGGAGTCCATCAGTGACGGACACGACCGCCGCAGAGGGCACCGACACCCTGTCCCGTCTGGAGCAGGAAGGCGAGATCGCAGCCGACTACCTCGAGGGGTTGCTCGACATCGCCGACCTGGACGGTGACATCGACATGGACGTGGAGGCCGACCGTGCCGCCGTCTCCATCATCGGTGACGGCCCCGCGCGCGACCTGCAGAAGCTGGTGGGCCGGGACGGCGAGGTGCTGGAGGCGCTTCAGGAGCTGACTCGGCTGGCCGTGCACCGGGAGACCGGTGACCGGAGCAGGCTGATGCTGGACGTCGCCGGCTTCCGGGCGCGGAAGCGCGAGGAGCTCACCGAGCTCGGTACCAAGGCTGCCGAGGACGCCAAGGGCTCCGGCGAGTCGGTGAAGCTGAGCCCCATGTCCCCGTTCGAGCGCAAGGTCGTGCACGACGCGGTCGCCGCCGCCGGTCTGCGCAGCGAGTCCGAGGGCGAGGAGCCGCAGCGCTGCGTGGTCGTGCTGCCGTGAACGAGCAGCCGTCCGAGACGGAGGAGCTCGGCGAGGCACCGGAGGCGGCGCGGAAGTACTTCGGCGACCGTTTCGGGGACGCTGTGCGCTACGGCGAGCTGCTGGCCGACGTCGGCGTGCGGCGCGGACTGATCGGCCCGCGGGAGGTGCCGCGGCTCTGGGAGCGGCACCTCCTCAACTGCGCGGTGCTCTCCGAGGTCGTTCCGGATGGCGTGACCGTCTGCGATGTGGGCTCCGGTGCGGGACTTCCGGGTATTCCGCTGGCGCTGGTGCGCCCGGATCTGCGGATCACCCTGCTCGAACCACTGCTGCGGCGGACCACGTTCCTTCAGGAAGCGGTGGAACTGCTGGGCCTGGACCACGTCACGGTCGTGCGCGGCCGGGCGGAGGAGGTCCTCGGCACGCTGAAGCCCGTCCACGTGGTGACCGCGCGCGCGGTCGCACCCCTCGACCGGCTCGCCGGCTGGGGGGTGCCGCTGCTGCGGCCGTACGGGGAGATGCTGGCTCTCAAGGGGGACACGGCCGAGGAGGAGCTGAAAGGAGCGCGTGCCGCTCTGCAGAAGCTCGGTGTTGTGCAGACGTCGGTGGTCCAGGTGGGCGAGGGTGTGGTCGATCCGCTCTCCACCGTGGTGCGCGCCGAGGTCGGGGAGAGTCCTGGCGGGATCCGGTTCGCGGCCAAGAGGGCGAAGGCGGCACGCGGGAAGCGGCGCCGGTAGTCCGGGTAGAGGCGTCCGGTTACGCCTAAAAGCGCCAAAGCATATGCATTGCGGAGTGTCGTCCACGGTGCTGCCGCACGCGGCGGCATCGTGTTTCACGTGAAACGACGCTCGCTGTTGCAGGGAATCATCAGCCGTGGTCGTGCGGCCGCCACTCCACGTGACCGCAAGCCGCTGGACGACCGTTCCGCGCCCTCGGAGTCGCCTCCGGTGACGGATTCATCCACAGGTAGGCGGGGCTCGCTGGTTCACGACCCCGAAGACATGGCAGTCTGTGAAGCTCACGAAGGTACTGCCGAGGAGAGTGAACCGTTGCGGTCCGACGCCAACCTCGCGGGGCCGATGGCCGACCCGGTCCCCGGTCCCCGTACCGAGTCCGGGGATGTTTCACGTGAAACCCCGCCCCCGATGGATGTGTCGTCCGGCTATGAGGGTGACCCCTCCGCTCCGGTCGGCCGGGCGGCGCAGCAGGCCGTCGAAGCGATGACCCGTGCCGGCGAAGGATTGCCGAGGCCGGAGCAGACCCGTGTGATGGTGGTCGCCAATCAGAAGGGCGGCGTGGGGAAGACGACCACGACGGTGAACCTGGCGGCCTCGCTCGCGCTGCACGGGGCCCGCGTGCTGGTGATCGACCTCGACCCCCAGGGCAACGCTTCGACCGCATTGGGGGTCGACCACCACTCGGAAGTGCCGTCCATCTACGACGTCCTGGTGGACAGCAAGCCGCTGTCCGACGTGGTGCAGCCGGTCCCCGACATCGAGGGGCTCTTCTGCGCACCCGCCACCATCGATCTCGCCGGTGCGGAGATCGAGCTGGTGTCGCTGGTCGCGCGGGAAAGCAGACTGCAGCGGGCCATCTCTGCCTATGAGCAGCCGCTCGACTACGTGCTGATCGACTGCCCTCCGTCGCTGGGACTGCTCACGGTCAATGCATTGGTCGCCGGTGCCGAGGTGGTCATCCCGATCCAGTGCGAGTACTACGCGCTGGAAGGGCTCGGACAGCTGCTGCGAAATGTGGAGTTGGTCCGTGGTCACCTCAACCCGGACCTTCATGTCTCCACCATCATCCTCACCATGTACGACGGCCGGACCCGACTGGCCTCTCAGGTGGCGGACGAGGTGCGCACTCACTTCGGCAAGGAGGTGCTGCGCACGAACATCCCGCGGTCGGTCCGGATCTCCGAGGCTCCCAGCTACGGTCAGACGGTCCTGACGTACGACCCCGGGTCCAGCGGCTCCCTCTCCTACCTCGAGGCGGCCCGCGAGATCGCGCTGCGCGATCCGCACGCGCAGCAGAACCATTCAGCACAACAGCACGGCATGCCGGAGGGGACGCAGTGAGCGATCGACGTAGAGGACTGGGGCGTGGACTCGGCGCCCTCATTCCCGCTGCCCCGCAGAGCGGTGAGCCGACCGAGCGTCCCACGGTGAGCGGTAACGGCGCGACGTCCCCGACGGCGGTTCCCCTGCTGCCCTCCGAGCGCGGTGTGGCGGCTGCCAAGGCGGCATCACGCACGGATGGGGAGGATGCACGGCATCTCAACGGCGCCGGAGAGCCCGCGAGTGCCGGCGCGGCACAGGCCGAAGGGGTCGAGGGTGTTCCCACCGGTGCCCACTTCGCCGAGCTGCCGCTGGACGCCATCACGCCCAACCCGCGGCAGCCGCGCGAGGTGTTCGACGAGGACGCCCTCGCCGAACTGGTCACCTCGATCAACGAGGTCGGTCTTCTCCAGCCCGTCGTCGTACGTCAGCTGGGCCCGGAGCGCTATGAGCTCATCATGGGTGAGCGGCGCTGGCGGGCCTGCCGGGAAGCCGGCCTGGAGGCCATTCCGGCGATCGTGCGGGCGACGGAGGACGAGAAGCTTCTCCTGGACGCGCTGCTGGAGAACCTGCACCGCGCGCAACTGAACCCCTTGGAGGAGGCGGCGGCGTACGACCAGCTGCTGCGTGACTTCACGTGCACACACGACCAGCTCGCCGATCGCATCGGGCGGTCGCGCCCTCAGGTGTCCAACACCCTGCGTCTGCTGAGGCTTTCGCCGCCGGTGCAGCGCCGGGTGGCTGCGGGCGTGCTCTCGGCCGGCCACGCACGAGCCCTGCTGTCCGTGGACGATGGCGAGGAGCAGGACCGGCTGGCCCATCGCATCGTGGCCGAAGGGCTCTCGGTGCGTGCGGTCGAGGAGATCGTGACCCTCATGGGGTCGAAGCCGAAGTCGTCGGGGCGCGCCAAGGGGCCGAGGGCCGGCAAGCGGCTGTCCCCGGCGCTGGACCACCTCGCCGGGCGGCTGTCGGACCGCTTCGAGACCCGGGTGAAGGTCGATCTGGGGCAGAAGAAGGGCAAGATCGTCGTCGAGTTCGCCTCGATGGAGGATCTGGAGCGCATTCTGGGTCAGTTCGCTCCGGGTGAGGGGCGGATGCTCAGCGAGCAGTTGGCGCACCGCGAGAGTGTCGAGGGCGCCGAGAGCGAGGGAGACGCCGAGGACGTGTGAGCGGTCGCCTGCCGCTCGTTCTGCTGATACCGGACGAATCGACGCCCCATGGATACGATGTCTCCATGGGGCGTCAGCTTGTTCCGCTCACGCTGGACAACCTTCCGGATCTGCCGAAGCGTTGCCGTGGCTGCGTCTTCTGGGAGTTGGATCCGGTCAGCGGTGAGGCAGCCGTCAAGGCCGGGCATCCGGATCTGGAGAAGGAGGCCTGGATCTCCGCAGTCCTGCTGGAGTGGGGGTCGTGCGGCCGGGTCGTCTATGTCGACGAGGCGCCGGTCGGATTCGTGTTGTACGCACCGCCGGCCTATGTGCCGCGTTCGACGGCCTTTCCGACGAGTCCGGTGTCGCCGGACGCGGTGCAGTTGATGACCGCGTCGCTGCTGCCCGGTTACCAGGGGCAAGGGCTGGGACGGGTGATGGTGCAGACGGTGGCCAAGGACGTCTTGCGCCGCGGGTTCAAGGCGATCGAGGCGTTCGGGGACGCCCGCTGGACGGAGCCTGCCTGTGTGCTGCCTGCCGAGCACCTGCTGGCCGTCGGCTTCAAGACCGTGCGGCCGCACCCGAGGTTTCCGCGGCTGCGGCTGGAGCTGCGCTCGACCGTGTCGTGGAAGGCCGATGTGGAACGCGCACTCGACCAGTTGCTGGGGGCGGTCCAGAAGGAACCGGCGCTGCGGCCCCTCTGACGACGTCGCCCGGCAGCGGTCCAGCACGAGAGGACATGTTTCACGTGAAACACCTGCGGGCCGTCACACCGGTGATCGGTGTGACGGCCCGCAGTGGGTTTCTGGGGTGTTCAGCCGATGAAGTCGGCCAGGTCGCGTTCGATGGCGGCCTTCGGCTTGGCGCCGACGATCGTCTTGACGACCTCGCCGCCCTGGTACACGTTCATCGTCGGGATCGACATGATGCCGTACTTGGCGGCCACGCCCGGGTTCTCGTCGATGTTGAGCTTGACCACGGTGAGCTTCGCACCGTGCTCCTCGGCGATCGCCTCCAGCGAGGGGGCGATCTGACGGCAAGGGCCGCACCAGGCAGCCCAGAAGTCGACGAGTACCGGCTTGTCGCTCTTGAGAACGACCTCGTCGAAATTGGCGTCGGTCGCGGTCACGGTGGCACCGGCCATGGGTTCTCCTTTGTCGTGTCCAGCTGTGGGGCGCTGTGGTCTGCTGACGGGCTTGCGGGGTGGACGGACGACGCTCGGCCGTCAGACGGCCGCGGTCTTCTCCGGCTCTGCCGCCTCTTCGGGCGCGGTGGCGGTCATCGAGGCCAGGTAGCGTTCGGCGTCCAGCGCGGCGGCGCAGCCCGTGCCGGCGGCGGTGATGGCCTGCCGGTAGGTGTGGTCGACGACGTCACCGGCAGCGAACACACCCGGGATCTTGGTGCGGGTGGAGGGGGAGTCGACCGTCAGGTATCCCTCCTCGTCCAGTTCGAGAACGCCCTGGAAGAGCTCGGTGCGGGGGTCGTGGCCGATGGCGACGAACAGGCCCGTGACGGGAAGCTCGGACGTGTCGCCGGTCTTGGTGCTGCGCAGGGTCAGGCTGGAGAGCTTGCGGTCCGTGTCGTGGATCTCGGCGACCTCGCTGTCCCAGGCGAAGCTGATCTTCTCGTCGGCGAAGGCCCGCTCCTGCATCGCCTTCGAGGCGCGCAGGGTGTCGCGGCGGTGGACGACGGTGACCGACTTGGCGAAGCGGGAGAGGAACGTGGCCTCTTCCATGGCGGTGTCTCCGCCGCCGACGACTGCGATGTCCTGGTCGCGGAAGAAGAATCCGTCGCAGGTGGCGCAGTAGGAGACGCCCCGTCCGGACAGCTCGTCCTCTCCGGGGAGACCCAGCTTGCGGTGCTGGGAGCCGGTGGCCACGATCACGGTGCGGGCGCGGTGGACGGTGCCCACGGAGTCGGTGACGGTCTTGACCTCACCGGAGAGGTCCACGGCGCTGACGTCGTCCGGGATCAGTTCGGCGCCGAAGCGCTCGGACTGGGCGCGCATCTGGTCCATCAGGTCCGGGCCCATGATCCCCTCGCGGAAACCCGGGTAGTTCTCCACCTCGGTCGTGTTCATGAGTGCGCCGCCGGCGGTGACGGAGCCCTCGAAGACCAGCGGGTTCAGCGACGCGCGGGCGGTGTAGAGCGCTGCGGTGTAGCCCGCGGGCCCCGAGCCGATGATGATGACGTTACGGACGTCGCTCACGAGAGCCTTCCTTGTCTGCCGACTGCATATCGGGCCCTCCGGCCCTGTGTCGGTCCGGAGTCGCCAGGTGGCGCTTCCACCACACCCAACCGATCCTAGGGGCCGGACATTCCCGCAGGGGTACGGCGGGGGTGACCCAGCGCGTACGTACTGCGGCAGAGCCGATATGGGACGACTCAGTCCCGCGGGAGGGTGCGCTCAAGCAGGATCTCCGCAGGAGCACCGCTGTCGTCCGTGGTGCAGGAGGAGTCCACCACGTATGCGTCCACGCGCTGCGGATCACCGGGGTGCGGCAGGACGACGAGGTAGGACGGGCGCCCGCTGTACGGTTGTCCGGGTTCGGCGGCGAGTGGCTGCTCGGGCCGGTCAATGCCTGCTCGAACACACGTCGGCACCACTGCCGGGCCGCCTGCCAGCGGAGCGTTGGACGGCGGCTTCGTCTCCGTCTTGAGGTCGGGGCCGCCCTCCGCGCCGCTCGCGGAACGGGAAAGCAGGTCCTGGACCCGCTGCTCGAGGCCCTCGGCGGCGAGCGCTCCCCCGTCGTCCGCTGCGCCCTGTTCTCCGGCTGCCGATCCCGCGTCCCCACCAGCGGAGGAGCCGCCGGTGATGCCCTGGAGCAGTGCCCCACCCAGCACGAGGGCCCCCACCGCGCCCGCGGCGGTGAGGAGAGCACGGTGGTGCCGGAACGCTCGGGCCCTGCGGCCCGGCCCGGTGGCGCTCGTCGTGCGCCGACTCGTGCGCGGGGGCCGGGAGGGTCGCCGGTGAGGGCGGGTTTCACGTGAAACATCGACTGGCTCGTCCGGCGCGGTTTCACGTGAAACGACACCAGGTTCCGCGGCATGACGCTCGGTGTCGAGGAGCGCCTCGGCCGCGAGCGCGGCGTCTATGCGTCCCGCGACGTCGTCCGGCATCCGTGATGGGCCGGGCAACGTACCGAGAGCGCCGCGGATCTCCGTCAGCGAGGCGTGGACGTCCGCGCAGAGCGGGCATTCCGCGAGGTGTGCCCGCAGCGCTTCGCCCCGGGATTCGGGTAGCAGGCCCTCGATGAGGTCGGACAGCTCGGCGACCTCCGGGTGTTCCCGGGTTCCGTGCGGCGTTGTTTCGGTTGTCACCTGCTTCCACCTCCACCCTTGACTGCGCCTGGTTCCGGGACGTCACGCCGGACGCCCTTCGCCGGTGGGACGGATGCCCCGCCGCGTGGGTTCCCTCTTCCGCTCACCTTCCGGGAATCCCGTGCCGGCGAACTGTTCGGTCGCAGGTGGGTGAGCAGAGGCAGGAGTCTGGCTCTGCCGCGTGCACAGCGGCTCTTCACCGTGCCGACGGCCACGTCCAGGACGTCGGCGGCCTCCGAGACCGGATAGCCCTGCATGTCGACCAGCACGAGTGCGGCCCGCTGCTCCGGCGGCAGCTCGGAGAGCGCGTCGATCAGCTCCCGATGGAGGTCGCTGCGCTCCGCAGGAGCCTCGGCCGACTCGTGCGGCTCGAGCATCTGCTCCAGGCGTTCGGTGTCGTCGAGGGGGGACGTGCGTCGGGAGGCGGCCTTGCGTGCTCGGTCCAGGCAGGCGTTTACGGTGATCCGGTGCAGCCAGGTGGTGACGGCCGACCGGCCCGCGAAGGTGTGGGCCCGCCGGTAGGCGGAGATCAGGGCGTCCTGAACGGCGTCGGCGGCTTCCTCGCGGTCCCCCAGGGTGCGCAGGGCGACGGCCCAGAGGCGGTCCCGATGGCGCCGTACGAGTTCACCGAAGGCATCGGGGTCGCCGCCCACGTGCCGGGCGAGCAACTCGGCGTCGCTCACCTCGGCCGGCTGCGTGCGCCCCGTACCGGTCGCCTGTTCCTCCTGCACTGCCCCACCCCCTCCCGTCGCCTGTCCGCAGTCCTCGCCGGTGCGGTCGGCCCGACACCTGGATCTCCGTGATGCGCCCACGGTAGTTGCCGTCGGTCGCCTGCGGGAGTTCCGTGAGCCAGACCAGTACGTACTGCGTGGTCACCGGTTCCCCTGCCTCGTAGGAGAGCTCCGGGCCCGTGGCCCGGGTGACCCGGTCGAAGGAATCGTAAGAGGTGGGGATGCCGACGGTGCTCTCCGGCGCCAGAAGCAGCTCGGCGGAGGTACGGCCCTCGAAGTACACCTTCACGTTGCCGACCTGCTGGCGCTTCCCCAGGTCGAGGACGAGACCGACGCCCGGCTTCAGCATGCGCAGCGGGTCGTAGTAGTTCTGCGTGTACCAGAAGGACTGCGGATCACCGTCGAAGGCCCGCATGGCGGTCTCCGGGTTCTCCGTACCGTTGCCCTCGGGGTCGAAGGTGGTGACGCCGGCGATATCGATCGGTGTGCCGCCCGTACCGTCCTCCGGTTCCTCCTCGGGCTGCGCGGAGGTGTTGTCGGTGGGCGAGTCCCGGTTCATCAGGGCCTCGGACACCTGCCAGCTGCCCAGCCCGAGTGCGGCGATGAGGAGGGCGGACACACTCCACTTCAGGACCTTCCCGGTACGGCCGGGGAGAGCGGGCGGTGTGGTCTCACCGGGGCGTGCACCGGGCCTGCCGCCCCCGCCCGCTCCTGCCGCGGGCGCGTACGTGCCGTGCTGATGCGTGGTGTGCCGGAAGCCCGGGGGTGCCGCGAAGCGCTGCTCCGGGGGCCGGATGCGGGGGAGGAGTGCCACGGCCTTGGCGAGTTCCTCAGGGGTGGCGCACGGCTGTTCCTCGCGGGAAGCGGTGGCCCCGTCGTTGACGAGGGCCCGCATGGCGAGTTCCGAGAGGCCGCGGTGGACGCCTGCCCGCACCTGGTCGGGAGGGACAAGGGTGCCCTTGGCCAGGTTGCCGACGCCGGTCAGGCCGTAGGCATCCCCCTCGTAGGGCCAGCGCTGCGTGAGGGAGGCGTACAGCAGCGTCCCGATCGCTTCCGTGTCGGTGCGCTGCGGGTGGTCGCTGGTGACCCCGCGCAGTGCGGCGCTGACCGCCAGGCCGCGGATGCGGTACTGGCCCGAGCCGGTGCGGAGCACGGAGGCGGGGGTGAGCCGGAGGTGGGAGAGACCTTCGCGGTGAGCAGCGGCGAGAGCCTGAGCGAGCTGCGTCACCAGCTGGTACGCCTCGTGCGCGGGCAGGGGTGCGCCGACGAGCAGTTCGGTGAGAGGGGTGGCGTCCGGCAGCCACTCGTGGAGGACGTAGACCAGGTCGCCGTCCTCGACCGCGTCGAGGACCTGGACGAAGCGCGGATCGCCGAGGAGAGCCGCCGAGCGGGCCGCCGCCAGCACACGCCGGGCTCGCGGATGACCCGCGGGCAGGATGTGCACTCCCACGGCACGTCGCAGCTTCTCGTCGACGGCACGCCAGCTGCTGAAGCCGTCCAGTCGGGTCACGCACTCCTCGAGGCGGTACCTCCTGGCGATCTTGTGGCCGCTGTGCAGCTCCGGGGCCGGGGGTTTCTCGGGCGCCGCCTTCTCCTCGCTGGCTCCGGTGGGGTCCTGGCTGCTGTGTTCCTCGGTTCCACCGTCGACCGTGACCTCGCCCGCCTTGCCGGCGGGCGGCGGCTCGTGTGCGCCGCCGCTGTGCGTCACGCCGACGGCAGCCGTGCTCCGTTCCGCCACCGTCGTTCCTGCCTCCCCATTCGATTGCGTCGGGTCGTCCGTCACTCAGCCCAACGACAATTGTGCCTACAGGTCGCCGTGGTGCACGACACGTGGCCGGGCGCGAAGGTTGCGTCGGCCGCGCCGAGCGCCTGAACGCTGCTGTTCGCGGGCCCTCGCGGTCATCTGCCGAGCCGCGCCCGCACCATACCGATCATGGCGTTGAGCTCGGCGATCCGCATGCGCCGGGCCGCGGCCACGAAGACCACAGCGAGGACGGCACCGCCACCCAGCAGCGCGGTGAAGGAACCGAGGTAGCCGCTGCCCAGCGCGTGCATGATGCCGTAGGCGGCGGCGCCTGCGGCCAGTGTCGCCGGCAGGCTCGCCCCGGCCAGTCGTGCGTAGGTGCGGACCACGTGGGCGCCGTCGAGATCGCCGTCGAGTTTGGCCCGCAGCCGCCGCCAGGCGATGCCGACGCCGATGATGTAGGCGAGGCCGTAAGCCCCGGCCATGCCGATCACGGCCCAGCGCGCGGGCAGCAGCAGGAAGCACAGGGCGGAGGCGGCGGCGTTGACGGCGGCCACGATGACCGTGTTGTAGAACGGCGTGCGCGTGTCCTCGTAGGCGTAGAAGGCGCGCAGCACGACGTACTGGATCGAGAACGGGATCAGACCGATGCCGAACGCCATCAGCATGAAGCCCATGTTGCGGGCGCCCTCGGTACCGGCCGAGCCGTAGATGAACGTGCACATGGGGACGCCGAGGGCGAGGAAGCCGAAGGCGATGGGGACGATGGCCACGGCGGAGTTCCGCAGACCGTGGGAGATGTCGTCCCGGACGGCGCCCGTGTCGCCGTCGTGCGCGGACCGCGACAGGCGGGGCAGCAGGGCTGCCATCACGGAGACGGTGATGATGGCCTGCGGCATGTTCCAGATGAGCTGGGCGTTGGAGTAGGCGATGAAGCCGGTGCCGTTGTGCCCGCCTTCCGTCAGGGCCGTCTCCCCCGCCGCGGTGGAGAGCTGGCTGACGACGATGACGCCGGCCTGGTTGGCGAGGACGAACAGGATCGTCCACTTGGCGAGCTTCATCGCCTTGCCCAGGCCCTGCCCCTTCCAGTCGAAGCGGGGCCGGATGCGGAAGCCCGTCGCGCGCAGGTAGGGGATCATCGCGAGCGCCTGCACCACCAGGCCGAGCAGGGTGCCCGCACCCAGCAGCCGGACGCCTTCCGGCGGGATGGTGTCGACCTGCATCCCGGAGGTGTCGGCCGCGCCGTAGACGCCGAGGAAGAGCGCCACGGTGAAGATGATGACGAGGTTGTTCAGTACCGGCGTCCACATCATGGCGCCGAAGCGGCCGCGGGCGTTGAGGATCTGGCCCATGACGACGTGGATGCCCATGAAGAAGATCGACGGCATGCAGAACCGCACGAAGGTCACGGCCACGTCGTTGGCCGCCGGGTTGCTTGCGATGTCCACGGACATCAGCCGCACCAGCATCGGGGCGGCGAGGACGGAGGTCAGGGTGAGCCCGCCCAGAATCACGGACACCAGTGTCAGGAGGCGGTTGGCGTAGGCATCGCCGCCGTCCGCGTCGTTCTTCATGGCTCGCACCAGCTGCGGTACGAACACCGAGTTCAGCCCGCCGCCCACGGTGAGGATGTAGAGCATCGTGGGCAGCGTGATGGCGATCTGGTAGGTGTCGCCGAGCAACGCCGCGCCCAGCGCGACCACGATCAGTGCGGAGCGGACGAAGCCCGTGAGGCGGGAGACCATGGTGCCGGCGGCCATGACGGCGCTGGAGCGGAGCAGGCCGGCCGCCTTGCCGCCGGAGGGCTTGCCCGTGGGTTTCTCGGGCAGCTCGTCGACGAGATCGCGTTCCTCGACGGCCTCTGCGGGGCCGGAGGCGGCCTCCGGGGCGGCCGAGGGGATCGGTGGCAGCAGCGGGAAGGTGTCGTCCTCGCGGCGCGGACCGGGTTCCTCCGGGCCGGTGCGCGGGTGCGGGGGCTGCTGCGGGTCGGGGTGGTGGTCCTGGTCCCGGTAGAGGTGGGCGAACGCGTCGCCGGGCTGCGGTGAGGTGTCCTGCCGACGGCGCGCCTGGTCCTGGGGCACCTCGCTGAAGAGCTCGTCGATCCCGGAGTAGCCCTCCGGCGACGGACCGCTGGGCGGGTTCTTGCCACGTTCACCGTCGTACGGCGCGTTCATCGGTCTTCTTCCCTGCCCCTGCTCGCCCGGCTCGGTCAACGGTCCACTTTCTCATCCGTGCCTGTCCGGCCACCGTTCTCGGCGTCGGTTTTCCGGGTGTCCTGTTCCTGCTCACCCGCCTGCTCCGCGTCGTCCGGGGCCTGCGTCCCGTGGGTTTCGGGGTTCTCGTGAGAGTGGGACGGCTCGTCGTCGCCGGACGGTTCCGGCAGCGGGGCGTCGGGGTCGGCGGCCGGACCGCGCCGCTTGCGCTGGGTGTACATCCTGATGCCCGCCAGGACGACCAGCCCGACGCCGGCCGCGATCACGAGCAGCACCGTGGAGGTGATCGAGGTGACCTTCACCTGGAACGACACAGGCTCGCCCCACGGCTTGCCGTCCTTGGTGAAGAGCTGAGCGGTGACGGTGGTGCGGCCGTTGGCCTTCGCGGTGGTGTCGAACTTGATCGACTGGCTGTGGCCGCCGTCGACCACGACTGGCTGCATCCGGTCCTCGATCCGCAGGCCGATGCTGCGGCTGGAGGTGAGGTGCAGCGTGAGACCGTCGACCTTCTGGGCCAGGTTGTTCTGCACGGTGACCGGGAGGGTGGCGCTGCGGCCGGAGAGCGTGAGGTCGGACTTGTCGATGAGCTCGATCTGCCCGGTCAGGCCCACGAGGTAGTCCTGCACCGACTCCCGGTAGTCGCGTGCCGCCCCGGGGTGGCCGCGCCAGGAGGTGGACAGCGCACGGTCCGTGGCGGTGCCGACCGGTGCCCTGAGCCGGTCCGGTTCGGCGAGGATCTCGAGGAAGTCCTCCAGGGTGCCCTGGGTGGCGTGGATCTGGCGGAACGCCTCCGTGGGCAGTTCGTTCTCCCGGAGCCGATCCGGGTAGCGGCCGGGACGCGGAACGCTGCGATCGGCGGACGGGTCGGGCCGCGCGTTCGCGGTCTCGGTGAGGTCCGCGGGCTGTGCCCACCGGTCGTGGGTGTCGAGGGCCTCGACCGCCTCGGCCATGGCCCGGGCCTGCGACACAGTGGGCCGGCGCTGTGGGGCGACGAGGACGCTGCGCTGTTTTCCGGGCACCTGCATGCCGATCGCCAGGGTGTGGGCGACGAACTTCTGCACGGCCAGGGTGGAGGCGCCGGCATGGGTGAGGTCGCCCTCGAAGGCTTCGGAGAGGCCCTGGTCGGCGACGACGGCTGTGGTGCCGCCGCCGATGGGCCGCGCCGCGGCAGGGGTGTAGGGCAGGTTCCGCGTGTCGCTGAAGCTCTCGCTGCTCGCGATGACGTGGTCCGCGCCGGCCGAGGTGGCGACGTCCACCACCGAGGTGTCCACGGCTCCCTCGACGGGCCAGGCGAAGTCCGTGGAGAAGTCGGTGTAGAGGATGTTGCCGACGGTCTTCTGCGCCAGCGTGGTGGCCGAACGGAGCCTGCTGAGGGCATCGGGCACGGCCTGCCCGCGGTGGGCGAGGGACGCCACGTCGGGGTCGGCGAAGGGGAGGGCGACCACCTCGTCCTCCTCCACGGCCTTCGTCAGGTCGGAGAGCCACTGGCGGGCGGTCGCCTGCGCCCTGCCGGGCTTGGTCTTCCCCTCCTCGGTGCGCACCTCGTAGGGCTGTGTCATGGCGTGCACGCTGGCCAGCAGATCCGGGTCGACGACCCAGGTGACGGGCAGGTCCTTGCCGAGCTGCACCATCTGCTGGAGGCGTCCGCCGGGGGCGATGGCCTCCTCCAGGTCGTCGCTGCGAAAGATCGGTGTCTGCTGCTCGTCCGCCTCCGTACGGGCGGTCAGGTGCGAGGAGGAGATCAGCGGCCACAGGTAGGTGAACCGGGTGCGCTTGTCCATCTCCGAGGTCTGCCACGGCAGGAACGTCCGCTGGATGCCGAGGACCTGCTCGAAGGGCTGGGACGGGGTGTGGCCCGAGTAGGAGACGCCGAGTTCGTGGATGCCGCTGCTCTCCAGCCCGAGGTCTCCGACCGGGACCTCGATCGTGAACGACCGGGTCACGCCGGGGGCGAGCGTCGGGACCTTCGCCGCGTGGTCGTCGAGCGCGGCCGGGTCGACGCCAGGAGTGAAGCCGGTACGTTCGGCGGCCTGGTTCATGGCGCTGCGGCTGTCCAGGGTCGCTCCGACGCGGAGGTCGACCACGCCCTCGGTGATCCGTGACCTGCCGTTGTTCGTGACGGTGCCGGAGATCGTGAGGGTGTCGCCCTCGTCGGGGACGGCAGGAGTGAGCTCGGTGAGCTCGACCTCGACCGTGCCCCCGTCCTGCGGCGCTGCGGGTGCACGGGTGGCGTCCCCGGGGGCGGCGACGGGTGCGGTGGCCGGCTGCGGGGCCGCAGCGGCTGCCGGGAGAAGGCCGCCGAGCAGGGGAGCGGCGGTGAGTACCGCCACCGCTGCGCGCCGTAGCCGGCGGGTGGTGGGAGCGGTCTGGGTGTGCTGCTTCTCAGCCGCCTCGGCCACGCGCTTGTCCGTCCCGTCGATCCGTCGTGGGTCTGTCGTGGGGTCTGTGGTCGCCCTGAACCTCTGATGGTAACGACGTCCGAGGCTCCGAAGTGCCGCGGCTCGGGCCCTCGAATGATCTTTGCGTGATCCGGACGCCGGGATGCTCCTCTCCTTGCAGGCGAGGGGCCACGTACTCTGTTCTGTCGTGCCGAACTCCGACCACAACAGCCAGCAGGTGCCGCCGATGCCGCAGTCCCCGTCGCCCGCCACGCAGGAGCTGAGCGAGGTGCAGCGCCGTGCCGTGAGCGAGCTGCTGCGGGTCTCCCCCGTCGCCGACGATCTCGCTCGCCGCTTCGAGCAGGCCGGCCACCGCCTGGCGCTGGTGGGCGGGTCTGTGCGCGACGCGCTGCTGGGCAGGCTGGGGAACGACCTGGACTTCACCACGGATGCCCGCCCGGAAGAGGTGCTGGCCCTGGTGCGGCCCTGGGCGGACGCCCTGTGGGACGTCGGCATCGCCTTCGGCACGGTCGGAGCCAAGAAGGCGGGCTATCAGATCGAGATCACCACCTACCGCTCCGAGGCCTACGACCGCACCTCGCGGAAACCCGAGGTCTCCTACGGCGACTCGATCGAGGAAGACCTGGTCCGCCGCGACTTCACCGTCAACGCCATGGCGGTGGCGCTGCCGGGCAAGACCTTCATCGATCCCCACGGTGGTCTGGAGGACCTCGCGCACCGGGTGCTGCGGACTCCCGGCACCCCGCAGGAGTCGTTCTCCGACGACCCCCTGCGGATGATGCGGGCGGTGCGCTTCGCGGCGCAGCTCGACTTCGCGGTGGCGGAGGAGGTGGTCGAGGCCATGACGGCGATGGCCGACCGCATCGAGATCGTCTCCGCCGAACGCGTCCGCGAGGAGTTCAACAAGCTGGTGCTCTCCCCCGAGCCGCGCAAGGGGCTGCGCCTCCTGGTCGCCACCGGGCTCGCGGACCGGGTGATTCCGGAGATTCCCGCCATGCGCCTGGAGCGGGACGAGCACCATCGGCACAAGGACGTCTACGAGCACTCGCTCACCGTCCTCGAGCAGGCCATCGGCCTGGAGGAGGACGGCCCGGACCTCACCCTGCGGCTCGCGGCGCTGCTGCACGACATCGGGAAGCCGCGTACGCGGCGCTTCGAGAAGGACGGACGGGTCTCGTTCCACCACCACGAGGTGGTGGGCGCCAAGATGACGAAGAAGCGCATGACGGCGCTGAAGTACTCGGGAGATCTGGTGAGGGACGTGTCCCGCCTGGTGGAGCTGCACCTGCGCTTCCACGGCTACGGGACGGGTGAGTGGACCGACTCCGCGGTGCGTCGTTATGTCCGGGACGCCGGGCCGCTGCTGCAGCGGCTGCACAAGCTGACTCGCTCGGACTGCACCACGCGCAACAAGCGCAAGGCGAACGCGCTCTCCCGGGCGTACGACGGGCTGGAGGAGCGGATCGCCCTGTTGCAGGAGCAGGAGGAGCTGGAGTCGATCCGTCCGGACCTGGACGGCAACCAGATCATGGAGATCCTCGGCATGAAGCCCGGCCCCGAAGTCGGCCGTGCCTACCGGCATCTGCTGGAGCTGCGGCTGGAGCACGGGCCCATGGGATACGACGCGGCGGTCGCGGCGCTCAAGGAATGGTGGGCCGCTCAGAGCTGAGCGGCCCCGGAGCGCCCCCGCAGGCACCCGTGTTTCACGTGAAACGTCGACGCCGCACCGTGAGCCCGAGTGCCACCAGGGCGTAGATCGCGGCGACCGTGACCACCAGCAGCTCCGAGCGGCCGTCTCGGGGGAGTATCAGCGCGGCGACGCCCGCGGCGCCGACGAAGGCGACGTTGAAGAGCATGTCGTAGAGGGAGAAGACCCTGCCGCGGTAGGCGTCGTCCACCGAGGACTGCACCACGGTGTCGGTGGCGATCTTCGAACTCTGGGTCACCAGCCCCAGGACGAAGGCCGCCACCAGCATCGGCCCCGCGGCGAAATTCAGCGCGAGAGCCGGTTCCAGCACCGCGGCCGCCGCCGCGCACACGGCCATCCAGCTCAGCTCCGTGAGGCGTCCGACGACCACGGGGGTGAGCACGGCAGCGGCAAGAAAGCCGACGCCCGACACCACCACGGCGATACCGAGCCAGCGCAGGCCCTGCTCCCCCTCGCCCGCACCGTCCCCCCAGGTGTGACGGGCGAGCATGAGCACCATCACGGTCAGCGCGCCGTAGCAGAAGCGCATCAGCGTCATCGCGGTGAGTGCCCGCGCCGCCGTACGACGTTGTGACAGGTGCCGGAGCCCGGCCACCAGCCCCCGGGTCGTCCCGGCCACGGCGGTGGTGATCCGCGGCTGGACCTGGTGGGGGTCGGGGCCGAGGAGGTCCCGGCCCATGCGGAGCGCGGCCAGCCCGGCGAGCAGGTACACCGTCGCGCCGAACAGCATCACCACCGCGTCCGCGGCAGGGCCGCTGGGAACGACGAGGCGCACCAGGAACGCCACCGCGCCGCCGGCCGTGGCGGCGACGGTGCCCGCGGTGGGAGAGACCGAGTTGCCGATCACCAGCCGGTCCTCGTCCACCACCCGGGGCAGCGCCGCCGAGAGCCCCGCCAGGATGAAGCGGTTCACCGCGGTCACCGACAGCGCGGCGAGGTAGAACAGCCACTGCGGCACCTGGACGATGAGCAGTGCGGCCGTCGCCGAGGCCATCAAGGCGCGGAGCAGGTTGCCGAAGAGCAGCACCTGCCGCCGTCGCCAGCGGTCCAGAAGGACGCCGGCGAACGGTCCGAGTACCGAGTACGGGAGCAGCAGCACCGCCATCGCCGAGGCGACCGCTGCCGCCGAGGTCTCACTCTGCGGTGAGAAGACCACGTGTGTGGCCAGGGCCACCTGGAAGACTCCGTCGGCGAGTTGGGACAGCAGTCGCACGCTGAGGAGACGACGAAAGCCCGGGAATCTCAGCAGCGTGCGGAGATCGCTGACCAGTGGCATGCACTCAGCCTCACACACGTTTCACGTGAAACATCGCGCACCCTGCCTGTCGTCTCAGCCCGCCTGGCGGGTCCCCCAGCGGACCAGGGAGCTCTCGAACGGCACGGGGGTCCGGGCGGACCGGGCTCGCCGCCCCAGGACGAATCGGTCCGGGGCGTGGTCCAGAGAACCGCCCGACGGGTCGTCCGAGCCGTCCCGGCGCACCGGATCGTGTTCGGGGCGGAGCACGTCCCGTACGACCATCGCACACAGGTACAGGGTCCCGATCAGGTGTGCGGCGATGGCCAGTTGGTAGCCCTCGGTCGGCAGGCCCTGGTGGGCGTCCCCGCTGCCGGTCCAGGCCAGGTACATCCAGATGCCCAGGAAGTAGACGACCTCACAGGACTGCCAGATCAGGAAGTCCCGCCAGCGGGGACGGGCGAGTGCGGCCAGCGGGATCAGCCACAGCACGTACTGGGGCGAGTAGACCTTGTTGGTGAGCACGAAGAGCGCGAGCACGAGGAAGGCGAGCTGGGCGAACCGCGGCCGGCGAGGCGCGAAGAAGGTCAGCGCGGCGATCCCGGCGCACCCGGCCAGCACCAGCAGGATCGCCCAGGTGTTCACGCTCTCGCCGTCCAGAGCGATGCCGGTGCGCTGGGAGATGATCAGCCAGAACGAGCCGAAGTCCACCGGGCGCTCCTGGCTGAAGGTGTAGAACTTCGACCAGCCCTGCGGTGCGCCGAGCATCACCGGCAGGTTCACCGCCGCCCACGACAACGCGGCCCCGCCCAGCGCGGCGCCGAAAGCCCGCCACCGCCCGGCACGCCAGCACAGCACCAGCAGTGGTCCCAGCAGGAGGACCGGGTACAGCTTCGCCGCCGTGGCCAGCCCGAGCAGCACGCCCGCGCCGAGCGGACGGCCACGCGCCCACAGCAGCATCCCGACGGCCGTCAGCGACACGGCGAGCAGATCCCAGTTGATCGTCGCGTTCAGCGCGAACGCCGGGGCGAGCGCCACCAGCAGGGCGTCCCAGGGGCGACGCCGGTGCGTCCACGCGACACTCACCGCGATCACCACCGCGCACACCATCAGCATCCCGGCGTTGACCAGCCAGTAGATCTGCTCACGCTCGACGATGTCGCCGCCCCCCGGCGTCATCCAGGCGGCGACCTTCATGAAGACGCCGGTGAGCACCGGGTACTCCAGGTACTCCATGCCGCCGGAGGTCTCCGCGGGAATGCGGTCGAAGTAGGGCGTGAGGCCGTCGGCGAAGCCGCGCCCGTTGTACAGGTGCGGGATGTCGGAGTAGCAGGCGTGCACGTACTGCGTCGTCTGCCCGTAGAACCAACCGCCGTTGTAGCACGGCAGCTTCTGCACCATGCCGAGCGCGAACAGGCCGATCATCACCAGTGCGATCACCCGCACCGGAGACCACCATCCCCGGCCCGTCAGGGCACGGCGTCCGACCGGGCCGCCGAACAGCTCGCTGCCGGCAGCGGCCACCTCGTCCTGCTCGGTGGGGCGCACCGGCTCTCGGGGGTCGTCGTCCGCCCGCTCGGGCCGCTGCTCGGTGTGCACGGTCGTCATGCGCACATCCTGCCCCATGGGCCTCCACCGGAATGCGGGAAGCCCCGGCCGGGACGATCCCGGCCGGGGCTTCCCGGTGCTCGACGCAGCGGCTACTCCTCCTGGATGCGGCCCCGCGTGTCGTTGTCCGGGCCGCCGAAGATGCCTCCGTCGTCTCCGCCGGTGGTCCCCTGGTCCGTTCCTTCGGTCGTGCCCTGATCGGCGCCGCCGTTCGTGCCCTGGTTGGCGCCGCCGTCCTGGCCGCCGCCGGGACCGGTCGTGGTGCCCTCGTCGTCACAGCCCCACCACTTGTCGCACGACCCGGTCGGCGAGGGGGTGACGCTGGGAGACGGGGTCGTGGGCACCGACGGCGACGGCGTCGGGTTCGACTCCGACGGCGACGGACTCGGCTCCGGCGACTCGGTCGGGCAGGCACCGTGTGCGCAGTACTCCTCGGCCGTGATCGGCGGAGCCTCGGGGAACGGCAGAGGCTCCTCGCCCTCCAGGGCTTCCTTCATGTAGGTGGCCCAGATCTCGGCAGGAAACGCGCCGCCATGGATGGTCGGCTCCCCGGCCGTGCGGTACATCTCGAGGAACTGCGGATGTGCCGGGTCGGACCGCCACATGCCGATCGAGGTGGACAGCTGCGGGGTGTAACCCGTGAACCAGGCCTGCTTGTTGCCGTCCGTGGTGCCGGTCTTGCCGGCGGCCGGGCGATCACCCAGGATCTCCGGCACCTGGTAACCGGTGGCCCCCGGCTGCACGACATCCACCAGCATGTCCGTGACGGTGTCCGCCGTGCTCGGGTCGAAGGCCCGCTTCTGGCTCGAATTGTGCTTGTACACCCGCTTGGAGCCGTCCTTGACCTCCTTCACGGCGTAGGTGTCGTTCTGCAGGCCGCTGTTCGCGAAGGTGGCATAGCCGTTCGCCATCTCGACGGCGGTCGGGCTGGAGATGCCGAGAGCGAACGCCGGCGTGGGGTTCTCCATCAGCCCGCGCTCGCTGACCCCGGCGTCGAGGGCCGCCTCCTTGACCTCCTCCAGCCCCACGTCCATGGCGAGCTGGATGAAGGGCGTGTTGGCGGAGACCTTCATCGCCTCGCGCAGGGTGATCTCCTCGTAGTCGGTGTCGCCCTCGTTCGGTGTGTACTGCGGTTCACCGTCGCCGTTGAGCCACGTCTCGCCGGCGTAGTCCAGCAGTTTGATCTTGCTGTCGCCGTCGTAGACCGTCTTCGGGGAGACCTCGATCCGGTCCTCGGGGCCCTGGTCCTCGCCGAGATCCGGGTCGCGGACGCCGTTCTCCAGCGCGGCGGCCATCACGTACGGCTTGAACGTGGAGCCCACGCCGGCTCCCGTCCTGCCGGCGTTGCTGCGGAAGTGCTCGGTGGCCGAGGTGCCGCCGTAGACCGCCATGATGGCGCCGTCCTCAGGCCGCACGGAGGCGCCGCCGAACTGGACGAACTTGTCCTCCTCGCGCTTGTCCGGCTTGAGGTTGTCCTTCCGCACCTTCTGGACGGTCTTCTCCAGGGCCTGCACCTTCTTCTTGTCGAAGGTGGTGTAGATCTGGTAGCCGCCGTCGTCGAGCTGCTTCTTGGTGAGCGTCGAGTCCGGGTTGTTGAGGACGTCGTTGTTGGCCAGCTCGACCAGGTATCCGATCTGTCCCTCCAGGGAGGACGCCCGCTCCGGCTCCTTGGGGTCCGGGAACTTCTTCGCGAGCAGTTCCTGCCGCTCCGACGCCGGGATCTCGCCCGTCTCGACCTGCCGCTTGAGGATCCAGCTCCAGCGCTTCTCGGCGCGGACCTGGTTCTTCTCCGGAGCCTGTGCGGGGCTGATGGCCTGCGCCTCGCCGCCGGCCGGGTCGTGCAGGTTGGGCCCGTTCAGCAGGGACGCCATGAAGGCGGCCTCGCTGCGGTCCAGCTCTTCGGCGTTCTTGCCGTAGTAGGCCTGGGACGCGGCCTGGATGCCGTAGGCGCCGCGGCCGTAGTAGGCGGTGTTCAGGTAGCCGGCCAGGATCGCCTGCTTCTCCAGCTGGGCGTCCACCTTGATGGAGATCAGCAGCTCCTTCGCCTTGCGGGTGAGCGTCTGATCCTGCGTCAGGTAGGTGTTCTTCACGTACTGCTGGGTGATGGTGGAACCGGACTGGGTCTCTCCACCGGTCGCCATCCGGAAGGCGGCGCGTGCGATGCCCACGGGGGAGATGCCCGAGTCCTCGTAGAACGTCTCGTTCTCCGCGGAGATGACGGCGTCCTTCATCGTCTCCGGGATCTCTTCGAAGGTGATGACCTGCCGGTTCTTGCCCGTGCCGTGGTCCACCATGCGGGAGCCGTTGGACCAGTAGTACACGTTGGACTCGGAGGTGGCGTCGACGTTCTTCACGTCCGGCACCTCGACCATCGCGTAGGCGACGCCGGCCAGCCCCAGCATCAGCGCGCAGAAGCCGACGAACGTGCCCAGCCACTGCTTCCAGGAGGGCGTCCAGCGGCGCCAGCCGTACTTGCCGGAGCGCGGGTAGTCGATGAAGCGCTTCTTGTCCTCGTGCTGCATCGTGCGCGCCCGCTGGCGGGCCGCTGCGCGCCCGCCGACCGCCGCTCCCGCGGCGGCGCTCGCGGCGCGTCGTCTGCCGCCGCGCTGCGCCGCGCGGCGGGCCTCGGCCCGGCCGCCCGGGCGGGGGGCGCCCACGAGGGTCTCGTCGCCGCCTCCGCTCCGGTGTCCGGCGTACCCGCCGGGGGGCCCGGGGGTCATGCGGTCCGGGCCCGCTCCGTAGGCGCGCGAGGTCGCCTGGTTCGGTGGTGCGGCGCGCCGGCCCTGCGGGGCCTGGGGCGGCTGCTGCGCGCGTCGACCGCGCCCCTGCGGCGGCTTACGACGGTGCTCGCTCATGGGAAACAGCTACTCCTCGGGCAGGCGACACTCGCGCCTGAAGGCGGCAGTTCACGTTGGTCCCCCCATCAGTGCGGCCGTGGAACCGGATCGATCCGGCTCGGGGCCGCACTGCACCCAGGACGAGGACGCCCGGCGGGGGCTCTCGGTTCCCGGTCTGGTCTGCACGCGGACAGACTACGCAGCCCCAAAACCCCCTTCTGTCGACATTCACCCCATCCAGTGCAACTCGCCTGCTGTGAATACGTGATGTGCGTCCCGTCACGCACGCATCCCCCGTTCCGCCCTTGCCGAAGGTGCCTCGGTCGTTCTATCGTCGTGATGTATCGACTCGATACATCACGGTGCTACATCGTCCGGCGAACGCCGGGAGGAGGTGACGGCGGGCCATGAGCAGACGCTCCGGCATCCTCGAGTTCGCCGTCCTCGGTCTGCTCCGCGAGTCCCCGATGCACGGATACGAGCTGCGCAAGCGGCTCAACACCTCGCTCGGGCTGTTCCGCGCCTTCAGCTACGGCTCGCTGTACCCGTGCCTGAAGACGCTGGTCCAGCAGGGCTGGTTGACAGAGGAGCCGGGGACGCCGCCGGAGGACCCCCTCGCGGCGCCCCTCACCGGCAGACGGGGCAAGATCGTCTACCGGCTGACGGCCGAGGGGAAGGAGCACTTCGAGGACCTGCTCGCCCAGACCGGCCCCGACGCCTGGGAGGACGAGCACTTCGGCATCCGCTTCGCCTTCTTCGGCCAGACGTCCCGCGACGTGCGGATGCGCGTCCTGGAAGGCCGGCGCAGCCGCCTCGAGGAGCGGCTGGACCGCATGCGCGCCTCGCTCGCCCGCACCCGCGAGCGCCTGGACGACTACACCCTCGAACTTCAGCGACACGGACTCGAGTCCGTGGAGCGCGAGGTCCGCTGGCTCAACGAGCTCATCGAGAGCGAGCGGACCGGGCGCACCTCCCGGCGCGAAACGGCACCGGAGGAGCGCAGAACGCAGGACAAGGGCGGTCTGCCCCGGCACCGGGGTGGAACCCCGCCGGATCCGTCCGAGGACACCGATTGAGGGCCGTGCACCCTGCACGACCCGAGACGAGATTCGAACAAGGAGCAACCGGAATGGGTTCGGTTCGCGTAGCCATCGCCGGCGTCGGCAACTGCGCCGCCTCGCTGGTGCAGGGCGTCGAGTACTACAAGGACGCCGACCGGGACAGCAAGGTCCCCGGCCTGATGCACGTCCAGTTCGGGGACTACCACGTCTCCGACATCGAGTTCGTGGCGGCTTTCGACGTCGACGCGAAGAAGGTCGGCCTCGACCTCGCCGACGCCATCGGCGCCAGCGAGAACAACACCATCAAGATCTGCGACGTGCCCTCCACCGGCGTCGCCGTCCAGCGGGCGGAGACCCACGACGGTCTGGGCCGCTACTACCGGGAGACCATCGAGGAGTCCGACGAAACCCCGGTCGACGTCGTCAAGGCGCTCAAGGACACCCGCGCCGACGTGCTGATCTGCTACCTGCCGGTCGGCTCCCAGTCCGCCGTCGAGTACTACGCCCAGGTCGCCCTCGACGCCGGGGTCGCCTTCGTCAACGCGCTGCCGGTCTTCATCGCCGGCACCAAGGAGTGGGCCGACAGGTTCACGGAGGCGGGCGTCCCGATCGTCGGCGACGACATCAAGTCCCAGGTGGGCGCCACCATCACGCACCGGGTCATGGCCAAGCTCTTCGAGGACCGCGGCGTCATCCTGGACCGCACGATGCAGCTCAACGTCGGCGGCAACATGGACTTCAAGAACATGCTCGAGCGTGAGCGCCTGGAGTCCAAGAAGATCTCCAAGACCCAGGCCGTCACCTCCCAGATCCGCGACCGCGAACTGGGTGAGAACAACGTCCACATCGGCCCGTCCGACTACGTCGCCTGGCTCGACGACCGCAAGTGGGCGTACGTCCGGCTCGAGGGCCGCGCCTTCGGCGACGTGCCGCTCAACCTGGAGTACAAGCTGGAGGTCTGGGACTCCCCGAACTCCGCCGGTGTGATCATCGACGCCCTGCGCGCCGCGAAGATCGCCAAGGACCGGGGCATCGGCGGCCCGATCCTCTCCGCGTCCTCCTACTTCATGAAGTCGCCTCCGGTGCAGTACTTCGACGACGAGGCCCGCGAGAACGTCGAGAAGTTCATCCGCGGCGAGGTCGAGCGCTGACCCGCTGACCGCCCACGATGCGAGGGGCCGGTGCCACAGGCACCGGCCCCTCGCATCGTTCGCCGGACGCCGGACGACGAGTCCCGCGTCAGCGGTCCACCGTCCGGTCCACCGCCGTCGTCGTGTGCCGCAACTGCGCCACCAGCTCCTCGCCCACCTTGGGCTCCGGCGCGTCGTCCGGCACGAACAGGATCGACACCTGCATGTGCGGAGGTTCCGCGAACCACCGCTGCTTCCCACCCCACAGGAACGGCGACAGGTTGCGGTTGACCGTGGCCAGCCCGGCCCGCGCGACCCCCTTGGCCCTCGACGTCATGCCCTGGAGCGCCTTCGGGGACTCCAGGCCGACGCCGTGCGACGTACCGCCGGCCACCACCGCGAGCCAGCCGTCGCCCGGGGCCCGCTGCTGCCGATAGCCGAACCGGTCGCCCTTCGCCACCGTCGTCACGTCCAGCACCGCTCCCCGGTACTCCGTCGCCGCGTGGTCGCCCAGCCACAGGCGCGTGCCGATCCGCGCCCGGAACCGGGTCTGCGGGAACTGCTGCTGGAGGCGCGCGAACTCCTCCGCGTGCAGGTGGGAGACGAACATGGTGTGCAGCGGCAGCCGTGCCGCCCGCAGCCGGTCCATCCAGCCGATGACCTCGTCCACCGCGTCCGACCCGTCGGTACGGTCCAGCGGCAGGTGGATCGCGAAGCCCTCCAGCCGCACCTCGTCTATGGCGGCGTGCAGCTTGCCCAGGTCCTCCGGCGTGACGCCGTGCCGCTTCATGCTGCTCATGACCTCGATGACGACGCGCGCCCCGCGCATCAGCCCGACCCCCTCCACCGAGGACACCGACCGGATCACCCGGTCGGGCAGCGGCACCGGCTCCTCGTTCCGCCGGTAGGGGGTGAGGACGAGCAGGTCGCCGCTGAAGAAGTCCTTCGTACGGGCGGCCTCGTAGGTGGTGCCGACCGCGAGGACGTCCGAGCCGAAGCGGGTGGCCTCCTCGGCGAGCCGTTCGTGTCCGAAGCCGTAGCCGTTGCCCTTGCAGACCGGGACGATCCCGGGGAACTGCTGGAGCACCGACTGCTGGTGCGCCCGCCAGCGTTCGGTGTCGACGTAGAGGGTGAGCGCCATGGCTGGTGCGGGGCCTTTCTTCTCGTCAGGTCGTCGGGCGGCCGACGTCGGGCCAGGGGGCCGGAGCGACGGCTCGGGGTAGGTCGTCGGGGCGTCAGCGCCGGGACATGTAGATGTCCAGCGCCTTGTGCAGCAGCTTGTTGAGCGGGAAGTCCCACTCGCCCAGGTACTCGGCAGCCTGCCCGCCCGTGCCCACCTTGAACTGAACCAGCCCGAAAAGGTGGTCCGACTCGTCGAGGACGTCGCCGATGCCGCGCAGGTCGTACACGCTCGCCCCGAGTGCGTACGCGTCCTGCAGCATGCGCCACTGCATCGCGTTGGACGGGCGCACCTCCCGCTTGTGGTTCGCGGACGCACCGTACGAGTACCAGACGTGGCCGCCCACGACGAGCATCGTCGCCGCCGCCACGGCCTCCCCCTCGTGCGTGGCGAAGTACAGCCGCATCCGGTTCGGGTCCTCGCCGTTCAGGACCTTCCACATGCGCTGGAAGTACGCCAGCGGGCGCGGCCGGAAGCGGTCCCGCTCCGCGGTGACCTCGTACAGCCGCTGCCACTCGGCCAGGTCGTCGTATCCGCCCTGCACCACCTCGACGCCGGCCTTGTCCGCCTTCTTGATGTTGCGCCGCCAGAGCTGGTTGAAGCCCTTGTGCACCTCCTCCAGCGTCCGCCCCTCCAGCGGCACCTGGAAGACGTACCGCGGCTGGACGTCGCCGAAGCCGGCGCCGCCGTCCTCGCCCTGCTGCCAGCCCATCCGGCGCAGCCGGTCCGCGACCTCGAAGGCACGCGGCTCGATGTGCGTGGCCTCGACGTCGCGGAGCCGCTTCACGTCCGGGTCCTGGATGCCCTTCTTGATCGCGGGGGCGTCCCAGCGCCGGATCACCACGGGCGGACCCATCTTCACCGAGAAGGCGCCGGCCTGCTTCAGATGCGCCAGCATCGGCCTGAGCCAGTCCTCCAGGTTCGTCGCGTACCAGTTGATGACCGGGCCCTCGGGCAGGTAGGCGAGGTAGCGCTTCACCTTCGGGAGCTGCCGGTACAGCACCAGCCCGGCCCCGACGAGCTGCCCGTCGCGGTCGAACCAGCCCAGGTTCTCCGAGCGCCACTCGTTCTTCACCTCGGCCCAGGCCGGCACCTGCATGTGACTCGCCGAGGGCAGACTCTGCACGTACGCCAGGTGCTGCTCTCGGCTGATGGTCCTCAGGGTCAGGCTCATGGGGGACGCTCCTGTAGGCACAACGTGGAAACACCCCCGGCCCTACTGCGGCGGAGGCTCGCCGGAAGCCTACTGCGCGGCGCCCCGCGCCGTACCAGGCGCACGCCACGCTCACGCCCCGAAACGTCCCGCACCGCCCACGACGTCCCGCACCGACCCGGCGCGGCAGGCGTCAGCCCAGCACGCCGCCGAACGGGCCGCCGTACGCGAAGCCCAGCAGCAGACCGAACGCCGAAGCACC
Organism: Streptomyces sp. CNS606; assembly: GCF_000426325.1. Classification (NCBI taxonomy): domain Bacteria; kingdom Bacillati; phylum Actinomycetota; class Actinomycetes; order Kitasatosporales; family Streptomycetaceae; genus Streptomyces; species Streptomyces sp. CNS606. Next base: position 348,890 of record NZ_KE384521.1, read on the forward strand.
CAGGCCGATGATCAGGAGGAAGCGCTCCCCCAGCGTCGCCGAGACGTACTGTCCCCAGCCCGCCGCGACCACGCCCACGATCCCCACCCACGAGGCGACCAGGTGCAGGTCCGCCACCTCGAACTGGGTGAGCAGGCCGGTCAGCAGCGCCACCGCGCCGAGCACCAGCGCCGCCGCGGCGAGGGTGTTCTCGACGGGATGCGTCCTGCCGTCGGTGTTGAGGAGGCCGAGAAGGCGGTGACCGTGCGAAGCCTGCTGCGTCCGTGCTGCCTGTGCCATGGGGCACCTCCGTCGCCGGGAAACACCGGACACCCGGAAACTCCGGGCCATCCCGGACGCGAGCCGGCGCCGGGGCCCGAAGGACCCCGCCCGCGGCGGCTCCTCGGACCCGCACTGCGCCGCCCTCCGGGGCCGCGCAGTATGACGCCGGTCACACCCGTGGTGTACAGCTTGCGGCGATACGTGGCCGGATTTCAACCGGACGCCGCAGTGCGGGTACTCTGTACGGTCTGCACCCGAGGTCCGCCGGCCCACGCCGGAGACGCCCCGCGAAGGCGCGTCCCACGGGACCACGGTGCGGAAACGCATACGAACCTCCTGCCACGGAACGACCGTGGCCGCCGAGTCCAGAGGAGGTGGGTTCACACATGCGTCACTACGAGGTGATGGTCATCCTCGACCCCGATCTCGATGAGCGTTCTGTCTCCCCGCTGATCGAGAACTTCCTTTCCGTTGTCCGCGAGGGCAAGGGCAAGGTCGAGAAGGTCGACACCTGGGGCCGTCGTCGTCTCTCCTACGAGATCAACAAGAAGCCCGAGGGCATCTACTCGGTCATCGACCTGCAGGCCGAGCCCGCGCTCGTCAAGGAGCTCGACCGGCAGATGAACCTGAACGAGTCCGTGCTCCGGACCAAGGTTCTGCGTCCCGAGACCCACTGACCCGCCGGTCCCCGCACGGGGGCCGAACGAGTAGCACCAAGCAGCCAGCAGCACCGCCGAGAGGTTCACCCATGGCAGGCGAGACCGTCATCACGGTCGTCGGCAATCTCGTCGACGACCCCGAGCTGCGCTTCACCCCCTCCGGTGCGGCGGTCGCGAAGTTCCGCGTCGCGTCCACGCCCCGCACCTTCGACCGGCAGACCAACGAGTGGAAGGACGGCGACAGCCTGTTCCTCACCTGCTCGGTCTGGCGGCAGGCGGCGGAGAACGTCGCCGAGTCCCTCACCAAGGGCACCCGCGTCGTCGTGACGGGCCGGCTGAAGCAGCGGTCCTACGAGGACCGCGAGGGCATCAAGCGCACGGTCATCGACCTGGACGTCGACGAGGTCGGCGCCAGTCTGCGCAACGCCACCGCGAAGATCACCAAGACCACCGGGCGCGGTGGCCAGGGTGGCGGTGGCTGGGGCGGCGGCCAGGGCGGCCCCGGTGGCGGCGGCCAGCAGGGCGGCGGCGGACCCGCGGGCGACCCGTGGGCGACCGGCGCACCGGCTGGCGGCGGCCAGCAGGGCGGTGGCGGTGGCTGGGGCGGCGGCCCCAGCGGCGGCGGCTACTCGGACGAGCCGCCCTTCTGACGGCCCCGCGGGGCCCGAGGAAGGCGCAGCTCACGCTGCACACTTCTTGAACTCACTGGAGAGAGACCATGGCGAAGCCGCCTGCTCGCAAGCCGAAGAAGAAGGTTTGCGTCTTCTGCAAGGAAAAGATCAAGTACGTCGACTACAAGGACACGAACCTGCTGCGGAAGTTCATCTCCGACCGCGGCAAGATCCGTGCCCGCCGGGTCACCGGCAACTGCACCCAGCACCAGCGTGACGTCGCCACGGCCGTGAAGAACAGCCGTGAGATGGCGCTGCTCCCCTACACCTCGACCGCTCGCTAAGGAAAGGGTGACCACGACATGAAGATCATCCTTACCAACGAGGTCTCCGGCCTCGGCACCGCCGGCGAGGTCGTCGAGGTGCGGGACGGCTACGCCCGCAACTACCTGGTCCCGCGCGGCTTCGCCATCCGCTGGACCAAGGGCGGCGAGAAGGACGTCGAGCAGATCCGCCGCGGCCGCAAGATCCGCGAGATCGCCACGATCGAGCAGGCCAACGACGTGAAGGCCCAGATCGAGGGCGTGAAGGTCCGCATGAAGGTCCGCGCCGGCGACGGCGGCCGCCTCTTCGGCTCCGTCACCCCGGCCGACATCGCCACGGCGGTGAAGACCGCGGGCGGCCCGGACGTCGACAAGCGGCGCGTCGAGCTGGGCGCCCCGGTGAAGACGCTCGGCACCCACAAGGTGTCCGTGCGCCTGCACCCGGAGGTCCTCGCCTCCTTCGACATCGAGGTCCAGCCGGCCTGACCGCTGCACTCGCGGTGGCCGACGACCGAGGGCCGCACCCCGCATCGCGGGGTGCGGCCCTCGCGCATGCCCCCGGCACGGGGGACCCGGGCCCACGGCGCACCGGCACGCAGAGCGTCGACCGACCGGCCGGCCGACCGGTACACGGCGGCCGGCGCCGCCCGTGCGGGGAACCCGCCGCGCTACGCGCGCACCGCCCCCGTGACGACCCAGCGCCCGGAGCGCGCCCGCGCCCACAAGGTCGCCAGGCGCATGCCCATCATCAGGCCGGCGATCGTCCACCACAGTGCCGTCAGACCGCCGCCGAGCGTCGGCACCAGCAGGACCACCGGCGCGTACACCGCGAGCGTCGCCAGCATCGCCCCCGCAAGGTACGGGCCGTCGCCCGCGCCCATCAGCACGCCGTCGAGGACGAACACCACGCCCGCGATCGGCTGGGTCACCGCCACCACCAGCAGCGCGGCGGCCAGCCGGGCGTGCACGTCGGGGTCGGAGGAGAACAGCGGCATCAGCAGCGGACGTGCCAGCACCACGGCCGTGCCCAGCACCAGGCCGGACACGACGCCCCACTGCACCATCCGCCGGCATGCGGCCCGGGCACCCGCCTCGTCCCCCGCGCCCAGGTACCGGCCGATGATCGCCTGCCCCGCGATGGCGATCGCGTCCAGTGCGAAGGCCATCAGCGACCAGATGGTCAGCGTGATCTGGTGCGCCGCCACTTCGGCGTTCCCCAGGCGGGCGGCCACCGCCGTGGCCAGCACCAGGATGGCGCGCAGCGAGAGCGTGCGGATCAGCAGCGGCGCCCCGGCCTGGGCGCAGGCCCGGATGCCGGCCAGGTCCGGTCGCAGCGACGCGCCGTGCCGTCGCGCCCCGCGCACCACCACGGCCAGGTAGACGGCGGCCATGCCCCACTGGGCCAGGACCGTGCCCCACGCCGAACCGGCGATGCCCCAGCCGTATCCGTACACCAGCAGCAGATTGAGCAGCGCGTTCGCCGAGAAGCCGCCGATGGCCACGTACAGCGGGGTCCGGGTGTCCTGGAGGCCGCGCAGGACACCGGTCGCGGCCAGGACCACCAGCATCGCGGGGATGCCGAGCGCGCTGACGCGCAGGTAGGTGGTGGCGTACGGCGCGGCCGTCGGCGAGGCGCCGAACAGCTCCACCAGCGCCGGGGCGCCGGGCAGCACCGCGGCCACCAGCAGGGCGCTGAGCAGCAGGGACAGCCACACGCCGTCCATGCCCTGCCGGATCGCGGCCGGCAGGTCGCCCGCTCCGACCCGGCGGGCGACCGCGGCGGTCGTGGCGTAGGCCAGGAACACGAAGACGTGCACCGCGGTCTGCAGGAGCGTCGCGGCGACGCCGAGCCCGGCGAGCTGCGGCGTCCCGAGGTGGCCAACGATCGCGCTGTCGACCAGAAGGAACAGCGGCTCCGCGACGAGTGCTCCGAAGGCGGGGAGGGCGAGCGCGAGGATCTCGCGGTCGTGGCGGCGCATGCCGGCGGAGCCGCGGGCGGGGCTGGTCATGGGTTCGATTCAAGCATCCACAGGTAATAGCTGCAAGGCGCTTTCATCTCTTACCGATGACTGCGAAGGGTGACGTCCGCTGCGCCGTTCGTCGTGATCTCGCGACCCGGCGCCAGGTTTTTTCCGCGCACAGGCAGTGGATGTCGTTCGCGCAGGTCAGGAGGCATACGAGAGGGGCTCGGCCGACTACTCCACAGCCCTGTCCACCGTTCCGTGCACAGCTTCGGCCGACTTCTCCACAGGAACCTCCGCACTGTCCACAGAGCCTGTGGATAACAGAGTGGAGGAGGCCCCCGTGACCCGCCTAACGTAGTCCGGCGCCTGCCTTCCGTTCCCCTCTTCTTCACCGCGTCCTCAGGGCGCCGACACGACGGGCCGGCGCCGCGAAATTGTCAGAGCCGTGCCGTAGGAAGAGGGGGCACTGCGGCGAGGTCCGGACCGGAGGCGACGGGCGGACGGGAGGAGGTGCGGCGTGACCCAGCAGCCGGAACACGTCGAGGATCCCTGGGCCGCGGACTCCGCCCCCGGCGACCGGCTGCCGTCCGTCTCCCAGCAGCGCCGCGGTCGCGCGGGCCGCAACGGCTCCGGGGGCTCCGGCGGCCCCGGAGCGGAACAGCACGACCGCGGCTCCGACGGCGGCGTCTGGTCCGGCACCCCCTTCGAGCGGGTGCCGCCGCAGGACCTGGAGGCCGAACAGTCCGTCCTGGGCGGCATGCTGCTCTCCAAGGACGCCATCGCGGACGTCGTCGAGGTCCTCAAGGGCCACGACTTCTACCGCCCCGCGCACGAGACGGTCTACCAGGCGATCCTCGACCTCTACGCCAAGGGCGAGCCCGCCGACCCCATCACCGTCGCCGCCGAACTCACCAAGCGCGGCGAGATCGGCCGCGTCGGCGGACCGGGCTACCTGCACTCCCTCGTACAGTCCGTCCCCACCGCCGCGAACGCCGAGTACTACGCCGAGATCGTCCACGAACGAGCCGTGCTGCGCCGCCTCGTCGAGGCCGGCACCCGCATCACCCAGATGGGCTACGCGGCCGACGGCGACGTCGACGAGATCGTCAACTCCGCCCAGGCCGAGATCTACGCCGTCACCGAGGAACGCACCAGCGAGGACTACCTGCCGCTGGCCGACATCATGGAAGGCGCCCTCGACGAGATCGAGGCCATCGGCTCCCGCAGCGGCCAGATGACGGGCGTCCCCACCGGCTTCACCGACCTCGACTCCCTCACCAACGGCCTCCACCCCGGCCAGATGATCGTCATCGCGGCCCGCCCCGCCATGGGTAAGTCCACCCTGGCCCTGGACTTCGCCCGGGCGTGCTCCATCAAGAACAACCTGCCGAGCGTGATCTTCTCGCTCGAGATGGGACGGAACGAGATCGCGATGCGCCTGCTGTCCGCCGAGGCGCGGGTGGCGCTGCACCACATGCGGTCCGGGTCGATGACGGACGAGGACTGGACCCGCCTGGCCCGCCAGATGCCGTCGGTGACCGACGCTCCGCTGTACATCGACGACTCGCCGAACCTGTCGATGATGGAGATCCGGGCCAAGTGCCGCCGCCTGAAGCAGCGCAACGACCTCCAGCTCATCGTCATCGACTACCTCCAGCTGATGCAGACCGGCGGTTCCCGGCGCCCCGAGAGCCGCCAGCAGGAGGTCTCGGAGATGTCCCGGAACCTCAAGCTCCTCGCCAAGGAACTGGAGGTGCCCGTCATCGCGCTGTCCCAGCTGAACCGTGGCCCCGAACAGCGCACGGACAAGAAGCCGATGGTCTCCGACCTGCGTGAGTCGGGAAGCATCGAGCAGGACGCCGACATGGTGATCCTGCTGCACCGCGAGGACGCCTACGAGAAGGAGTCCCCCCGCGCCGGCGAGGCCGATCTCATCGTCGCCAAGCACCGCAACGGCCCGACCGCGACCATCACCGTGGCCTTCCAGGGCCACTACTCCCGCTTCGTCGACATGGCCGGCGGCATGTGAGACCTGCGGCAGGTTCCGCCGGTCCCGTGTCGGCTACTGCCCTGTCGTGTCCTGACGATGGCAGTCCTGACGTTCCTCCGGCTCACTCCGCCACGGGCAGGCACTCGGCGAGCAGGCCGACGATGTCGCGCCAGGCTCGCTGGGCGTGCTGCGGGTGGTGACCGACGCCGGGGAGCACGGTCTGGTCGACCGTGGGGTGGTGGAAGGCGTGCAGGGCGCCCCCGTAGACCACGAGGCGCCAGTCGACGCCCGCAGCCTGCATCTCGGCGGCGAAGGCGTCCCGTTGCCCAGCGGGCATGATCGGGTCCTCCGATCCGACCCCGGCCCACACCGGGCAACCGATGCGCGCCGCCTCGCCCGGCCGACCGGTGGTCAGTGCGTTGACCGTCCCGATCGCCCGCAGGCCGACGCCGTCGCGCCCGAGTTCCAGCACGATCGCGCCCCCGGTGCCGTAGCCGACGGCGGCGACCCGGCCGGGGTCGGTCCGCGGTTCGGCCCGCAGCACGTCGAGTGCCGCATGGCCGATGTCCCGCATCCGGTCGGGGTCGGCGAGCAGCGGCATGCAGCGCGCCAGCATCTCCTCGGGGTCGGTGAACCAGCGCCCGCCGTGGATGTCGAAGGCCAGCGCCACATACCCCAGTTCGGCCAAGGCGTCGGCCCGGCGGCGCTGGAAGTCGTTCAGCCCCGTTCCCTCGGGCCCGACCAGGACCGCGGGCCGACGGCCGACACCGGCCGGGAGCGCGAGGTGCCCGATCATCGTCAAGCCGTCGGCCGGGTACTCGACCGTCCGCGTGGTCACAGTCGTCATGAAACTGGACGGTAGCGACCGTCGGGCCCGGTCGGGCCGGTCTTCACCGTCGGCGGAACAGCGTGGCTGCGGGCCCGTGGGTGGGCGCTGCGGCGGGGCCGGGCGGGTCGGTCAGGTGAAGCGTTGCCGGGTCGGTTCGTCGGCCGGCAGGAAGGTCTCCATGTGGAGGCCCTCCAGGGTGGCGTCGGTGGGGGTGGTGAGCTGCGCCGAGGTGCTGAAGAAGCGGAGCCGGTCGCCGTCGTCCGCGGTGAGTTCGAGGGCGAGGACCGGGCTGCCGGTCGGCGCGGTCCGGGGGGTGCCCGCGAGGTGTGACCCGGCCTCCGCGGCCAGGGCGAGGTGGCGCGGGTCGTGGGTGCACTCGGCGCGGTGGACGATCTGGTGGTGCAGGTGGGAGGCCCACTCGGCGAAGTTGCCGATCCGCGGCGCCAGTCCGCTCGGGTGCAGGCACAACCTGATGACATTGACCGGGGGTTCCAGCAACTCCGGTGCGCACCCCTTCAGCAGTGCGTCGACGGCGGCGTTGGAGTCGACGACGTCCCAGTAGTCGTCCAGGAGCAGCGCCGGGTAGGGCAGGTGCGCGTCCAGCAGGTTGCGCAGGCCGTCCATGACGACGGCGACCGAGGCGTCGTCCAGGCCGCGGTCCCGGTACTGCGGCGCGTAGCCGCCCGCCAGCAGGAGTCGGTTCCGGTCGCGCAGGGGGACGTCGAGGGAGTCCGCCAGGTGCAGGATCATCTCCGGCGTCGGGTGTGCCCTGCCGGTCTCCACCCGGCTGACGTGCCGCGCAGACACCGAGGAGCGGTTCGACAGCTCCTGCTGGCTGAGGCGCCGGCGTTCCCGCCAGTCGCGCAGCAGGGGGCCGACCTCGCGGGTGTCCGTGGCGGTGCTCATGGCGCCAGCGTAGAGCGCTCCGGCAGGCTCGTCATGACCTCACAGGTCATGGTGCGGCTGCCGTGCTGCGTCCACTGTGGACTCGTCAACGCAGCGAACCATCCGGAGGAGTGACCATGAACGCGAACGGCGTCGTCGAGGCCTACCTGTCCACGTGGAACTCCGGGGGCGAGCACCGGGCGAAGCTCATCGACGAGCACTGGGCGCCCGAGGTGGCCTACACCGATCCGCTGGCCGAGGTCTCCGGCCACGTGGCACTCGCCGAACTGATCGAGGGAGTGCAGCAGCAGTTCCCGGGCTGTGTGTTCACACGCGTCGGCGACGTGGACGCCCACCACAGCCAGTTGCGCTTCCGGTGGGGCCTGGGGCCCGAGGGCGCCGAGCCCTCGGTGATCGGCTTCGACGTCCTGGTCCTGGACGGCGACGGCCGCATCCTCGACGTCCGCGGTTTCCTCGACAAGGTGCCCGCCGGAGCCTGAACGCGGCCCGTCGGCACGGGTACCGCGGGCAGATCCCCCGTCCTCGGGGGATCTGCCCGCGTCCGGCCGGGGGACGGTCGGGGGCCGGGAGCGCCGCTACGCCGCCTTACGGGGACGGCGGCTGTCCGAACAGCGGGAGGGTGCGGTGCTGTTGGCCGAGACGTTGGCGCACACCCTGCGGGAGCGGATCGCCCGCCGCGACCCGGAGGGCGACGGCGTCACCTCGGACGCGGAACTGTGGGTGGACCCGCAGGTGTGGGAGGACGCCCGGCGGGCGCTCGTCGAGGCCACCGACGCCCTGCACGCCGCCGCTCGCCCGCCCCGCACGGAGGGCACGATGCCGGTGGGGCTGTCCCTGATGGCGTTTCCCCTGCGGCGGCCCGGCGCCGCCGACTAGACTGCGCGAGCCCGAAGCCGCAACTCTTTCTTGCGGCTTCGGGCCCATCGGCCGGGTCCTTACGGCTGCCGCAGCACCTGAAGGCGTGTCCCCGCGCTCCACCGCTCCAGCAGCCGCCGGTGGACGGCGGTGACGCCGTGGCGGACGGCGAGGTCCCTCGCGGCAGGCGTGAAGGTCGCCGTCGTCACGAAGAGAGCGACGTCCGCGTCGTACTCCACCCGCGCCATGCCGATGAACTTCTGCATCTCGCCGCTCTCCACGCGGCGGAACGGTGCGAAGTGCTTGCACTGCACGACGAGGGTGCGGCCGTCGGCCGTACGCCCGACGAGGTCGGCGCTCAGGTCGCTGTTGCTGCTGGTGTTGGCGACGCTCGGGCAACCGTCGCGGCGGCACAGGCCGGCGACGTGGTCCTCGAACTCCCGCCAGTTCATGGCGTCCATCGCCGCCATGCCGCCGTCGGGCATCCGCGCCCGCAGAGCCCGGTCGATGCGGGTGATCTCCCCGCGCATCCCGGAAATCTCCCGCCGGTTCTCGCCGCAGACCTCGATCATGTGGTTGAGGAGCGGCACGACGGTCTGGCCGATGACCGTCCGGACCGCGTCCTCCGCCACGCGCGCCATCCGCGCGTCCTGCTGTGCGAGCCGGTCGGTGACGGTCCGCTCGATGCGCTCGTCCAGCCACGTCACGAGGCTGTGGAGAACCGAGTCGTCCACAGCCTCGCCCGGCCGCGGAGCGCGTGAGGCCTCCTCGGCGTCGAGCAGGTACCTGCGAATCGCCCGTGCGACTTCGCTGTCTCGCAAGAGCATCGCCACGTTAAGGACGGCTCGGCGCGTGTACAGAGTCAGGTTGGAGCGAGGCTGTGGACGACTCTGCTCATAGAGAGACAGGGTGTCTCTCTTAAAGACGTCCAGCTCAGAGCCTCGCAGAACCCGCATTCCGTTCTCTGTGAGCTCTTCGCGATGGCGCTGCATCAGTCGGTTGACGACGCGCTCGCCCACCTCGAAGTAGTCGGCCACCATCCGGGTCGTCACGTGCAGACCGTCCGGCAGCAGGGACAGGGCCCTGACTCTGTCGAGGACGTCCGTGCGTTCCGCGACGCTCGCGCGCAGGGTCTGCGACTCGAGAAGTACGCCTTCGTGCACCATGCGCCATCACTCCCTTCGGGCTCTTCGCCCATGTCAGGGGCTCGCCCTCGCGGCGAGCCCTCGAATGGAGTAACGACTGCGAACGTATGAAGACACGAGCGACATACGAGCGTTCTTGCGACTGATCCGCTTCTGTGTCAACTCACCCTGTGGAGCGACAACTTGAAGCCCACGTGGGAGGCCTCGAAGCCGAGGCGCTCGTAGAAGCGGTGCGCGTCGGTGCGGGTGGCGTCGGAGGTGAGCTGGACCAGGGCGCAGTCCTGGCGGCGGGACTCCTCGATCGCCCACTCGATGAGGCGGGTGCCCAGTCCCGTGCCGCGGGCCGAGCTGTGGACGCGCACGGCCTCGATCAGGGCGCGGGTGGAGCCCTTGCGGGAGAGGCCGGGGATGAGGGTGAGCTGCAGGGTGCCGATGATCCGGCCCTCGTGCTCGGCGACCATCAGGTGCTGGTTGGGGTCCTCGGCGATGCGGGCGTAGGCCGTCTCGTACGGCGTGAGGTCGTCGGGGCTCTCGCGCCGGGCGCCGAGGGCGTCGTCGGCGAGCATGGCGACGAGGGCCCCGAGGTCGTCGCGAGTGGCGCGTCGCATGGTGAAGTCGACGGATGCTGAGGTCATCCCGGCAGCTTACGCACGGGTGTTCGGGCGGCTGGCGCCGCGGCGGTCAGCCGAGGGCGACCGAGTAGGGAGCGAAGCGGAGGGCGGGGTCACCGGGGATGTCGCCGGCGGTGCGGACCATCAGGGTGCAGCTGAAGTCGCCGGTCAGGCCGCGAGCACGGAGCCAGTCGCCGAGTTCGGGGTGATGTCCGCCGAGGTCGAAGCGGACGGGTCCCGGTGCGTGGAGGGCGAGGTCGGTGATCAGCTTCTGGGCGGTCGCGGTGTCGTGGGCGACGACCGGGCCGAGGACGGTGGTGCCGTCGTTGGGCCAGGAGGCGGCGAAGCCCGTGAGGGTGCCGTGGGGGTCGTCGGGATCGTGAGCGACGACGAAGCGGTCGGCGAAGGCCGGGAGCCGGGCGAGGAGTTCGGTGCGGTCGGCGCCGAACGCCCGGGCGTCCAGGGCGCGTACGGCGGTCAGGTCCGCGGCCCGCGCGGGCCGGACGGCGGCGGGCCGGACGTCGTCGCCGTCGGCGGGGGTGAACGGGCCGCGCAGCATGCAGGAGGTGCCGACCGGTCTGAAGCCGAGCTCCTCGTAGAGCGGGCGGCCGTTGGGGGTGGCGGAGAGGAACGCGGCGCGGTCGCCGGACTCGGAGAGTGCATGGCGCATGAGGTGGCGGCCGAGCCCGCGGCGGGCGAAGCGTTCGGCGACGAGGACCATGCTGACGCAGGTGTAGGCACGCCCGCCGGGGAGTGCGGGGTAAGGGGTGAGGACGAAGGCGCCCGCGAGGGCCCCGGGCCGGTCGGGTGCGTCGGTGCCGTAGCCGCGGCCCGCGGTGAGGAGCAGGCGCCACTTGTGGGCCTCCCGTCCCCAGCCGCGGGATTCGGCGAGGTCGCCGCAGGCGGCGAGGTCGTCGAGGGTGAGCCGGCGGACGTGGGGCCGCAGCAGCTCGGTGGACGCGGTGGGTGAGGAAGTCGTCACGTGCCCAGCGTGCCTGACGGGGTGTCGGGGTGGCCAGGTCTTTTCCGCTCTGGCCTGCTCTTTCTTTCCTGCGGGCTTGCGTACGGCTCGCCGCGACGGTGGGTTTGCGCGTGGGGGCGGCGGCCGCGGCGGGTGCGGCCCCAGGGCTTGAGCACGGAGAGGGCGGTCATGAAGAGGTAGAGGGCGAGGGAGACGCCCGGCGGGAAGAGCAGTGCGTACGCGTCGACCCTGTCGCCGGCCGTCACGGCGGCGGCCGCGTGGTCGAGGGCGGGGCGGAGGGCGAGGAGTGAGGCGGTGCCGGCGACGAGGGTGAGCCAGAACTTCGTCCACACCCAGCGGTACCGCGCCAGGCCCCAGTGGGTGCCGAGGGAGAGGACGAGCCCGGTGGTGAAGGTGAGGAGGGCGAGCGGGGCGACGAGCAGATCCCCGAAGACGTCCATCGCCCGGTAGGCGAACTCGTCCGTGGCGGGGGACGCCGCGGCGGCTCCGGTGAGGGCGAGGGTCAGGAGACAGAGCGTGAGACCGAGCCAGGCGGCGGAGGCGGCGACGTGGACGACGAGCAGGGCGCGGCGCAGCGGGCGAGGGAGGGCGGTTCGCGCTCCGGGGGAGGCGGGTGTGGAGGCCATGTGTGCACGGTCCCCGGTGGGGTACGGGGTGCGCGTCTGTCCGGTGGAGTATCCGCGCCTACTCGCCCGCGAGTACGGGCGGACCGAGGGACCGCCGGGACCGCCGGGACCGCCGGGACCGCCGGGACCGGCGGGAGCGGGGAAGGTGATCTGCGTCTCACCGCGCCGGACCAGGTTGTGGAGATGCTGAAACCGTGGCACCCGACTGCGCGGTGTCGTCGGTGTCGCGGAAGGGCCGGGTGTGACGGGTGAGCGGGGGTGAACGGTGTGTCAGGGCGTGAACGGGGTGCGGAATCGGGGGTCGTGGCGAATTTCCCTCGAATTCCGTGTCCACCAGCGCTGTTCGGACGGCTCGGTGCGGTATCCGGTGGTTCCTGCCGACTTCCCGGTCGGGCTCGCCGAGGGGTGTGTGAAGGGGTGTTCCGGGCTGTGGGGTGCCGTGTCCCCGCAGGGCGAGGAGGGCGATCCGCGCGAGGCGTACGAGGTCGTACAGTACCGTCACCAATTCCCCATGATGGGCAGAATCCAGGAATTGGGCGGAACGGAGAGCGGGGCTTGTGGATCGATGCCATAACGGTATGGTCGACTCCGCATCGCCGGGTTGGTGATTCCACGGCCGATGCCTCAGGGGGTCTCAAATGCAGGCACTTTCCGGCTCCGGGTGTGCGTGGACCGAAGGAAGACGTTCGAGGCGAGGCAGATCATGACCACCACGTCGGCTGGTGACGGCACATCTGCGGGTGACAGCGGTGGCGGCGGCGACTGGAGCTGGTTCGCCCCGGCCCGTAAGGGTGCCGCATCCGGGCCGGAGGGCGACGGGCAGGAGCGTGAGCCGGAAGCGGGCGGGACGCCCAGCCGGCCGGTGACACCGATACGTCCGGTGGGGTCGGGTGCCGAGCGACGTGCCTCCACCCCGGGCGGGTCCCCGTATCCCGGTGGCGAGGGCGCTGTGCCCCGGCCGCGTGCGGAGGCCCCGGAGCCGGGCGGGCCCGGTCCGGGCGCGGCGCCGTACGGGAATCCGGGCGCGGCCGGCGCTTACGGCGGGCCGTCTCCGTACGGCTCTCCCCCGCACCCCGGGCGGCCGGGGCCGGTGCCGCAGCACGGTCCGGGCGGTGAGGAGCACCAGCGCGTCGAGCCGGAGGGTCCGTACCAGGGGTTCGGGCCCGGGGACCGGATGTCCGGCGGGCCCGCGGGCCCGCCGTCGCACGAGCCGGCGGGACGTCCGCCGGAGGCCCGGGTCCCCGCGGCCCACGACCTGTTCGGCGTCCACGATCAGCTGCCCGCGCAGGACCCGGCGGTGCCGGAGGCGTCTCCCGACGCCGTGCTGATCCGGCGCACGATGGCGGAGATCGAGCCGGTCGCCGATGCGGCCACCGCCTACTTCTACGCGATGCTGTTCGTGCAGCATCCGCATCTGCGGGAGCTGTTCCCGGCCTCGATGGACGCGCAGCGCGACCGCCTGTTCCGGGCGCTGCTGACGGCGGCCCGGCTGATCGACGAGCCGGAGACCCTGGGCAAGTACCTGTCCGGGCTCGGCCGCGGCCACCGCAAGTACGGCACCGCGCCGGAGCACTATCCGGCGGTCGGCGAGTGCCTGCTGGGCGCGCTCACCCAGTACTGCCGCACCACCTGGAGCGACGAGGCGGAGGCCGCCTGGGTGCGGGCGTACACCGCGATCTCGCAGACGATGATCGACGCGGCGGCGGAGGACGAGAAGCACGCGCCCGCGTGGTGGAACGCGGAGATCGTGGCGCACGAGATGCGCACCCGGGACATCGCGGTGATCACGGTGCGTCCGGACCAGCCGTATCCCTTTCTGGCCGGGCAGTACACGAGCGTGGAGACGCCGTGGTGGCCGCGGGTGTGGCGGCACTACTCCTTCGCGTCGGCGCCGCGTTCGGACGGGCTGCTCACCTTTCACGTGAAGTGCGTGCCCGCCGGCTGGGTCTCCAGCGCGCTGGTCAACCGGGCGCGGCAGGGCGACGTGATCCGGCTGGGCCCGCCGGCCGGGTCGATGACGGTCGACCACGCGACGGACAGCGGTCTGCTCTGTCTGGGGGGCGGTACGGGCATCGCGCCGATCAAGGCGCTGATCGAGGACGTGGCGGAGCACGGCCGGGCCCGTCCGGTCGAGGTGTTCTACGGTGCGCGCAACGACCACGACCTGTACGACCTGCGGACCATGTTGCGCATGGAGGAGCGGCACCGGTGGCTGTCGGTGCGGCCGGTGGTCTCGGACGGCGATCCGGCGCTCCGGCGCCCGTCGGTGAACGCGGACGCGGCGGGGGCCGCGCTGCTGGCCGGCGACCTGCCCGAGGTGGTGCAGCAGTACGGGCCGTGGAGTGCGTACACCGGTTATCTCTCCGGTCCGCCGGGGCTGATCCGCAGCGGTGTCGACGCGCTCCGGGGGGTCGGGATACCGGCGCACCGGATACGGCACGACTCCCTGGAGGAACTGGTCGCCGCGGCGGAGTGACGCCGCCGCTCTACGCGCGGAACACGTTCGGGGCCGGCGGTCGGCGGCCGGGTCCAGGGGAAGTCGGAGAAGGAGACAGCTGAGGTGGCAGACGCCGAGAGGGCCCACGGGGCCGGGGCGGACGGGAGATCCGACGAGCACGGTGCGGCGACGGCCGTCCCGCTGCGCCGGCCGGGCAGCGACGGCGAGCACGCGCTGCAGCAGCGCATGGGCACGGCGGAGCGCGCGGACCGGTTCTACGACCAGCAGGTGCTGGACCACCTCAACGAGCGGATGCGGGAGTTCGTGCAGGGCCAGGAGATGTTCTTCCTGGCCACCGCGGACCGGCACGGCGAGTGCGACAACACCTTCCGGGCCGGGCCGCCCGGCTTCCTGCGGGTACTGGACGAACGCACCCTGCTCTTCCCCGAGTACCGGGGCAACGGCGTGCACGCCTCGCTCGGCAACCTGCAGGAGAACCCGCACGTGGGCATCCTGCTGATGGACTTCCTCCGGGCGCGGATCGGTCTGCACGTCAACGGGCGCGCGGAGGTCCTCGAGGATGCGGCGGTGCGCACCGAGCACCCCGACCTGCCGGAGGACCCGGTGCCGGGCCGCCGGGCGCGGATGTGGGTGAAGGTGTGGGTGGACGAGGCGTACATCCACTGTGCGAAGCACATCCCGCACCTGCAGAAGGTCCCGAAGGGCGCGGGGCGCGACTGGGGCACCGACGACCACAAGCGCAAGGGCGGCGACTTCTTCGGCAGTGCGCGGGAGGCGCGGGAGCGCGGACCGGCCGAGTGGGAGCCGCGGGAGCACGAGCCGCCGCCGTTGCCCGGGCAGCGGCCGCTGGCGCAGCCGGAGGACCTGCCGCCCCGGCCCGCGCTGCCGTCCGTCGCGGAGCCGGGCGCCGAGCCGGGCGCCGAGCCGGCGGCGGAACCGGCCGCGGAACCGGCGGGTGTGCCGGCGGCCGAACCGGCCCTGGAACCCGTCGCGTCGAGGGAGCAGGTTCCCGAGGACGCCCCCACGCAGAGCTTCGAGCGGATACCCGCGTACGGCGGGCCGCGGCACGCCCGCAGGTACCCGGAGCACCAGACGCCGGTCGCGCAGTGGCGGGCCTTGCCGGGTGCTTCGGGGCGGCAGGTGCCGCCGCTGCCCGGGGTGCCGCCGCAGGCCCCCGCGCGGGACGACGCGCCGTGGCGGTACCGGCCCGGTGAGGTCCACGCATCCACCCTCGGCGCCGGGTCGTACGGTGGTGGTGACGCGTACGGCGGTGGTGAGACGTTCGGCGGTGGTGACGCGTTCGGCGAGAACGGCGCCGCCCGGGTGCCGCCCGGTACGGGTGCGGCGGCCGGGGCGTCCGCGGTGATCGCGGCGCGCGGCACGGTGCCGACGGGCGAGGACGCGGAGTCCTGGCGACTGGAGGCGGAACGGGCGCTGGAGGACGCGCAGCAACGGGCGGCGGACGAGGAGTCCTCCTCGTTCCAGGGCTGGTTCGGCTGAGACCGGTTCCGGGGAGCCGCGGCCGCTCGGGCGTCGGGGACCCGGCGGGCACGGCGGTGCGGTCGTGGTTCAGCCGAGGCCGGGGTCCAGCAGGGCCCGGACGCCCTCCAGGTTGCGGTCGAGGTAGCCGCGCAGCGTCGGCGGGACGACGTCGACGGAGGCGATGCCCTCGCGGGTGAAGGGGAGGCGCACGACCTCGTATTCGCCGCAGGGTTCCTCGACCTCGGGCCCGTGCCGCCGGGAGAGGTCCATGCTCTGCAGCCGGCAGGCGAAGAAGAACTGCACCTTCACGCCCTCCCGGCCGTCGTCCGTGGTGTGCGGGACGGTGTCGACGAAGGCGGGGACGACGTCGCCCACCTCGGCGCCGAGTTCCTCGTCGACCTCGCGGTGCAGGGCCCGTACGACGCTTTCGTCCACGTCGGGTTCCACGCCCCCGCCCGGGGTGATCCAGTACGGGGCCAGGCCGGGCTTCGTCCGCTTGATGACGATCATGTGGTCGCCGTCGAGCAGGATGGCGCGGGCGGTGCGTTTGACCACGGGACGTTCGGGGGTCATGCAGGAGGTCTGGCCCGTGGCGCGGCGGCTGAAACCCGGCTGCCGCGCGGCCGGCCCGGTGGCGCGGCGTGCGCGCCGGTGGTCCGGCGGAGCCGCCGGAGGTCACCAGTCGGCGGACGCGCGCAACAGCCACTCGTGGGTGCGGGCGATGTGCGGCAGGGCCAGGGTGCCCGCCCGCACGGTGAGGAAGTAGGTGCGCAGCGGGGGTACGGGTGGCTCCAGCAGGGCGGCCAGCGCCCCGCTCGCCAGGTGGTCGGCGCACAGGTAGCGGGGCAGCACGGCCATGCCCGCGCCGTGCAGCACGCACTGGAGCACCGCGCGCAGGTCCGGGGCGATGACCGTGCCGGACTGGAGCAGCGGCTGGTCGAAGACGGCGGCCCAGTAGCGGGTCATCAGCGGCATGCTCTCGTGGACCGACAGCGCCGGTACGTCCTCCAGCGCGGCGGGTCCCCTGGCGCGCACCACGGCCGCTCCGCCGAGCCGCGCGGCCCAGCGCGGCGCGGCGACCAGGACCAGCTCCTCGTCGCACAGCGGGGTGGTGGCCAGGAGGCGGCCGCGGGGGCGGCCGGTGGTGAGGGCGAGGTCGCTGTGGCCGGCGGCGAGCCCTTCGAGGACCTCCTCGGTGCTGCCGAACGCGGCGCGCAGGGAGAGGCCCTGGTCGACCAGGGCGGTGAGTGCGGGCACGGCTCGCAGCGCGGTGAACTCGGGCGGGCCGGCGAGGTGCACGGTGCGGCCGGCGCTCTCCTCGTCGAGGCCTCTTTCGGTGATCTCGGTGAGGGCGTCGAGGTGGGGGGCGACCTTGCGGGCGAGCTCCTCGCCGACGGCGGTGGCGGTGACGCCGCGGGCCATCCGGTGGAAGAGCGGACGGCCGATCTGGCTCTCCAGGGTGCGGATCTGCCCGGTGACGGCCGGCTGGGAGAGACCGAGGAGTACCGCGCCGCGGGTGAAGGAACCGGCGCGGTGCACCGCCAGGAACGTGCGCAGCAGCGCCAGGTCCATCGGTCCTCCACTCGTGTGCGGGGGTGCGAACGTGCGGAACGCGCGCCGGGGCGCGCGAGGAAGAGGGGGCGGGGGGTCGCTGTGCGTCCCCGTTCCCTTCCTTGTCGTCACGGTGGGTATCGCAACGATAAATATATCGATAGGCAAGTGTCACTACGGTGATTGGACACTGACGCTGAGTCAACTAGCCTTGGGGTGCGGTTCTTCGCGCGTTGAAAAACGGCGCGTTCGAGACAGGAGGGGGGAGTCTCGAAACGTCGTTCACCGACCGCTTCGGCCGCACGCCCCGGGGGACGTACAGGGGCGCCGGGGGGATGTACGGGGGCACACCGCGACCGGGGGCCGCACCGATCGGTGCGGCCCCCGGTCGTCGGCGCGTGGGCGCTGCCCTGCCGGGAGACCGTCCCGGCTCACCCGGCGAGGAAGTCGAGCAGATCCCGGTGGAACCGCGTCCGGTAGTCGCCGACCAGCCCGTGCGGTGCTCCCGGATAGATGCGGAGCGTGGCGTCCTTCAGACGTTCCGCGGACTTGGGCGCGGAAGCCTGCAGAGGCACGATCTGGTCGTCGTCGCCGTGGGCCACGAGCGTGGGAACGTCGATGCGGAGCAGGTCCTCCTCGAAGTCGGTCTCGGAGAACTGGGCGATGCAGCCGAGCGCGCCCTTGAGCCCCACCTGCATGCTCATCAGCCAGAAGGCGTCCCGGACGCCCTGCGAGACGGTGGCGCCGGGCCGGTTCGCACCGTAGAACGGGCCGGACAGGTCGCGGTAGAACTGGGACCTGTCGGCGCGGACCGAGGCGCGCAGATCGTCGAACACCTCGATCGGCCGGCCCTCCGGATTGTGGTCGGTGCGCAGCATCAGCGGCGGTACGGCGCCGAGCAGTACCAGCGACCGGGTCCGTGCCGTGCCGTGCCGTCCGAGGTAGCGGGTGACCTCGCCGCCTCCCGTCGAGTGGCCGACGAGCGTGAGGTCGGTGAGGTCCAGGGCCTCGATGAGGGCGGCGAGGTCGTCGGCGTAGGTGTCCATGTCGTTGCCGTGCCAGGGCTGCGACGACCGGCCGTGCCCGCGCCGGTCGTGCGCGACGACGCGGTGGCCGTGCTCGGCGACGGCGAGCAGTTCGGGGTCCCAGACGTCGGCGTTCAGGGGCCAGCCGTGGCTGAACACCACGGGACGCCCGGCACCCCAGTCCTTGTAGTGGATGTGGGTTCCGTCGGTCGTGGTCACGTGCGGCATCTGCGGTCCTCCTTGCCTCGTTGCGTCCCGCGCGGAGTACGGCGGCGGGGTGCGGCGGTCGGGTACGGCGGCGGGGTGGGTCATGCGAAGCGCCGGACGAAGCGGAGCGCGGTGTCCGCCACCTCGCGCCAGCCGGAGTCGATGACCAGGGCGTGGCCACGGCCCGGCATCTCGACGATCTCGGTCACGCCGGGGTTCCTGAGCTGCTTGCGGTAGGCGGCGTGCGCCATCGACCAGGTCACCAGGTGGTCCTTCTCGCCCGAGACGATCAGGAGCGGCCCGCGGTCGGGATTGCGGGTGTCCGCCCGCTCCTCCGTGCGGGGGTTGACGTTCGCGGACGCGGCCTGGAAGAGGGG
The DNA here is from genome assembly GCF_000426325.1 of Streptomyces sp. CNS606. NCBI lineage: Bacteria > Bacillati > Actinomycetota > Actinomycetes > Kitasatosporales > Streptomycetaceae > Streptomyces > Streptomyces sp. CNS606. The sequence goes on from NZ_KE384521.1 coordinate 367,752, forward strand.
GATGCCGGAGGCGGCGACCGCGTGCCGCTCGTACAGCGTGCGGGCCTCGTCCTCGTCGACCGCGTTGGCGAAGGCGTAGCGGAATTCGTCGAAGGTCAGCGCCACCGCCCGGCGCCGGTTGGCCGGGTTGCCCAGCACCGGCCGGGAGCCGCGCAGGGCGGAGAGAGGCAGCGGCAGCACGCCGCGGAACGGCGCCGGGTCGATCGCCACGGAGGCGGCCGCCAGCCCCCGGCCGGCGAGGATCTGGGTCAGCAGTCCGCCGAAGGAGTGTCCGACGACCACGGGTTTGCGGTCGATCCGGTCGATCAGCGACTCGAGGTGGTCGGCCACCGGGCCCACCGCCTTCCCGGCGAAGGCGTCGGGGTGCTCGTGCGCTTCGGCGACGGACTCCGGGTCGTCGGGCCAGGACAGGGACAGGGGGGCGTAGCCGTGCTCCTCGAAGTACCTCGCCCACGGTTCCCAGCTCCCGGCGAGCATCCACAGCCCGTGCACGAAGACGACGGGGGTGCGCGTCCCGGCGTTCACCTCCTCGATCCGCTCGAGGTCGCGCCGCATCGTCGGCTTCGGGACGGTCGTCATGTCGGCACCTCTCCGCAGGACGAGTAGACCGGTACGTTTCGGGCATACCCGACGCGTGGCGCGCGGTGCGGCCCTGAGTGCACCGTGAGAGGCCCACACTGACCGACCCGACCCGTCGAGCAGGGCGGTGACGCACATGCTGCTCATCGACACCCGGCAGATCCCCGCTCACCGGCGCATCCGTGCGGTGGACCGTGCCCTGGCGCAGGTCGTGGGGGCGCCGTGCGCGGTCACCCACGACGTGCCGGAGGGCGCGGCCGTGCACGCCCGGATCGAGTACTGGCGGCTGGGGCCGGTCACCCTGCTCAGTACGGTCGCCAGCGGGCTGCGGATGCGCCGGGGCCGTCACCGCCGGGAGGACGGCACGTCGGGGGTGCTGCTGATGCAGAGCACGCGCGGGTCCGGGCGGTTCGCGCAGCACGGGCGACGGCAGGCACTCACCGAGGGCGCTCTCGTGCTGGACGACCTGGCCGCGCCGAGCGAGCTCACCTGGCACGGCGAGGGCGCGGGCCGGGCCCTGCTGGTGGACCGGGAGACCCTGGGCCTTCCCTCGGAGACGGTACGCAGCGGCGGCGGCGCCCTTCAGGACAGTCCGCTGCACGACCTGGTCGGGCACCACCTCGCCGAGATGTCCCGGGAAGCGGGCGGCATCGTGGACGACCCCGGGCGGGCGGCCGTGGGAGCGGCCACGGCCGAACTGCTCCGGGCGCTCATCGCGTCGGCCGCCGGCAGAAGCGGGCCGCAGGACCCGGAGACCCCGGGCGCGCCCCGCATCGAGGACGTCCTGGACTACACGCGAGCCCACCTCACCGACCGGGAACTCAGCCCCGGCCGGATCGCCGACGCGCACCACGTCTCGGTGCGCCACCTCTATCGCCTGTGCCACGAGGCGGGCGTCAGTCTGGAGCAGTGGATCATCGCGCGACGGCTCGACGGGGCGAGCCTGGCGCTCGCCGTCCCGCCGGGCAGCTCCCGGACCATCGCCTCCGTCGCCGCCGCGTGGGGCTTCACCGACCCCAGCCACTTCGCCCGGCGGTTCCGCGCGGCGCACGGGGTCGCGCCGCGGGAGTGGCAGCGCCGCCACCGTTCGGCGTCACCGACAGGCCCGGTGGGTGCGGCGGGCGTGGACGGCGGCTGACCGGAAGCAGCCCCGCCGTGAGCGCACCGCCGTCCGTGGAACGCACCGCCGCCCGCCACCCGGCGCGCACCGCTGCGGGGACGGCGGGCGGCGGGCGGCGGTGCGCCCGGTCAGTCCGCCAGCGGCAGGTAGACCCGGTTGCCCGCCTCGGCGAACTCCCGCGACTTCTCCGCCATGCCCGCCTCGATCTCCTGCACGTCGAGTGCGCCGGGGTCGCCGCCGTTCGCTGCTCCGCCTCCGGCCATCTCGCCGGCGTGCTCCCGGCGGATGTCCTGGCTGATCTTCATCGAGCAGAACTTCGGCCCGCACATCGAGCAGAAGTGCGCCGTCTTGGCCGGTTCGGCGGGGAGGGTCGCGTCGTGGAACTCGCGGGCGGTGTCCGGGTCGAGGGCCAGGTTGAACTGGTCCTCCCAGCGGAACTCGAAGCGCGCGTCGGACAGCGCGTCGTCCCAGTCCTGCGCGCCCGGGTGGCCCTTGGCCAGGTCCGCCGCGTGCGCCGCGATCTTGTACGTGATCACGCCGGTCTTGACGTCGTCCCGGTCCGGCAGGCCCAGGTGCTCCTTCGGCGTGACGTAGCAGAGCATCGCCGTGCCCCACCAGCCGATCATCGCGGCGCCGATGCCCGAGGTGATGTGGTCGTACGCCGGGGCGATGTCGGTGGTGAGCGGGCCCAGGGTGTAGAAGGGCGCCTCCTCGCAGATCTCCTGCTGGAGGTCGATGTTCTCCTTGATCTTGTGCATCGGGACGTGCCCGGGGCCCTCGATCATCGTCTGCACGCCGCGCGCCTTGGCGATCCGGTTCAGTTCGCCGAGCGTGCGCAGTTCGGCGAACTGCGCCTCGTCGTTGGCGTCGGCGATCGATCCGGGCCGGAGGCCGTCGCCGAGCGAGAACGTCACGTCGTACGCGCGCAGGATGTCGCAGAGTTCCTCGAAGTGGGTGTAGAGGAAGCTCTCCTGGTGGTGCGCCAGGCACCAGGCGGCCATGATGGAGCCGCCGCGCGAGACGATGCCGGTCTTGCGCCGCGCGGTGAGCGGCACGTAGCGCAGCAGCACGCCGGCGTGGACGGTCATGTAGTCGACGCCCTGCTCGCACTGCTCCAGGACGGTGTCCTTGTAGACCTCCCAGCTCAGCTCCTCGGCCTTGCCGTCGACCTTCTCCAGCGCCTGGTAGAGCGGCACCGTGCCGATGGGCACGGGGGAGTTGCGCAGCACCCACTCGCGGGTGGTGTGGATGTTGCGGCCCGTGGAGAGGTCCATGACCGTGTCGGCGCCCCAGCGGCTCGCCCAGGTCATCTTCTCCACCTCCTCCTCGATGGAGGAGGTGACGGCGGAGTTGCCGATGTTGGCGTTGACCTTCACCAGGAAGTTCTTGCCGATGATCATCGGCTCGATCTCCGGGTGGTTGACGTTGGCCGGGAGGACGGCGCGTCCCGCGGCGATCTCGTCGCGCACGAACTCGGGGGAGACGTTCTCCCGGACGGCGACGTACTCCATCTCCGGGGTGACGTCGCCGCGCCGGGCGTACGCGAGCTGCGTGACGGCCACGTCGCCGCGTGCCCGCCGGGGCTGGCGCGGACGGCCGGGGAAGACCGCGTCCAGGTTCTTCAGACCGCCGCGCGGTGTGGTGTGCTTGATCCCGTCGTCCTCGGGCCGCAGTTCACGGCCCGCGTACTCCTCGGTGTCTCCCCGGGAGATGATCCAGTTCTCTCGCAGCGGCGGCAGGCCGCGGCGGACGTCGGTGTCGATGGTGGGGTCGGTGTACGGGCCGGACGTGTCGTACAGCGTCACGTCCTGGCCGTTGGTGAGGTGCACCCGGCGGACCGGGACCCGGATGTCCGGGCGCGATCCCCCGACGTAGCCCTTGTGCCAGCCCGGCCTCCGCTGCGCTTCGGCGGCGCCGGACGGGTTTTCGGGCATGCGTGCATCCTGCATGGTCATGAGACCTACTCCCTACGCCGGCATTACCCGGTAACAGGTTCGGCGGTCGACGCAGCCGTTCAGCGCCCTCTCAGCCCCGTGCTCGGAGCTCCCGCGATGTGCAAAGCGGCTCCACGCTAACGGCTCACCGGGCGGGGTGGCCAGAGGGCCCCCGGCTTCTTGCGATGATCGGTGCGTGACGACGCCACCGCAGCAGCCGCAGCCGCCGTCCTCCGGGTGGGGGGACGGACCCCGATCCGGCCGTGCCCACCAGCACGGCCGGCGCCCCGAGTACGGTCACCCGCCCGCCCACGGCGGCGGGCAGGGCGGGCACGGCCACGGCGGCGGGCACGGCCACGGCGGACACGCGCACGCCCATGGCCCGGCGACGCCCGTCTCCCGCCACCTGCGGAAGGTCGTCGCCTCCGTGCTCATCCCCTTCGCCGCCGCCGTCGTCGCGGGGCTGGTGCTGCTCTGGCCCGGCGGGACGCCGGGCGGGCAGGAGGACGGACGCAGCGGCGTCGGCTTCGACCGGCCCACCTACGACGCGCGCGTCACGGCCGTGCGCACCGTGGACTGCGCCGACGTCAACGCCCGCCCGTCGGGCGGGATCGGGCAGCAGCCCGAATCCGGCACGGGCGGCGCCGGCGCCGGCGGCGACCAGGCGTGCCGCCTGGCGACCGTCGAGGTCACCAGCGGACCCGGCACCGGACGTACCTTCCCCCACGTCATCACCCCGGACGCCACCCGCACCCTGTCCGCCGGGCAGGACGTCGTCGTCGCCTACGCGGAGAACGCGCCGCGTGACCTCCAGTACGCGGTGATCGACGTGGACCGCGACCTGCCGATGGCGCTGCTCGCCGCGATCTTCGCCGTGGTGGTGGTGCTGGTGGGACGGCTGCGCGGGATGCTGGCGCTGGTCGGGCTGGGGGTGAGTTTCGCCGTGCTGACGCTGTTCATCCTCCCGGCGATCCTCCAGGGCTCCAACCCGCTGCTGGTCGCCGTGGTGGGCGGCAGCGCGATCATGCTGGCCACGCTCTACCTCTGCCACGGCCTGTCCGCACGCACCTCCGTCGCGGCGCTCGGCACGCTGGTGTCGCTGCTGCTGATCGGCGTGCTGGGCTCGCTGTTCATCGGCTGGGCGGAACTCACGGGCAACACCGACGACCAGACGGGGCTGGTGCACGGGCTCTACCCCGACATCAAGATCCAGGGCCTGCTGCTCGCCGGTGTGCTCATCGGTTCGCTCGGCGTGCTGGACGACGTCACGGTCACCCAGACCTCGGCCGTGTGGGAGCTGAGGGACGCCGACCCGTCGGCGGGTTGGCGGCAGCTGTACAGCGCCGCGATGCGCATCGGCCGCGACCACATCGCGTCCGTGGTCAACACCCTGGTGCTCGCCTACGCCGGCGCGGCCCTGCCGCTGCTCCTGCTCTTCTCCATCGCGGAGAGCAGCGTGGCCACGGTCGCCGGTTCGGAGCTGGTGGCGGAGGAGATCGTGCGGACCCTCATCGGGTCCATCGGGCTGGTCGCGTCCGTGCCCGTCACCACGCTCCTGGCGGCGCTGGTGGTCTCCGCGGACCGCCGGCCGGGGACGACCCCCGGCACCGCCGAGGTCCCCGGCGCTCCGGTGCCCGCCGGGGCGGCGCCCGGCGCGACGGTCACCAGTCGTCGCGGGAGGAGGAGGAAGAAGAGGTGAACTGCCGCACCAGGTAGATCAGACCGCCCACCAGGGCCGCGAAGAGCAGCACCTTGAAGAGCAGGCCGACCAGGAAGCCGACCACGCTGGCGATCAGCCCGCCGAACACGACGAGCGCGATCACCGGTATGGCGACCCACTTCACCCACCACGGCAAGGTGGCGAGCACTTCCTTGACAGCCATGACAACTCTCCGTGAAGGACTCGAGGACGGCGGTGCGCCCGGGACGAACGCACCGTCTGCCCTCGATGCTAAGGCGAGCGGCGGCGCTGCGGGAGTGGCACCGACCCCGGCGCGACCCTGAATCGACCCCTACGGCACCGGCGGCCGCACGTCAGCTCTCCGGAGGAGAGAACACCACCATGACCCGCAGGTCCTCGCTGACGTGGTGGAATCGGTGCGGTACCCCGGCCGGCACGTACACCACGCTGCCGCGCGCCACCGGCGTCGTCTCGTCCCCCACGGTGAGCGCCGCACGGCCGCTGACCACGAAGTACACCTCGTCCTGCGTGTGCGGCTGCTGCGGGTCCGCCCCGCCCCGGTCCACGGCGTACAGGCCGACCGACATGTGACGCTCGCGCAGGAACTGCAGATAGGCGCCGTCGTTCGCGGCGCGCTCCGCTTCCAGCTCTTCCAGCCGGAACGCCTTCACACCGGCCCCCCACCTTCTGTGTTCGATCCACCGGTACGGATGGAACCATCAGCGTATGACGAACTTCCTCATCAAGACCGTCGCCAACGCGGCGGCCCTGCTCGTCGCCGTGTGGCTGATCGCCGGCATCACGCTCACCGGCGAGGACACCGGCCGGCAGGCGCTCACGCTCGTGCTCGTCGCCCTGATCTTCGGCCTGGTCAACTTCGTGGTCAAGCCGGTCGTGAAGCTGCTCTCGCTGCCGGTGCTCATCCTCACGCTCGGCCTGTTCACCCTGGTGATCAACGCGCTGATGCTTCTGCTGACGTCGTGGCTGGCGGACGTGGTCGACCTCAGCTTCCACGTCGACGGCTTCTGGGCGGCACTGCTCGGCGGCCTGATCATCTCGATCGTCTCCTGGGCCCTGAACATGATCCTTCCGGATGACGACTGATGCCGGTGCACGACCCCGACCGCCGCTACCGGGTGTGCTTCGTGTGCACGGGCAACATCTGCCGCTCCCCCATGGCCGAGGCGGTGTTCCGGGCCCGGCTGGAGGATGCGGGGCTGGACGACCGGGTCCGTACGGACAGCGCCGGTACCGGCGGCTGGCACGTCGGCGACCCCGCAGACCCCCGTACCGCCGCGGTGCTGGGGACGGCCGACTACGCGCTGCTGCACGCCGCGCGCCGGTTCGAACCGGACTGGTTCCAGGACATCGACCTGGTGATCGCGCTGGACGAGGGGCACCGCAGCGAGCTGCGACGGCTCGCGCCGGATGCCGCGGAGGCCGGGAAGGTCCGGCTGCTGAGGTCCTACGACCCGGTGTCGGCCGAGCGCGGCGAGCTGGACGTCCCCGACCCGTACTACGGCGGTGACGAGGGCTTCCGGGAGTGCCTGGATCTCGTCGAGGCGGCCATGCCCGGTCTGCTCGCCGAGGTCGCCGCGGTGGTGGAGAACCGGGAGGGCCGCACCGGGAGCGGCCCTGCGGGGAGCGGCGGACCGTGATCGCGGACCGGGTGCGCGAGGTGACCGGCGTGCCGGTCGGGGAGGCGCGGCCGGTGGGCGGCGGCGACGTCTGCGCCGCCTACCGGCTCGACGCCGGCCGCCGGACGCTCTTCGCCAAGACCCTCGCCGACGCTCCGGAGGGCTTCTTCCGCGCCGAGGCGGACGGCCTGGCGCTGCTCGCCGGAACGGGCGTGGTCGCGGTGCCCGCGGTCGTGGCGGCGGCGCGGGACGTGCTGGTGCTGGACTGGATCGAGCCCGGCCGGCCGTCGCCCGGGGCGGCGGAGCGGCTGGGCCGCGATCTGGCCGCGCTGCACGACAGCCCGGCCGGGGCGTGGGGCACGCCCGGCCGGCCCGCCTTCCTCGGGCCGCTGCCGCTGCCCTCGCCCGAAGCACGCCTGACCGACCCGGACGACTGGCCCGCCGTCCACGCCGCGTACCGGCTGCTCCCCTTCCTGCGGCGGGCCGCCGACGCCGGCGCGATGGCCGACGGCGACGTACGGGCCGTGGAGCGGCTGTGCGCACGTCTCGACGAGGTGGCCGGGCCGCCGCAGCGGCCGGCCGTGATCCACGGCGACCTGTGGTCCGGCAACGTGCACTGGTCCGCGACCGGCCGGGCCTCGCTCATCGACCCCGCGGCGCAGGGCGGTCATCCGGAGACCGACCTGGCGATGCTGGAGCTGTTCGGCTGCCCGCACCTGGACCGCGTGCTGGCCGCGTACGAGGAGGTGCGGCCCGTTCCCGGCCGCGCCGCGCGGACGGGGCTGCATCAGCTGCAGCACCTCCTCGTGCACGCGGTGCTCTTCGGCGGCGGGTACGGTGCCCGCTGCGGGCAGGTGGCGCGCGCCGCCCTGGCGTGACCCGCGGGACCGGTGACACCGGCGGACCTGCGGAGGCCGCGGCGAACGGGCCTGGCCGGAGTGACCGGAGTGGCCGGAGTGGCCGGAGTGACCGGAGTGAGAGGCAGGCGCAGCGACATGAGCAGGGACGACCGCGACGCGACCCGGGTGGTGCGGGCGGGGCTGCCGCCGGAGGAGCCGTACGCGCCGCCGCTGCCCGGGCCGGTGTTCGCCGCGCATTACCACCTCCCCGGCGACCCGCACGACGCCCCGTACGCCTACGGCCGGGACGCCAACCCGACCTGGACGGCGCTGGAGCGCGCCGTCGGTGCACTGGAGGCGCCGACCGGGGTGCCCGGCGAGCAGGTGCACGCGCTCGCCTTCGCCTCCGGCATGGCCGCGATCTCCGCCGTGCTGTTCTCCCAGGTGCGGCCCGGCGAGGCGGTGGTGCTGCCGTCCGACGGATACAACCTGCTGGTGCCGACCCGGGAACGCCTGGAGTCGCTGGGCGTCGAGGTGCGCACGGCGCCGACCGGCGGCGACGCGCAGCGCGAACTCCTCGACGGCGCCCGGCTGCTGTGGATCGAGTCGCCGTCGAACCCGGGGCTGGACGTGTGCGACATCCGGGCCCTGACGGACGAGGCCCACGCACGCGGCGCGCTGGTGGCCGTCGACAACACCCTCGCCACCCCGCTGGGGCAGCGCCCGCTGGAACTCGGCGCGGACTTCTCCGTCGCCTCCGGCACCAAGGCGCTCACCGGCCACGGCGACCTGCTGCTCGGCTACGTCGCCTGCCGGGACGCCGCCCTCGCCGACGCGGTGCGGCTGTGGCGCAAGACCGTCGGCGCCGTCCCCGGTCCGATGGAGGCGTGGCTGGCGCACCGTTCGCTGGCCACTCTGGAGCTGCGCACCCGGCAGCAGGCGGCCGGCGCTCTGGCCGTCGCGCGGGCGCTGCGTGCGCTGCCCGGGGTGACGGACGTACGCCACCCCGGGCTGCCCGAGGACCCGTCGCACCCGGTGGCGGCCCGTCAGATGCGCCGCTACGGCTGCGTGGTGTCGTTCACGCTGCCGGACAAGGGCTTCGCCGAACGCTTCCTGGCCGCGCTGCGGCTGGTCGACGACGCCACCAGCTTCGGCGGCGTGCGCAGTACCGCGGAGCGGCGTGGCCGCTGGGGCGGCGACGCCGTGCCGGAGGGTTTCGTGCGGATGTCCGTCGGAGTGGAGGACCCGGAGGACCTGGTCGCCGACCTCCGGCACGCGGTGGAGCACGCGGCCGCGCAACAGGGCTGACGAGTCGGGCCTTTCGGTGGATATCGCTGTTCGACGGCGCAAGGGCGTCAGCGGCGGAAGAATGCCCGCATGACGCACCCCGAAAGCACTGTCGAAGAGCGCGCGGACGTCCCCGCCGCCCGCCCCGGGAGGGACGGGAGCGGTGGCGGAGGCAGCGGAGAAGGCGGTGCGGCGACGCCGTCAGGGCCGAAGCGCCGCCGTGGGCGGAGGGTGCTGCTCTGGTGCCTCGCCGGTGTGCTGCTGCTGGTCGGCGGTCCCGCCGGGTACGGGTGGTGGCGGGCGGAGAGCGCCGCCGACTCGATCCCACGCATCCCGGACGCTCTGCCGGACGTGCCCGAGCCGCGGCAGCCGCCGCCCGGGGACGGCGTGACGTTCCTGCTCGTCGGGCTCGACACCAGGTCCGGGGTGCCGACCACCGGTGACGACGCGCAGGCGCCCGCGTGGAGGGCCGGGGCCTCGCGCAGCGACACGATGATGCTGTTCCACCTGTCGGCGGACCGCGAGGATGCTGCGGTGGTCTCACTGGCCCGCGACACGTGGGTGGAGATACCGGGGCACGGTGAGGCCAAGCTCAACGCCGCCTACTCCTGGGGCGGTCCGGCCCTCGCCGTGCGGACCGTGCAGGACCTCACCGGTGTCCGCGTCGACCACCTGGCGGTCGTGGACTGGAACGGATTCCGAGAGCTGACCGATGCCGTGGGCGGTGTGGACATCACCGTGCCGCGCGACATACCCGGCCGCGGCGACGCCCCCGCTTACCGGGCCGGCACCCACCGCATGAACGGCGAGGAGGCGCTGGCCTACGTCCGCGAACGCAAGGGTCTGCCCCGCGGCGACCTGGACCGTACGGCGCGGCAGCAGAACTTCCTGCGGGCGCTGATGGGCCGGGTGCTCAGCGGTGAGACGCTGTCCAGCCCTTCGCGGGTCAGCGGCCTGCTGGACTCGGTCGGCGACGTGGTCGGGGTGGACGACGGCCTGTCCAACAGCGGCCTGTACGACCTGGCGTGGGGCATGCGCGGGCTGCGTACCTCCGACGTGCGGTTCCTCAACGCGCCCGTGGACGGCTTCGGCACCCGCCGGGGACAGTCCGTGGTGCTGCTGGACCGGAAGGGGGCCGCGCCGCTGTGGGAGGCGATCCGGGAGGACCGCGTCACGGAGTACCTGACCACCCACGACACCGACGGGCTGAACGACCCCGGTTCGGTGCGGTAGGACCTGTCCGGCGGTGCCGCGCCCGGAGCGTCACTCCGGCTGCGTCTCGGGGCCGCCGTAGGCCGGGCCGTCGTAGTCGGGTGCGGCGAACTCCGGGCTGGAGAACCGGGGGCGCGTGGACGCCGAGTCGCTGCCGGAACCCGTCGCGGGGCTGGAGAAGCCGGGGTGGGAGTACCCCAGCCGCGGCGTGCGGGGCTGTTGCGGCAGTTCGCGGGCCAGTGCCTCGGGCGACTTCTCGGCCCCCGCCGGGTCGGCCAGCGCCTCGCGCAGGAACGGCACGATGCCGCGGTCCCGCAGCGCCGTCTGCCAGGCGGACCGGGCCGCGGCGACCTCCTGGGCGAGGTCTCCGGGCACGGAGGCGGGTTCGGGCGCCGGGCCGCGTCTGCGGCGCGGTCTGCCGGGGGCGGCGACGGCGCTGGGACCGTTGCGCAGCGCGGTCAGCAGCACTCCGCCCATGCCGAGCAGGGCGGTTCCGGCGGCCAGGACGGCGAACGTCCAGCCGGCGTTGCGCATCGGGGCGGCGAGGGACGGCTCCGGGTCGAGCAGGTGCAGCCCGTAGCCCACCAGGAGGAAGATCAGTGCGGCCGTGCCGGCCAGCAGCGGGGCGAGGACGGAGACGATCGCGAGGAGGCCCGCGCCGTCGCGGCCGGCCACCGTGGCCGTCGCGTCGTTGGCGCGCTCGCGCAGTTCCCGGCGCAGCGCGACGAACCGGCGGTACTCGGCGTCGGCGCACGCGGCTATCGGCAGGGCGGCGCTGACGGCCATGCTGTGCAGCTGCGCCCGGCCGAGCCGGTCACCGACCCGGGACAGGCCGGGGTAGCGGTCGGCGGTGCGCAGCGTCTCGTCGAGGAGCCGCTCGAATTCGGGGCGGTCCTCCCTGAGCAGTTGCGGAGCGCTGTTCATGTGCATCCCCCCGATGCTCCGTGGTTCCGCGGGTCGCCGCGGCGACGTCGCGGATGGTTCCGCGGCGTCGGTTCTCGGCGCGGACGACGGAGGAGAGCTGCTACGGCAGGAGTAGATGGTAGAGCGCTCATGGCGGCCGGTGACAGGGAGTTCACCGAATCCGTACGCGCGCCCCCTGCGCCCGGGGACGCCGCGCACCCGGCCGGGAGACCGCTGCGGACCCGTCCGCGGGGCCGTCGAGAGGGCCGCGGCGGCGCGCTACGGCACCGCTACCGGCGGCCGTTCACGGACGCCTCGGTCACCGGGAGGCGGGTGACGAGCAGCCTGCCGTCCATGGTGACGCCGCCGTCCATCGCGACGGCCAGCCCGTCGGCGTACACGTGCGGGCCGGTGACCGGCGGGGTCTCGCCGGAGTCGTCGCCGGTGTCGCCCGTCAGGTACGGGATGGGGCTGTGGCCGTGCACGACGCGGCTGCCGCCGAAGGCGTCGAGGAGTTCGCGGGCCGCGGCCGTGCCGGAGCCCTCGTCGCGGAAGGCGAAGCGCTTGGTGAAGCGGCGGAAGAGGTCCCACGTCTCGTCGGCGTCGGAGCGTTGCACGGCCTGCGTGACCGCCTCGTTGACCTCGGACACGGTGTCGCCGAACTCGAGGTAGCAGGTGGCGTCGGAGTGCAGGAGCAGGTGGTCGTCCTCGACGGCCATGGCGTGCAGCCGGGACATCCACTGGATGTGGTGGTCCTCCAGCCGCTCCATGTCGGCCTGCTGGCCGCCGTTGAGCAGCCAGGCGGCCTGGAAGGACGCGGTGCCCGCCCCGGACTCGACGGGGGTGTCGCCGAACCGCTTGGCGCCGATGAGCAGCAGTTCGTGGTTGCCGAGCAGGGCCTTGCAGTAGCCGCCCGCGGCTGCGGCCTCCGCGGAGAGCCGCATGACGAGGTCGACGACGCCGATGCCGTCCGGGCCGCGGTCGGTGAAGTCGCCGAGGAACCACAGTCGGGCGTTGCCGCCGGTCCACTGGTCGTCGGCGTCCACGAGCCCTGCTTTCCGCAGCTCGTCGCGGAGTTCGTCGAGGTAGCCGTGCACGTCGCCGACGACGTAGAGCGGCGAGGGGCCTTCGGGGGCGGGTGCGGGGGAGGGCATGTCGATCACAGTCGGTTCGTGTCCGGGCTGGTGCGTGGCGGCGCCGATGACGGGCAGATCGCGCTGGGTCGGGGTGTAGTCGGCGGGCTGGGCGGGGAGCGTCGCGGGCGGAGCCTGCGGCGTCACCGGTCCGCTGCGCGAGGAGTGCGGGTGCGCGTGCGGCGCGGCGCCACCCGGCACGGATCCTGACGTGCCCGGCCACCCGCCCGGTACGTGCCCTGCCCCCTGGATCATCGACCCCTCCACCTTCGCGCGCCTCATCCCCTGCCGGACTCCTGCCCTGGCCGACGTCCCGGAGTGGTCTCCCCAGGTCGCGCGCCGGTCCCGGTGCGTGGAGAGCCCATCATAGGAACGACGGTCGCCCCTTGTGACATACCTGGGTCGGCATTTGCCCGGCGGATCGTCACGCGTGCGTTCCGGCGGGTCCTTTCCTCCCGTTTTCCCGCCGTACGGCCCCGGGGCGTTCCCGGCTCGCTGCTCCCGGACGTCGCCGTCCCGGAGCTCTGAACGCTGCGTGCCGCGCGGTCCGCCGTCGTGCCGGCGTCACTCGGACGAGGGTCCCCGGGGGGCGCTGACGGTCGTGCGGGGCGGGCGGCGGCGTGAACTGGTGCGGACGATCAGGTCGGTGGGCATGACCTGTTCCACCGGGCGCGGCGAGCCCTCTCCTTCGATGGCGTCGATGAGGAGCTGGATCACCATGTTGCCGATGCGGCCCGGCTTGAGCGAGAGGGTGGTGATGGGCGGTTCGGTGCCCGCGTACACGCTCGACTCGCTGCAGCAGACCAGGAGCAGGTCCTCGGGTACGCGCAGCCCGTAGCGCCGCGCGGCGGCCAGCAGGTCGGTCCCGTTGGGGTCGAAGAGGCCGTAGACGGCGTCGGGGCGGTCGGGCCGGGCCAGCAGGCGGTCGGCGGCGACGGCCCCGGCGGCCGGGTCGTGCGCCGGGTAGGCCTCCACCACCGGCTCCTGGCCCACGCGCTCGCACCAGTCGAGGTAGGCGCTGGTGGACAGGCGGGTGTAGGTGTCGGTGCTGGTGCCGGTGAGCAGGCCGATGCGGCGGGCGCCGGACTCCGCGAGGTGGTCGAGCAGTCCGCGTACGGCGGCCTCGTGGTCGTTGTCGACCCAGGCGGTGACGGGCAGGTTGCCGGCCGGGCGGCCGTCGGAGACGACGGGGACGCCGGAGCGGACGAGTTCGGTGACCAGCGGGTCGCGGTCGGACGGGTCGATGACCACGGTGCCGTCGAGGGCGACGTTCGACCAGATGTCGAAGGCGCTGTGGCGCGAGGTCGCGGGCAGGATGACCAGGGCGTAGCCGCGGGCCAGCGCGGCGGAGGTGGCGGCCCGCGCCATCTCGGCGAAGTAGGCGAACTCGGTGAAGGTGAACGGTTCTTCGCCGTAGGTGGTGACCGTGAGCCCGATGAGGCCGGACTTCCCGGTGCGCAGCGTCCGGGCGGCCGCCGAGGGGCGGTAGCCGAGGCGGTCGGCCACGGCGCGCACGTGGCTGCGGGTGGCGTCCGGCAGGCGGCCCTTGCCGTTGAGCGCGTCGGAGACAGTCGTGATGGAGACACCGGCGGCGGCCGCGACATCACGGATCCCTGCACGGCCCTGGCGCCGGCGTCCAGCGTGGGAGGTGGAGCTCCGGCTCACCTGATGCTTCTCTGCTGCTGTCATGGCGACCCGATCGTAGGCCCGCGAAGGTGTGTGGGCGGGGACGAGAGGACAAGGGGCGGAAGGCACGATTCTGCACGACGAAAACTCGTGAACAGCCTTGGAATAGACGGTAGTTGACGGGGTAGCCAAGTGGATCGTGCATTTCCGGCCGCGTTGTCCCCGCACAATCCCCAAGGTTGCGATGAGGTTGCAACTCACCTTCACGAGTGACGCGCGCCACCGCGCACGCCAGGGCGCGCGGACACGGGTGTGCGCGGGCGTGGGGTCGCGGACGCGCGCGGGGTGTGCGGAGAGGGTGTGCGAGAAAGGACCGGGCGGACTGTGACCTACGGCCCGTGCACCCTCCGGGGGGCGCCGCATAGGGTGGGGTCCGGGCCGCGCCCCGGCCGACGTCCAGTGATCCTGCGCGGCCGCCGGCGGCGGCGGAGCTTTTCCTGCGAGGGTCAAGGAGGACCTGCGGTGACCGAGAAGACCCCGAGGCTGCGCGCAGCGCTCGACGGCGTTCCGACGTACAAGCCCGGCAAGCCCGGCGCCGGGGGCGGAACGGTGAGCTACAAGCTCTCCTCCAACGAGAACCCGCACTCGCCGCTGCCCGGTGTGATGGAGTCGGTGACCTCGGCGGCGGCCTCGTTCAACCGCTACCCGGACATGGCCTGCACCGAGCTCATGGAGACGCTCTCCGAGCGCTTCGGCGTCCCGGTCGACCACCTGGCCACGGGCACCGGCTCGGTCGGCGTCGCCCAGCAGCTGCTCCAGTCGACCGTCGACCCGGGCGACGAGGTGATCTACGCCTGGCGGTCCTTCGAGGCGTACCCGATCATCACGCAGATCTCCGGCGCGAAGCCGGTGCAGGTGCCGCTGACCGCGGACGAGGAGCACGACCTCGACGCGATGGCGGACGCGATCACCGAGCGCACCCGGCTGATCTTCGTCTGCAACCCGAACAACCCGACCGGTGTCGCCATTCCCCGCGCCGAGCTGGAGCGCTTCCTGGACCGCGTGCCGGGCGACGTGCTGGTGGTGCTGGACGAGGCGTACCGCGAGTTCGTCCGCGACGAGAACGTGGTGGACGGCCTGGAGCTGTACCGGGAGCGCGCGAACGTCTGCGTGCTGCGCACCTTCTCCAAGGCGTACGGCCTGGCCGGCCTGCGGGTCGGGTTCGCGGTGGCGCACCCCGAGGTGGCCGCGGCGCTGCGCAAGACCGCCGTCCCGTTCGGCGTCACGCAGCTCGCCCAGGACGCCGCGGTGAAGTCGCTGAAGAGCGAGGACGCCCTGCTGGAGCGGGTCGAGGGCCTGGTGGCCGAGCGCGCCCGGGTCTCCCGCGAGCTGGTCACCCAGGGCTGGACGGTGCCGGAGTCGCAGGCCAACTTCGTGTGGCTGCGGCTGGGGGACCGTACGACGGACTTCGCGGCCGCCTGCGGGGAGGCCGGCGTGGTGGTCCGGCCCTTCCCGGGCGAGGGCGTGCGGGTGACGATCGGCGAGACCGAGGCGAACGACCTCTTCCTCCAGGCGGCCGCCGCGTTCCGCAAGGAGCTGTAGGCAGCCGCACGGCACCGCACGGCACCGCACGGCACCGCACGGCACGCACGCGATGTCGTCCGAGCCGCTCACCGGGTGAGCCCCGGCCCCTTCGAGGGCCGGGGCTCACCCGTTTCCGCGCGGGCCGAGGCCCTGGTGGCGGATGTGTCCGTCCTCACCCACCCCCGGTGCGAGAGCGCCGGAGGTATGGGGTGATAATTACTTGTGAATGTGAACGCATTCACAAGCTGCGTGTGCGCATCCCGCACACCGGCAGGCACCCCGCCGTGCCGTGCGACCGAAGGAGGCGGCGAGATGGACCTCGCGCTGGCACCGGAGACGCTGGCCCGATGGCAGTTCGGGATCACCACCGTCTACCACTTCCTCTTCGTCCCGCTGACGATCTCGCTCGCCGCCCTCACCGCCGGCCTGGAGACCGCCTGGGTCCGCACCCGGAACGAGAAGTACCTGCGAGCGACCAAGTTCTGGGGCAAGCTCTTCCTGATCAACATCGCCATGGGCGTGGTCACCGGCATCGTCCAGGAGTTCCAGTTCGGCATGAACTGGTCCGACTACTCGCGCTTCGTCGGCGACGTCTTCGGCGCCCCGCTCGCGTTCGAGGCGCTCATCGCCTTCTTCTTCGAGTCGACCTTCATCGGCCTGTGGATCTTCGGGTGGGACAAGCTGCCGCCCAAGCTGCACGCCGCCTGCATGTGGACGGTCTCCGCCGGCACCCTCCTCTCCTCGTACTTCATCCTCGCCGCCAACTCCTGGATGCAGCACCCCGTCGGTTACCGGATCGACCCCGAGAGCGGACGCGCCGAGCTGACCGACTTCCTCGCCGTCCTCACCCAGAACACCACCGTGGTCGTCGTCTTCCACACCCTGACCGCGGCCTTCCTGACCGGCGGCGCCTTCGTGGCCGGCATCGCCGCCTGGCACCTGCGGCGGGGCCGGCACGTCCCGGTGATGCGCACCTCGCTGCGTCTGGGCCTGGTCACCCTCGTCGCCGGCGGCGCCCTCACGGCCGTCAGCGGCGACCAGCTCGCCAAGGTGATGTTCGAGCAGCAGCCCATGAAGATGGCCGCCGCGGAGGCGCTCTGGGACTCCGAGGCGCCCGCTCCCTTCTCCCTGTTCGCCTACGGCGACGTGGACGAGGGACACAACGAGGTGGCGGTCGAGATCCCGGCGGCCCTCTCCTTCCTGGCCCACAGCGACTTCACCACGACCGTGCCCGGCATCAACGACGTCAACGAGGCGTCGCAGGAACGCTTCGGCCCCGGTGACTACCGGCCCAACATCCCCGTGGCCTACTGGAGCTTCCGCTGGATGATCGGCTTCGGCATGGCCTCCGCAGCCCTCGGCGCCGCCGGTCTCTGGCTCACCCGGCGCAGGCTGTGGCTGGCGCCCCGGCTGCGCACCGGGCCCGACGAGGTGCCCCGGCTGGCCCTCACCCGGGACCGCACCCTCGGGCCGGCCCTCGGCGACTGGTACTGGAAACTGGCCTTCCTCACCCTGGGCTTCCCCCTGGCCGCGAACTCCTGGGGCTGGATCTTCACCGAGACGGGCCGCCAGCCCTGGGTCGTCTACGGCGTGCTCCGCACCCGCGACGCCGTCTCCCCCGGCGTGTCCCAGGCCGAAGTGCTGGTCTCCATGACCGTCTTCACCCTGCTCTACGCCGTCCTCGCGGTGATCGAGGTCCGGCTGCTCGCCACATACGTCAAGGCCGGGCCGCCCGAACTCACCGACTCCGACCGCAACCCGCCCGACCGGGTCGGCGGCGACCCCGCCGACGCCGACCGTCCCATGGCCTTCTCCTACTGAGAAGCGAGGAGAGAAGACGATGGCACTCCACGACCTCTGGTTCGTCCTCATCGCCGTCCTGTGGACCGGCTACTTCTTCCTCGAGGGCTTCGACTTCGGCATCGGCGTCCTCACCCGGCTGCTCGCCCGGGACCGTGCGGAGCGGCGCGTCCTGATCAACACCATCGGCCCGGTCTGGGACGGCAACGAGGTGTGGCTGCTGACCGCCGTCGGCGCCACCTTCGCCGCCTTCCCCGACTGGTACGCCACCCTGCTCTCCGGCTTCTACCTGCCGGTGCTGCTGATCCTGGTCTGCCTGATCCTGCGCGGAGTCGCCTTCGAGTACCGCGCCAAGCGGAACGAGGAGGGCTGGCAGCGCAACTGGGAGCGGGCGATCTTCTGGTGCAGCCTGCTGCCCGCGCTGCTGTGGGGGCTGCTCTTCGCCGCCATGGTGCGCGGGCTGCCCATCGGCCCGGACAAGGAGCACACCGGCGGGCTGCTCGACCTGTTCTCGCCGTACACGCTGCTCGGCGGGCTGGCCACCCTGGCGTTGTTCACCTTCCACGGCGCCGTCTTCGCGGCGCTCAAGACCCTCGGCGACATCCGCCGCCGCGCCCGCCGGCTGGCCGCCGGGGTCGGGGCCGGTGCGCTGACCGTCCTCACGCTCTTCCTGGGCTGGACGCAGCTTCGGCACGGCGACGGCGTCGCGCTGGTCGCCCTGGCCGTGGCGGTCGCCACCCTGGCCGCCGCGCTGGTCGCCAACCACCGGGGGCGGGAGGGCTGGGCGTTCGCCTGCTCCGGGCTGACCGTCATCGCCACCACGGCGATGCTCTTCCTCAGCCTGTTCCCGGCGGTGATGCCCTCGACGCTCGACCCGGAATGGAGCCTCACCGTCGCTCAGACCGCCTCCAGCCCGTACACGCTGGAGATCATGACCTGGCTCGCCGCCCTCGCCACGCCGGTCGTCCTGCTCTACCAGGGCTGGACATACTGGGTCTTCCGCAAGCGCATCGGAACCCGGCACCTCCAGCAGACCTCGCACTGACCTCCCGCCCCCCGTTCGCCATGCGCACACCCGTCCGAACCTTCGCCCGTCCGTCCGACCGCAGGGAAGGTTTCACGTGAAACCCGTCGACCCCCGCCTGCTCCGGTACGCCCGCGCCACCCGCGTCTTCCTGTTCGCGAGCGTGGCCCTGGGGCTGGCCGGGGCGGGCCTGGTCGTCGCCCAGGCGGTGCTGCTCGCCGAGGTGATCGTCGAGGCGTTCCAGCGGGACCGCCTGGCCGCCGACGCCCTGACGTTGCTCGCGGCCACCGCCGTCGGGCGCGCCGCCGTCGCCTGGCTGACCGAACTCGCCGCGCACCGGGCCGGTGCGGCGGTCAAGTCCGAACTGCGGATGCGGCTGCTCGTCCACGCCACCGCGCTTGGCCCGGACCGGGTGCAGAGCACCGGTGAGCTGGCCACCCTCGCCACCCGCGGCATCGACGCCCTCGACGACTACTTCGCCCGCTACCTGCCGCAACTCGGGCTCGCCGTCGTCGTACCCGCCGCCGTGCTGGCCCGGATCGTGGTCTCCGACTGGATCTCCGCCCTCACCATCGCGGTCACCCTGCCGCTCATCCCGGTCTTCATGGTGCTCATCGGCTGGGCCACCCAAGCCCGCATGGACCGCCAGTGGGCTCTGCTGTCCCGGCTCGCGCACCACTTCCTGGACGTCGTCGCAGGGCTCCCCACCCTCAAGGTCTTCGGCCGTGCGAAGGCGCAGGCGGAGAGTATCCGCGCGCTGACCGGCGACTATCGGCGGGCCACTCTGCGCACCCTGCGCCTGGCCTTCCTCTCCTCCTTCGCCCTGGAACTGCTCGCCACCCTCTCCGTCGCGCTGGTCGCCGTCGGCGTGGGCATGCGTCTGGTGCACGGCGACCTGGACCTCGCCACCGGCCTGGTGGTGCTGATCCTGGCGCCCGAGGCCTACCTGCCGCTGCGTCAGGTCGGCACCCAGTACCACGCGGCCGCCGAGGGGCTCTCCGCCGCCGACCAGGTGTTCCGCGTCCTGGAGACCCCCGCACCGGTCCCGGGCACCGGCCCGGCCCCCGCCCAGCCCGTCGTCACCCTGGAGGGCGTGCGCGTCCGCCACGAGGGCCGTTCGGGTGACTCGCTGCCCCCGACCACCCTCACCCTCGCGCCCGGAGAGACCGTCGCGCTCGTCGGACCGTCCGGGGCGGGCAAGTCGACCCTGCTGCACACCCTCCTCGGCCTGACCCGCCCCACCGAGGGACGCGTCCTGCTGGACGGCCAGGACCTCGCCGGCACCGACCCGACGAGCTGGCACGCCCGGATCGCCTGGGTGCCGCAGCACCCGCACCTGTTCGCCGGCACTCTGGCCGAGAACGTACGCCTGGCCCGTCCGCAGGCCGACGACTCCGAAGTGCGGGACGCGCTGGATGCGGCCGGGGCCCCCGACCTCGACCCCGACGCCCTGCTGGGCGAAACGGGCGCAGGGCTCTCGGCGGGACAGCGCCAACGCGTCGCCCTGGCCCGTGCCTTCCTCGCCGACCGGCCGATCCTCCTGCTCGACGAACCCACCGCCGCCCTGGACCTGGCCACCGAGGAGTCCGTGGCCGCCGCCATCGGACGCCTGGCCCGCGGCCGCACCACGCTGCTGGTGGCCCACCGGCCCGCGCTGCTCCCGCTCGCCGACCGGGTCGTCGTCCTCCCCGCTCCCGACGACCGGCCGGTGACGGCCGGGGAGGCCCACCCGCACTGGGCGGAGGCGGTCGCCCACGGCGACACCCCGGAGGCCGCCGGGGCGGTGGCCGTCGGACCCGAGCCCGCCGCGCCCGACACCGCCGGAGCCGGCGACCCGGGCCGACCGGGCCGCAGCCCGCTCGCCCGGGTGCGCCGCGCAGCCCGTCCGCTGCGCGCCCGCCTCGCCCTCGCCCTGCTGCTCGGCACGCTCGCGCTCGGCAGCGCGGTCGGCCTCATGGCCACCTCCGGATGGCTCATCTCCCGCGCCTCCCAGCAGCCGCCCGTGCTGTACCTGATGGTCGCGGTCACCGCGACCCGCGCCTTCGGCATCGGGCGCGCCTTCTTCCGCTACGCCGAGCGCCTCGTCTCCCACGACGCGGTGCTCCGGCTGCTCGCCGGGCTCCGGGTCGCCGTCTACACCCGCCTGGAGCGTCTGGCCCCCGCAGGCCTCCGGGAGACCCGGCGAGGCGACCTGCTCTCCCGGCTGGTCTCCGACGTCGACGCCCTCCAGGACCACTTCCTGCGCTGGCTGCTCCCCGCCGGAACGGCCGTCGCCGTGTCCCTCGGCGCGGTCGGCTTCACCGCCGCGCTGCTCCCGGAGGCGGGTGCCGTGCTCGCCGTCGGCCTGGTCACCGCGGGCGCCGCCGTTCCCCTGCTCGCCGCGGCGCTGTCCCGGCGCACCGAACGGCGCCTCGCCCCCGCCCGCGGCACCCTGGCCGTCCGGACCGTCGACCTCCTCGGCGGTACCGGCGAACTGACCGTCGCCGGAGCCCTGCCCGCCCGCACCGACGCCGTGCGGGCCGCCGACGCCGAGCTGACGCGCATCGCGGCCCGCAGCGCCGCCCGTACCGGTGCCGGCGCCGGGCTGACCGCGCTGGTCACCGGCTGGACGGTGACCGCGGCGGCCTGGGCCGGTGCGGTCGCGGTCGGCGGCGGACGGCTGGACGGGGTGCTCCTCGCCGTCGTGGTGCTCACCCCGCTCGCCGCCTTCGAGGCGGTCGTGGGCCTGCCCCTCGCCGTGCAGTACCGGCAGCGCACGCGACGGGCGGCGGAACGCGTCCACGACGTGCTCGACGCACCCGCGCCCGTACGGGAGCACCCGGGCGCCGGGCGGGAACGACTGGCAGCCCTCACCGCGGCATGGCGTGCCGACGAGCGGTCCGGCCACCGTCCCCCGGATGCGACCGGTCCGCGCCTCACGCTGCGCGGGGTCACCGCCCGCCACCCCGGCCAGGAGCGGCCCGCCCTCGCCGGCTTCGACCTCGACCTGACACCCGGTCACCGGGTAGCCGTGGTCGGCCCGTCCGGCTCCGGCAAGACGACGCTGGCGCAGGTGCTGCTCCGCTTCCTGGACCCGGAGTCCGGCGCGTATCTGCTGCACGGCGGCGCGCCGGACGGTGGTGTGCCGAGCGGCGGCGGACCCGAGGTGGACGCCACGTCGGTGGACGGCGACGCCGTACGGCGCCTCGTGGGACTGTGCGCCCAGGACGCCCACCTCTTCGACAGCACCCTGCGGGAGAACCTTCGCCTCGCCCTGCCCCGCACCGCGGACGGCGCCCCGGCGGAGGACGGTTCGAGGGGCGCCGTTCCGGCGGAGGGCGCGGGCACCGACGCCGTGCTGCACCGGGCGTTGGCCGCCGTCCGCCTCGACGCCTGGGTGCGCAGCCTGCCGGACGGCCTGGACACCCGCGTCGGCGAACACGGTGCCCGCCTCTCCGGCGGACAGCGTCAGCGCCTCGCCCTGGCCCGGGCGCTGCTCGCCGGATTCCCGGTGCTGGTGCTGGACGAGCCCGCCGAACACCTCGACCTGCCCACCGCGGACGCGCTGACCGCCGACCTGCTGGCCGTCACCGAGAACCGCACCACGGTGCTGATCACCCACCGCCTGCACGGGCTGGAGGCCGTCGACGAGGTGATCGTCCTCGACGGCGGCCGCACGGCGGAGCGCGGCACGTACGCCGCACTCGCCGCCCGGGAGGGTGGCCGCTTCCGCGCCATGCTGGACCGCGAGGCGGCCACGGCGGAACTCGCCGCCGGACGGACGCCGTAGGCGGAGCGGGGTCGCGGCCGCTCCCGAGCGGCCCGAACGGCGTGCGCGCCGGGCGGTCCGGTGCGGACGGTCAGCGGCCGTCCGCCAGCAGCTGTTCGATGACCGCGGCCACGCCGTCGTCCTGGTTGGACGCCGTCCGGTGGGTGGTCGCGGCCAGCACGTCCGGGTGTGCGTTGGCCATCGCGTACGAGGTGCCGGCCCAGCCGAGCATCTCCAGGTCGTTGGGCATGTCGCCGAAGGCCACCACCTCGTCGGCGGAGATGCCGCGCTGGGCGCAGCACAGCGCCAGCGTGCTGGCCTTGCTCACGCCGAGGCCGCTGATCTCCAGCAGCGCCGTGGGGCTGGAACGGGTGATCTCGGCGTACCGTCCCGCGCTCAGCCGTGCCAGGGTGAGGAAGGCGTCCGGATCCAGCCGGGGGTGCTGCGCCAGCAGCTTCAGCACCGGCTGGCTGGTGAAAGGTTTCCCCGAGCCGTCGGTGCCGGACTCGGCCAGCAGCTTCTCCACCGGCGCCACCACGGCGCTGGGATCGAGGTGCACGGGCGGATACGACGGCTCGTAGTGGAAGCCGCCGGTGCGCTCCACGGCGAAGGTCACTCCCGGAGCGGCCTCCCGCAGCGCGTGCACGACTCTCCGCGCGTCGTGCTCCGCCAGTTCCCGGACCTGCACGATCCGGCGGCCGCGGTGCAGGTCCACCACGGCCGCCCCGTTGGCGCAGATGGCCAGCCCGTGGCCGTGCACGTGGTCGCTGACCACCCCCATCCAGCGTGCCGGGCGGCCGGTCACGAAGAAGACCTCGACGCCGGCCTGCTCGGCGGCGGCGAGTGCCTCGACCGTGCGGTCGGAGACGGACTTGTCGTCGTGCAGCAGGGTCCCGTCCAGGTCGGTGGCGATGAGCCGGGGCCGTGACCTGAGGGTGTCGGCGGGCGCGCGGTGCGCGGCAGGATGCATCACGCACACATCTTCGCCTATTTCGCCGCACAGGCGTGCGGTAAGGCGCACGGATGAGCCACTCCCGGTGGTGCACATGTGGGGGACGCGTGCACGGAACATGGGCCCGCCGTGCGTGCGCCGCGAAGAAAATCCGCAGCCCGTTGTCGGCGGGCGGGCCTACTGTGGTGTCCAGTCCGCGATCGATGAGGGGGGTCCTCGCGATCGGTTCCTTCCGTGCGCGAGGAGATGCAGCATGCCGTCACCCGTTCCCGACGAGCACACCGTCGACGGCGAACACGTCCCGGCGGTGAACAGTTTCCAGGTCGATCTGCGGGGCCTCGTCGACCTGCTCTCCCACCACCTCTACTCCAGCCCGCGGGTCTACGTCCGCGAGCTGCTGCAGAACGCCGTGGACGCCGTCACCGCACGCCGCGCGCACGACGGCGAAGCGCGCATCCGGATCCGGCTGGTCGCCGCCGACGGCGCGGTCCGGATCGAGGACACCGGCATCGGCCTGACCGCCGACGAGGTGCACACCCTGCTCGCCACCATCGGCCGCAGCTCCAAGCGGGGCGGCGAGCACGGGCTGGAGAGCGCCCGCCGCGAGTTCCTCGGCCAGTTCGGCATCGGTCTGCTCGCCTGCTTCGTGGTGGCCGGCCGCATCCGCGTCGTGACCCGGTCCGCCCGCGACCCCCAGGCACCGCCGGTGGAATGGCTGGCCGCCGACGACGGCTCGTACACCGTCCGCACGCTTCCCGACGACGCCCGCCCCGAGCCGGGCACCACGGTCCACCTGGAGCCGCGCCCCGGCGCCGAGGAGTGGACGACACCCGCCCGCGTCGAGGAGCTCGCCCGCGACTACGGCTCCCTGCTGCCCTACGACATCACCTTCACGGGCGACGACGGCAAGTCCCGGCCGGTCACCGACCTGCCCGCCGTCTGGGACCGCGGCCATCCCTCTCCCGCGGCCCGGCGCGTGGCCCTGGCACGGCACTGCACCGAGCTGTTCGGATTCAGCCCGCTCGACTCGATCGACCTCGACCTGCCGCTCGCCGGGATACGCGGTGTGGCGTACGTGCTGCCCGAGCCGACCAGCCCCGCGCACCGCGCCGGGCACCGCGTACACCTCAAGGGCATGCTGCTGACCGACCGGGCCGACAACCTGCTGCCGGACTGGGCGTTCTTCGTGCGCGTCGTCCTGGACACCGACACCCTGCGTCCCACCGCATCGCGGGAGAACCTGTACGACGACGACACCCTCGCCGCCGTGCGGGACGCGCTCGGTGTCCGGGTACGGGACTGGCTGACCGAGCTGGCTGCCGGCGAACCGGACCGGCTGGCCGCGTTCCTGAGCGTGCACCACCTCGGAGTGAAGTCGCTCGCACGGCACGACACCGAGCTGCTGGACCTGATGCTGCCCTGGCTGCCCTTCGAGACCAGCGACGGGCAGATGAACATCGAGGAGTTCGCGGCCGTCCACAGCGAGATCCACTTCACGCGCACCGTCGAGGAGTTCCGGCAGATCGCGCCGATCGCCGCCGCGCACGGCCTCGGCGTCGTCAACGCCGGCTACACCTACGACGCCGACCTGCTGGCACAGGTCCCGGCCGTCCGGCCCGCCGTGAAGGTCGCCGAACTCGACGCCGGTGCCGTGACCGACCGGCTGGACCCGGTCGATGCCGACGCCGAACTGGCCCTCGCCGCCTTCCTGGCCACCGCCCGCACCCGGCTCGACCCGCACGGCTGCGACGTCGCCCTGCGCGCCTTCCAGCCGGTAGGCGTTCCCGCTCTGTTCCTCGACGACCGCCAGGCGCGCCACGAACGCGACCGCGCCACCGCGCAGGAGAACGCCGACAGTCTGTGGAGCGAGATCCTCGGCTCGCTGCGCGGCTCCGCACCCCGCGCCCGGGTGGTCCTCAACCACAACAACCCGCTGATCCGCCGCGTCGCCGGGCTGCCGGACGCCGAACTCACCGGCACCGCCGTCGAGTCGCTGTACGGGCAGGCGCTGTTGATGTCGCAGCGTCCGCTGCGGCCCGCCGACACCCACCTGCTCAACCGGGCCTTCCTCGGCCTTCTGGAGTGGGCCACCCACCCGGCGACCGCCACGCCGGCCGACGACTCCCCGGAGGACCGCGCATGAGTACGACCACCCCCGAGGAGATCCGCTCGGCGTTGTACGAGAACGACGCCTCCCCCAACGGCCCCGTGCGCAACGCCCGCGCGGAGGAACTGGTCGCCGCCGCCGAACGCTGCGGCGACCGCGAGGTCTTCCGGCACGCGCTGTTCTCCCTGATCGACGCCTACGAGTACAGCGCCGAACGCACCCGGATGACGGTGCCCTTCGCCCGCGTACTCCAGGAGTACGACCGCGACCCGGCGGCGTTCGGCAGGCACGAGGTGCGCGGCCTGTTCTGGCGCTTCAAGTGGGTGACCGGCAGCATCCTCGATTCCCCCGACGTGCCCCTCGCGTCGGTGGAGAAGTGGCTCGAGGACATGGAGCGGCGCTACCGCCTGGCGGGTTACAGCGTCCGCGCGGTACGGCAGGCCGAGTACTACCTCGCCGAGGCCGTCGCGGACACCGACCGCGCCGACCGGGCCCTCGCCGCATGGACCGCGGCCGAGCGCGACGCGATGAGCGACTGCCACGCCTGCGAACTCAACGAGCAGGGCACCTACCGGGTGCGCCGCGACGACGACCCGGAGGCGCTGCGGGTGTGGGGACCGGTCCTCGCCGGGCGTGACACCTGCATGGAAGAGCCGCACCGGGTCCTCGCCCACTCGCTGCTCCCCCTGCTCCGGCTCGGCCGGCTCGACGACGCCCGCACGCACCACCTGCGCGGCTACCGCCTGACCCGTGGAAACGAGAGTCTGCTGCGCGAGACCGGCGAGCACATCGAGTTCTGCGCGCTGACCGGCAACGAGGCGCGCGGCCTGGAGATCCTGGCCGCGCACGCCGCCCATCTCGGTCCGCTCGCCGACGTGGAGGCCCGGCTGCGCCTGACCGGCGGCGTCCTCGTGCTGCTGCGGCGCCTCGTGGACCTCGGGCACGGCGAGCAGCCGACCGTCACCCACCAGGGCGAGATGCGGACGGCAGCCGACCTGCACCGACTGCTGCACGCCGAGGCCGCGGCCATCGCCGCGCGGTTCGACGCGCGCAACGGCAACACCGTCGTCTCCGACCGGTTCACCGCCCGGATCACCGCGCAGCCACTGGTCGACGCTCTGCCGCTCGGCGTGCGCAGCGCGCGGCTGCCCGAGCCCGCGGCCGCACGCCCACCGATGCCGGCACCTCACGCCCCGCGGCGCGCACCGGCCGATCCGCTCGACGACCTGCTGGTGCGTGCGCGGGAGCTGCGAGCCGAGGGACACCCGGGCACGCACGCCGCCTGGGACCGGGTCGCGGCCCGGGTCGCCGCCGACGGCACCGAGCCGGACGTCGTCCTGGCGGCCGACCTGCTCGAGCATCGCGCGCGGTGCGCGGCCCTGGCCGGCGCCGCCGAGGCCCGGGACCTGATCGCGGAGAGCGCGCGTGCCCATCACGCGGCCGGCCAGCCCGGCCGCGCCGCTTTCGCCGCGATCCGCGCGGTCAGCGCCGCGGCCTCCTCCGGGGCGGAACCCGACGAGATACGGGCGCTGCTGGAGACCGCCGACCGTGCCGCGGCGGGGCTCGCCGCGGACGACCCCGACCGGGCGCGGCGCATCGCCACCGCACAGTGGCTGCGCATCCGGGTCGAGGCGTACCTGCGGGTGCGGGAGTCCGACCACATCGACGGCCATCCCCACGACGCCGACGCGCGCTACGCCGAGGAGGTGGCCGCCTTCGTGGCGGACCGTACGGCGTGCGCGACGGAGGAGGGTGTGGCCCACCTGCTGGCCGAGGCCGAGACGACGCTCGGCCGGCTCGCCCTGGACCGCGGCGACCCCGCCGCCGAGCGGCTGTTCGCCTCCGCGGCGGAACGCGCCGTCGCCGCGGGTCGGCCGTGGGAGGCCACGGAGCCGCTGACCTCCCGGGCCGGCCTGCTCTTCGCGCACGGGGACGCGGCAGGAGCCGAAACCTGCGCACGTACCGCGCTGGACCACGCCGCCGAGCTGACCGACCCGGAGGAGCAGGGCGCCGTACGTCTCACCCTGGCCGACATCCTGCTGCGACGGGGCGGGGATCCCGAAGAGGCGGCGCGGCACGCCCTCGACGCCGCGCACTGGTTCGACCAGGCCGGACTGGCCGAGGCCGGCGGCGCGCAGGCCCGGCAACTGCTGGCGCGGGCCTACGCGACGGCAGGGCGTACCGCCGAGGCGGCCGAGGTGCTCCAGTCGGCGCTGCCCGATCTGGTGCAGCACGGCGAGGGCCGGGAGGTTGCGGTCCGCGAGACCCTCGGCGGGCTGCTCCTGGCCCTGAACGACCCGCGCGCCGCCGCCGAGCAGTTCCTGCTGGCCGCCGACGTCGCCAAGGGATGGGACGACCCGCGAGGGCAGGCGCAGCTGGCGCACGGGGCCGCCGAGGCGCTCACCCGTGCCGGGCTCGATGACCAGGCCGAGGCGGCCTACGTCCGCTCGCTGGACCTGTGGCGGCAGGCGGGCGACGAGCCGGTGGCCGAGGTGCGGGTGCTCCGTTCGCTGGCCTGGCTGGCGACGCACGACTGGTACGACGAGGACGGGGAGCAGGAAGGGGTGTACGCGGCGCGGGCCGCCGCCGCACTGGAGCGGGCACGCGCCCGGATGGGCGAGGCGTCCGCGGTGCTCGACGCGCACCCGGACGCGCCGCCCCTGCGCTTCGAGCGTGCGCAGACCGCGCAGCAGCTCGCCCGCCTGATCGACCAGTACGCCGACGAGGTCCTCGCGACGCACCCGGACGGGGACGGCGAGGCCGAAAGTGCGCCGGACGGGGACGACCGGGCGGAGTCCGCGCCGGTGCGGGGGCTGCGTGAGGAGGTGCTCGGTCTGTACACCGCTGCGGAGGCCGGTTACGCGGATCTCGGCGGGGAGGCGCTGGAGGAGCGGTTCCAGGTGTGCGCCGGGGCGGCGTGGGCCGCGTTCGAACTGGGCCGGGGCGAGGAGGCCGTGGCACGCGTCGAGTCCTTCGCGGCCGAGCTGGAGCGTCTGCGCGACGGGCAGGACGACGACAGGCAGGACGCCGGCGCCCGGGCGGCGTCCGCGAAGGTGCCGGCGGAACTGCTGAAGCGGGCGGAGACCGTTCTGGACCGTCTCCGGGGCTGACGACGCACCAGCCCTCCGGGGGCGGAGGACCGCCGTCCTCCGCCCCCGGCCGGGCGGTCCCGGCCTGGCGCCGCGCCGTGCCGCACGGGTGCCGGAACCCGGCACCGTAGGGTCGTGACATGCGACTGAGCACGTGCATCCTCCCGGTCCACCGCTGGCACGAGGGAGGCCGGGAACGGTGGACGCGCGCCGAGGAACTCGGCTTCCACGCGGCCTACACCTACGACCACCTGTCCTGGCGGGTCCCCTTCCGGGACGGCCCCTGGTTCGGGGCGATGCCCACCCTGACCGCCGCGGCCGGTGTCACCTCCCGGCTGCGCCTCGGCACTTTGGTGACCTCGCCGAACTTCCGCCACCCCGTCACCCTCGCCAAGGAGCTGCTGTCCCTCGACGACGTCAGCGGCGGCCGCGTGACGCTGGGCGTCGGCGCCGGCGGCACCGGCTTCGACGCCACCGCGCTCGGCCAGGAGCCGTGGACGCCGCGCGAACGGGCCGACCGGTTCGCGGAGTTCGTCACCCTGCTCGACCAATTGCTGACCGGTGACGCGACCACGTACCGCGGCACGTACTACTCCGCGCACGAGGCGCGGAACATTCCCGGCTGCGTACAGCGCCCCCGGCTGCCGTTCGCCGTCGCCGCCACCGGGCCCCGCGGCCTGCGGCTCACCGCCCGTTACGGACAGGCGTGGGTGACGACCGGGGATCCCAAGGTCGCCTCCGCCCCCGACGCCACCCCTCAGGCGTCGCTCGCCGCCGTCGAACGGCAGGTCGCACGCCTCGGGGAGACCTGCGCCGAGGAGGGACGCGACCCGGCCGACCTGCACCGGATCATGCTCGTCGGCTTCACTCCCGACCCGCTGCTCGACTCCGTCGACGCCTTCGTGGACTTCGCCGGGCGGCACGCGGCGGCGGGCATCGACGAGGTCGTGCTGCACTGGCCGATCCCCGGCACCCGCTTCGAGGCCGACCCGGACGTGTTCGCCCGCATCGCCACCGAGGCCCCCGCCCAGCTCTGACGGGGGCGCGCGGGCGGTCAGCGGGTCCTGGCGGCCAGGCGGCTCTCGTCGATGCGCTCTTTGGCGAGGTAGTACAGCACCGCTCCGGCGCGCAGCGGGGCGTCCCACGGCGGGCTGACCTTCATGGAGCCGTCCTGCCGCACGGCGATCACCGTGGCGCCGAAGTCGCGGCCGAACCGCTGCTGGCAGGCGCCGAACTGCTGCCCGCCCAGGGCCTCCGGCAGCCGCACCGAGTAGGTGTTGCCCTCACCGCGGCTGCTCATCAGGTCCGCGTACACCTCGGTGATACCCGGATCGAGGGCCTCCTCGGTCAGCAGGTTCGGCACGTGCCACTGCACGCACTGGACCGTCGGGCTCACGTACCGCAGGTGCGCGGCGCGGTTCATGTCGTGCAGCGCCGCCACCATGTGCACCTCCGGACGCAGGTGGTCGACGGCGACGGCCAGGGCGAGCGCCTCGTTGTCCTCCCGGGCGTCGATCACCACCGTCGCGGCACGGTCCACGCAGGCCCGTTTCAGCACGTCCGCGTCGCGCAGGTCGCCGCGCACGAACAGGACGCCGTCCTGCTCCGGCATCGGATGCTGCGGCACGTCGTCCCAGGCGCACAGCACGAGTTCACGGACGCGTTCCTCCAGCAGCAGCTCCTGGACGATCCGCTCGCTGCGGCCCGGGTGGTAGCCGAGGATGACGATGTGGTCTGCGAGGTCGAGAGCGACGACGCCCTTCATGCGCTTCCCCCTGACGGACTGGATGTGGCTCGCCAGCTCGGTGAAGAGGATGGTGAGAGTGGCGATTCCGCCGACGATGACATAGCCCCCGACCACGTGACCGGCGCCCGTCTCCGGGAAGAAGTCGCCGTATCCGACCGTCGAGCCGGTGACCAGGAAGTACCACCAGTAGTTCTGCGGCTCGGTGATCGCGTTCGACCCGGGCTCGGCCAGCCACATCGCCAGCCAGCTGGTGCCGAACACGAACAGGCCGACCACGAGCGCCGCCCGCCACCCGTGCACGCGGGAGCGCAGGGCCTGGACGAACCGGGCGACGAGGATCGGCACGTGCGGCTCCAGGTGGCCGGAGGGGAATCGGGGAGGGCAGCCTACCGGTCGGAGTGTGCGCGACCCCACCCTGGGACGGTGCGGGGAACCCCTCGCTTATTACCCGCTGGTAAGTCATGATGGCGGCCGACGACGGACGCGGCAGGGGGGGAGACGGCGGTGACGGCTCCGGAGAAGCGGACCACGGTGCACACGTTCCGGGACGACGCCCTCGGCGAGCACGACGCCGTCGGGCTCGCCCAGGCGATACGGCGCGGCGAGGTCGGCGCGGCCGAGGTGGCGCGGGACGCGGCGGCGCGGGTCGGGGACGCCCGCGCCCTGAACGCCGTCCAGGCGAACCTCGACGTCCCGGCCCGCTCGCCCGGCGGTGGCGGCGCGTTCGCCGGGGTGCCCAGCCTCGTCAAGGACAACATCGACTACCTGGGGCTGCCGACCGGGCACGGCAGCGGGGCGTTCGTGCCGCGGATCGCACGGCGGCACGCGCCGTTCGGCGAGCAGTTCCTGAGCACCGGTGTCACGGTGCTGGGCAAGACCAGGCTGCCGGAGTTCGGCTTCAACGCGACCACCGAGTTCGAGGACGAGGAACCCGTCCGCAACCCCTGGCACACCGCCTACTCCGCGGGCGGCTCGTCCGGCGGCAGTGCGGCGCTGGTCGCGGCCGGCGCGGTGCCGGTCGCGCACGCCAACGACGGCGGCGGATCCATCCGCATCCCGGCCGCCTGCTGCGGACTGGTCGGGCTCAAGGCCACCCGCGGCCGCCTCGTGGCGAACGAGCAGAGCAGGCCGCTGCCGATCGACGTCGTCAACGACGGCATCGTGAGCCGTTCCGTACGCGACACCGCCGCGTTCCTCGCCGCCGCCGAGACGCACTGGCGCAACCCCAAGCTGCCGCCGCTCGGCCTGGTCGAAGGGCCCTCCGAGCGGCGGCTGCGCATCGGGCTGCTCGCCGAGTCGCCGACCGGCGTCCCGATCGACGCCCCCACCGGGGCAGCCGTGACGGAGACGGCCGCCGCGCTGGAGAGGCTGGGACACACCGTCGAACCGGTGCGCGTCGCCGTGGACCCGCGGTTCACGCAGGACTTCCTGACCTACTGGGGCATGCTGGCCTTCCTCATCGCCGTCACCGGGCGCAGGCTCGGCACCGGCTTCGACCACCGCCGCATGGACGGGCTCAGCCGGGGCCTGCGCGCCGACTACCTCCGGGCCATGCACCGGACGCCGGCCGTGCTGCGACGCCTCAAGCGGTCCCGGGAGGGCTACGCGGCGGCGTTCCGCGGCCTCGACCTCATCCTGAGCCCCGTCCTCGCCCACACCACGCCCCGGCTCGGCAGGCTCAGCCCCGCCGTCCCGTACGACACGCTCATCGAGCGGATCACCGCGTACGTGGCCTTCACCCCGCTGAACAACGTGGTGGGCACGCCGTCGCTCTCCCTGCCCGCCGCCAGGGCGACGGACGAGGGGCTGCCGATCGGGGTCATGTTCTCCGCCCGGCCGGGCGACGAACGCGCCCTGCTCGACGTCGCCTTCGCCCTGGAGGCCGACCGGCCCTGGCGGCGCATCCAGGACGTCGTCCCCGCCGGCTGATCCGGACCGGCCGGCGCGCGGGTCACGCCTGACGGGGTGGTGCCGGCCGCCCTTCGGGCTCGCGCATCCGCAGGTAACGGGGCGGCACGGCCTCGGTGAGCCACACGCCGTTGCCGCTCAGCCGGAAGGTGTGGCCGTCGCGGTGCATCTCCCCAGCGGCCACCGCCAGCACGAGCGGGCGGCCCCGGCGCGCACCGACGCGTTGGGCGGTCTCCCGGTCCGGGGAGAGGTGCACGTCGTGGCGGCTCATCGGGCGCAGGCCCTCGGCGCGGACGGCGTCCAGGAAGCGGGCGACCGTGCCGTGGTAGAGCCACTCCGGTGGCTCGGCGTCGGGCAGCCCGAGATCGACCTCGACCTCGACCGAGTGGCCCTGTTGGGCGCGGATGCGGTCGCCGACGGCGTCGAGGGCGAACCGCTGCTTGTCGTTGGCGGCCACCACGTGTTCCAGCTCGGCGCGGGTGAAGGGGAAACCGTGGTCGGCGGCGGCCCGCAGCAGCACCTCGACCGGGGTCCAGCCGTGCGTGTCGAGGACGAGGCCGATCCGGCCGGGATCGTGGCGCAGATGCCGTGAGAGGTACTTCGAGATGCGCACGTCGCGCTGAGGGTTCACCGGCCCCAGCCTGCCGTGCCGCAACCGGTCCGGCACCTGCTTTTCCGGGCGGCGGACGGGCTGTGCGGGGTCCCGTGCCGATGTCAGTGGCTGCTGGGACGATGCGGGGATGGAGAGCCGAGCCGCCGTCATCGCCGACCAGACCACCGAACACATCACCACCGACCGCGTCACCGACCGCATCAGTGACCGCATCACCGACTACTGGGACGCCGCCGCCACGACCTACGACGAGGAGCCGGACCACGGCCTCCGCGACGCCGGGACGCGGGATGCCTGGGCGCGGCGGCTCCTGGAGTGGGTGCCGGGGCCGGCCGGTTCGGTGCTGGACGCCGGCTGCGGCACGGGCTCGCTGTCGCTGCTGCTGGCGGAGGCCGGGCATGTGGTCACCGGAGTCGACGCGGCGCCGGGGATGGTGTGGCGGGCCCGGGAGAAGGCGGAGACGGCCGGTGTGCGGGCGCGGTTCCTGCTGGGCGAGGCGGGCGACCCCCCGGTCGGTGACCGGACCTTCGACACCGTGCTGGCGCGGCACGTGGTGTGGACGCTTCCCGACCCGCACCGGGCGCTGCGGCGCTGGGTCTCCCTGCTGCGGCCCGGGGGGCGGCTGGTGCTGGTCGAGGGCCGCTGGCGGCAGTCCGCGGCCACCGACGCCGCGCCGTACGTCGCGGGAGCGGCGCGGGCGCTGCCGTGGCACGGGGGACTGGGTGCGGAGGAACTCGCCGAGGCGGTCAGCCCGTTGGTCACCGCCGTCCGGACGGTGCCGCTGAGCGGCGAGGCCGCGCTGTGGGGCCGTCCGGTCGACGACGAGCGTTACGCACTGGTCGCCGACGTGTGACGCAGGGCCGGGGGCGCGGTGCCGCCCCCTGCCCCAGCGCAGGGAAGGCGCGTCACCGGGCATGCGCGGGCGCGCTCGTGCGTGTCGTAGGCGCGCGAGGCGGCGACGCGGGGCGCCGCCTCGGGCGGCGGGGCAGAGCTCCCGTACGCCTGCGGGACGGTGGCGCCGCCCGCCGCAGCGGCCACCCCTCGTCCACGACACGACGGGCCAGACGCAGGCGACCGGTCGGAGTCAACGGGGCGTTGCGGTGGGGCACGAGGGCCTCCTGGCGTTCGGCGTAGATAATCCACACCGGAACCAGAAGGCCCTCACCTCATGCAAGACCACAAGCAGCGCGTCGCCGCTCACCAACGCGCCGGAACAACGCACCTAGTGTCGGCGTCGCTGCGTGAGGTCGTCCATCATCCGGGCGGCCGCCTCACGTTCCGTCGCCGCGGCCACGAACGCCGCGGCGTTCTCCTCGCCGACCAGGTCGCGGACGCGGGCGACCGTCGCCGCGGGGAGGTGGACGGGTGTCGTCCGCCCGTCCTGTGGCTCCCGCTCCTGTGGCTCCCGCTCCTGTGATTCTCGTGACGACGGTGGGGCGTCGGCTTCCGTCCGGCCGCCGCCCTCGGCCGCGCCGGTCCCCGCGAAGCCCGCCATCGGTGGGCCGGCCGCGTCCGGCCGTCCCGTCGCCGTCCGCAGGTGGGCCCGGAGGGTGCGGGCGGAGAGCACCTGCATGGCGCGGGCGAGTTCCGCGTCGACCGCCTGCCGGGCCAGCGGGCGCAGCCGGCGCACCAGACCGGCCACCTCCGCCGCCTCCGCGTCCGTCGGCGGGCCGCTCCCCGCCAGGTAGTCGGCGAAGACGTGCCGGTCCGCGAAGGTCAGGAACCGCTCGGCGATGTGCTCGACCTGGGTGCGCAACTCCCGCAGGTGCCCGGCGACCGCGGACAACGGCACCCCTGCCGCGTGCAGCTCGGCCGCCACCGCGAGCTCCTGCGGGCTGGGGACGACGTACACGTCCTCGCCCGCGTCCTCCTCCGCGTCCCCCGGGGCGGGAACCAGTACCCCCAGGCGTACGGCCTCCCGCACGGCCGCCTCGTCGGGCGTGCCGCCGAACAGGGCGTCCAGCTCGCGCCGGGTGAGCCGCTGCGGCTCCTCGTCGCTCCACGGACCGGCCACCTCCGCCGCCAGCCCCAGCACGCCGCTCAGCCCGCGGCCGGAGTCCCACGCCTCCAGCAGCTCGCGGATCGAGGCCAGCGTGTAGCCCCTGTCCAGGAGTTCCGCGATCTGCCGCAGCCGCAGCAGGTGCGCGTCCCCGTACAGGTTTGCCCGGCCGCGCCGCTCGGGCCGGGGCAGCAGCCCCCGGTCGGCGTAGGACCGGATGGTGCGGACGGTGGCGCCGCTCAGATGCGCCAGGTCCTCGATCCGGTAGGTGGCAGCCGACGCCTTCTCGTCGACCGATCCCGTCCCGTCGCCGCTCGCGGCCCCGCTGCCGCTCCCGCCGGTCACTTGAGCGGCCGGACCCGGGCTATCGCCCGCAGCGCACGCGGATACATCCGGGCGAGCAGGTGCGCGGTGCGCGCCTCGGGAGTCACCGGCACGACCGGCCGGTTCTCCGCCACAGCCCGCAGCACCGCCGACGCGACCCGCTCCGGCGGGTAGTTGCGCCGCGCGTACCGCCGTGTCGTCCGCTCCCGCAGCCGCTCCTGCTCCTCGGCGTCCACGCCCGTGAAGCGGGCCGTCGCGGTGATGTTGGTGGTGACGAAGCCCGGGCAGACGGCGGAGACCCCGATGTCCTGGCCGGCGAGTTCGGCGCGCAGGCACTCGCTCAGCATCAGCACGGCCGCCTTGGACGTGCAGTACGCGGGCAGTGCGCGCGAAGGCTGGAAGGCGGCGGCGGAGGCGGTGTTGACGATGTGGCCGCCCTGCCGGCGGTCCGCCATCTGCCGGCCGAACGTCCGGCAGCCGTGGATGACCCCCCACAGGTTGACGTCCAGCACGCGCTGCCAGTCCTCCACCCCGGTGTCGAAGAAGCCCCCGGAGACGCCTATCCCGGCGTTGTTGACCAGCACGTCGACCGTGCCGTGCTCGGCCGCGGTCTTCGCCGCCAGCTCCTCCATCGCCGTGCCGTCGGCCACGTCCACGACCTCGGCCCACGCTTCCTTGGCACCGCTCTGCCGGGCGAGTTCGGCGGTACGCGCGGCCGTGGCCGCGTCCCGGTCGACGGCGATCACGCGTGCCCCCGCGGTGGCGAACGCCAGGGCCGTCGCCCGGCCGATCCCGCTGCCCGCACCCGTCACCAGCACCAGCTGCCCGGCGAACCGGTCGGCGTACGGCGCCGGGCGCCGCCTTCGCGGGACGACGCCCGCCCGGGCGCCGCCCCGGGCGGCGATCGCCCCCGACGGCGCGGCCCCGCCCGACTCGACGGAGGCGTCCGATTCCACGGAGCCGCCCGACTCGACGGCGTCGACGAAGTCCCCCACCCAGGAGGCGATCCGGTCGGGCCGGGTGCGCGGCACCCAGTGCTTGGCGGGCAGCGTCCGGCGCGTCAGGTGCGGAACCCAGCGCTCCAGACCGTCGTACAGCGCCTCGCTGAGAAAGGCGTCACCGGTCGGGGTGATGAGCTGGACAGGCACGTGCGCATGGCAGTCCTCCCGCGGCCGCCGCAGGCGGGACCGCACGTTGTCCCGGTAGAGCCATGCGCCGTGCGCGGCGTCCCTCGGCAGCGAGGCGGTCGGGTAGGCCCCGCGCGGCACCTTCTCCGCCCGCTCGAGCAGCCGGGGCCAGGCCCGCCCGAGCGGCCCCTTCCACGCCAGCTCCGGCAGCACCGGGGTGTGCAGCAGGTACACGTACCAGGACTTGGCTCCCTGCCCGAGCAGTTGCCCGACGCGACGCGGCGTCGGGTGTGCGACGCGCTGCCTGATCCAGTGGCCGAAGTGGTCGAGCGAGGGCCCGGACATCGAGGTGAAGGACGCCACCCGCCCCCGCGTCCGCGACACCGTGACGAACTCCCAGCTCTGCACCGAGCCCCAGTCGTGCCCCACCAGGTGGACGGGACGGTCCGGGCTCACCGCTTCGGCCACCGCAAGGAAGTCGTCGGTGAGCTTCTCGAGCGTGAAGCCCCCGCGCAGCGGCCCCGGGGCGCTGGAACGGCCGTGGCCGCGCACGTCGTACAGCACCACGTGGTAGCGCTCGGCCAGCCGGGGGGCGACGTCCGCCCACACCTCCTTGCTGTCCGGATACCCGTGCACCAGAAGGACGGTCGGCAGCTCCGGGTCGCCCAGCTCCGCGACGGCCAGCTCGACGCCCTCCCGCGTCACGACCCGCCGCTCCTTCCCGGCGACCCGCCCGTTGCCGGCCCTCCGCAGCGCGTCCTGCCCGTGCTGCCCGTCCTGCCCGTCCTGCGCCATGGCTTCCCCTCCCTGCCCCGCCTGAACTGACACCATCGAATGTGACAACGTCCGATGGCTGCGTCAAGGCTCCGCCCCACCCTGTGGATACCGCCGGTAACACCAGCGCCTCCGCCCACCGGACCCCGAGCAGGTGCCCTCCCCCGGAAGCAGACCCCTAGTGGGCCGTCCGCCTCCGGTACGACCCCGATCCCGCCCTCCAGGGGGACGTGACACGCCCCACACCGCCACTACCGTCGTCTCCGTGACTGTGATCGCTACCCAGAGCCTGACCAAGCGGTACCCACGGGTGACCGCTCTCGACCGGCTGACGATGGACATCACACCGGGCGTGACAGGCCTGGTGGGTGCCAACGGAGCCGGCAAATCGACCCTGATCAAGATCCTCCTCGGTCTCGCCCCGGCCACCGAGGGCACCGCGAGCGTGCTCGGCCTCGACGTCTCCCGCGAGGGCGCCGCGATCCGCGAACGCGTCGGCTACATGCCCGAACACGACTGCCTGCCGCCCGACGTCTCGGCCACCGAGTTCGTCGTCCACATGGCACGGATGTCCGGCCTCCCCGCCACCGCGGCCCGCGAGCGCACCGCCGACACCCTGCGCCACGTCGGTCTCTACGAGGAGCGCTACCGCGCCATGGGCGGCTACTCGACCGGCATGAAGCAGCGGGTCAAACTCGCCCAGGCACTCGTCCACGACCCCCAGCTCGTCCTGCTCGACGAGCCCACCAACGGGCTCGACCCCGTCGGCCGGGACGACATGCTCGGCCTCATCCGCCGCGTCCACACCGACTTCGGCATCTCGGTGCTGGTCACCTCGCACCTGCTCGGCGAACTGGAACGCACCTGCGACCACGTCGTCGTCATCGACGGAGGAACGCTTCTGCGCTCCTCCTCCACCGCCGACTTCACCCAGAGCACCGCCTCGCTGGCCGTCGAGGTCACCGACACCGACACCCACCCCGACGGCACCGCCGCACTCCGCGACGCCCTCACCAAGGCCGGACTCACCGTCCGCGCCCCCGGTGCGCCGGGAGCCCCCGGAAGCGGACACCTGCTGCAGGTCGACGTCGTCGACGGCGCCACGCACGACGTCGTCCGCGACGCCGTCGCCGACCTCGGCATCGGCCTGATCCGCATGGAACAGCGCCGCCACCGCATCGCCGAGGTCTTCACCGAGAGCCCCGAACAGCACGCCGAAGGGCCCCCCGGTTCACACACCGGCCGGAACACCGGGCAGCCCACCGGCCCCGCCCCCGGCACCGACACGCGCACGCCCGAATTCGCGGCGGCCCGCCCGCAGGAAGGACACAGCGGCGATGTCGCCTGAGACCCGAAACCCCACCCCCGCCTCCGCCCCTGCCTCCGCCCCCGCGGCGGACGTGATCCACAACATCGGCTACCGCCACTACGACGGCCCGCGCCTCGGCCGCGCCTACGCCCGCCAGTCGCTGTTCGTCCACTCGCTGCGCGGCGCCTACGGCCTCGGCCGGACGGCCAAGTCCAAGGTCCTGCCGATGATCCTGGCGGCCTCGATGGCCTTCCCGGCCCTCATCATGGTCGCCGTCACCGTCGTCACGGGCGCCGGCGAACTCCCCGTCGCCTACACCGAGTACGCCCTGTTCCTGCAGCCCGTCGTCGGCATCTTCGTCGCCGCCGCCGCACCCCAGGCCGTCTCCCTCGACCTGCGGTTCAAGACCACACCCCTGTACTTCTCCCGCCCCATCGAACGTCGCGACTACGTGAGCGCCAAGTACGCCGCCCTCACCGCCGCGCTGTTCGCCTTCACGGCCACCCCGGTGCTCCTGCTGTACGTCGGTGCGCTGCTCGCCGAGCTCGACTTCACCGACCAGACCCTCGGGTTCGCCAAGGGCCTGTTGTTCTCCGCCCTGTTCGCGGCCCTGCACGCCGGCATCGGCCTCTTCCTCGCCGCCCTCACCCCGCGCCGCGGCTTCGGCATCGCCACCGTCATCGCCGTGCTGACCATCCCCTACATGCTGGTCTCCGCACTCCAGGGCACCGCCTACGGCCAGAACGCCCCCGAACTCATCGGCTGGCTCGGCCTCGGCTCCCCCGGCACCCTCATGGCCGGCTTCCAGCAGGCCGTACTCGGCGGCCCCTCCGCCTTCCCCGGCGCCGTCGACCTGACCGCCGCCGAAGGCACCGGCTACGTGCTGCTCATCGCCGTCCTCATCGCCGGCACCTACGCCCTCCTGCTGCGCCGCTACCGAAAGGCCGGGCTGTGACCACCCTCCAGATCGACCACGTCTCCCGCTGGTACGGCAACGTCGTCGCCGTCAACGACATCACCATGACGATCGGCCCCGGCGTCACCGGCCTGCTCGGCCCCAACGGCGCGGGCAAGTCCACCCTCATCCACATGATGAGCGGCTTCCTCCCGCCCTCCAGCGGCACCGTCACCCTCGACGGCGCCACCGTCTGGCGCAACCAGGACGTCTACCGCGAGATCGGGCTCGTCCCCGAGCGCGAGGGCATGTACGACTACCTCACCGGCGGCGAGTTCGTCCTCGCCAACGCCGAACTGCACCGCCTCCGTGACCCGCGCGCCGCCGCCCGCAACGCGCTGGCCACCGTGGAGATGGAACACGCCGCCGACCGCCGCATCAGCACCTACAGCAAGGGCATGCGGCAGCGCGTCAAAATGGCGTCCGCGCTCGTCCACGACCCGTCCGTGCTGCTGCTCGACGAGCCGTTCAACGGTATGGACCCCCGCCAGCGCATGCAGCTCATGACCCTCCTGCGGCAGATGGGCGACCAGGGCCGCACGGTGCTCTTCTCCTCCCACATCCTGGAGGAGGTCGAGCAACTGGCCTCGCACATCGAGGTGGTGGTCGCCGGACGGCACGCCGCCAGCGGCAACTTCCGCAAGATCCGCCGCCTGATGACCGACCGCCCGCACCGCTACCTCGTCCGCTCCAGCGACGACCGCGCCCTGGCCGCCGCCCTCATCGCCGACGGCTGCACCTCAGGCATCTCGTTCGACGCCGACGAACGCGCCCTGCGCATCCAGGCCGTCGACTTCACCCGTTTCACCGAGCTGCTCCCCCGCGTCGCGCGGCAGCACGGCATCCGGCTCCAGGAGGTCTCGCCCTCGGACGAGTCCCTGGAAAGCGTCTTCTCCTACCTCGTCGCGGCCTGAAAGGAGCAGACGACATGAGCAACCTCTACGACCCCACGGTCGCCCGCCTCACCTTCCGGGCCCTCCTCGGCCGCAAACGCGGCCTGATCCTCACCGCCCTGCCCGCGCTGCTGCTCCTCGTCGCCGTCCTCGTACGCGTCCTGGTCGGCGCCGACGACCAGCTGACCGCCGAGCTCCTCGGCGGCTTCGCCCTCTCCGCGATGGTCCCGCTCATCGGCGTCATCGCCGGCACCGGAGCCATCGGCCCGGAGATCGACGACGGCTCCGTCGTCTACCTGCTCGCGAAGCCGCTCAAGCGCTCCACCATCATCCTGACCAAGCTGTACGTCGCCGTCGGTGTCACCGTCGCCTTCTCGGCGGTGCCCACGCTGCTGGCCGGCTTCGTCCTCAACGGCAACAGCCAGCAGCTCGCGGTCGCGTACGCCGTAGCCGCCGCCGTCGGCTCCCTCGCCTACAGCGCGCTGTTCCTGCTGCTCGGCGTCGTCACCCGGCACGCCGTCGTCATCGGCCTGGTCTACGCCCTGGTCTGGGAGGCCGTCGTCGGCAACATCATCGCCGGCGCCCTCACCCTGTCCGTCCAGCAGTGGTCCCTCGCCGTCGCGCAGGAGATCGGCGGCGAAGGCCTCGTCACGTCCGAGGTCGGCCTGACGCTCGCGGTGATCCTGCTCGCCGTCGTCACGGTGGGCGGCACCTGGTGGGCGGGGCAGAAGCTCCGCACCCTCACCCTCGCGGGCGAGCAGTAACCCCCGCCGGCACCTTCCCGGTCGGCCGACGCCGGGGACTGCGACACCTCACCGTCGCGGCCCCGGCGTCTGCCGTTCCTCCGCGCGCGCGGGCCGGTCCGCACGGGGCCTTCTGCTCGCCCGGAACAGCTCGAAGCCCACTCGTTCGGGCTCGGGCGGCGGTGCGGGGACGGCCGCCCCCTCCGCCCGGCACTCGGGACACAGGTCCCCCTCCATGCCCGGCCTCGGGGTGAACAGCAACGACTGGGTGTGTTCGCCCCGGCACTCCCGCATCCGGGCCACCCTCGGCTCCGGGCGCGGCGCGGCCGGAACGGCGGGCGGGACGTCCGGCAGCGCATGCCGCAGCCGCCAGCGCAGCACGCCCACCGGCGACCGCACGTCGCCGCCCAGCCCTCCGGTCAGCGCCCGGCGGATCTCCTCGGCGCTCAAGTCGCTCTGCAGCCACGGCACCAGGAGCGGCGCCAGGTCGCGGATCACCCGTGCGGGCATCGCCAGCCGGCGGTCCGCGAACACCAGGGTGCGCAGGAACGCCTCGGCCGCCGCCCGCCGCCTGCGTCCCGGTTCGCGTGCGGCCGGTACCTGTTCGCCCGATGCCTGCTCGGTGGGTCGGGTGGTGTTCTCCCTGATGTTCTTCCTTGGTTGACGGCCGTCCGTCCGGCCCGTCGGCTCACCGACGGTCGGAGAACCGGCACCCGGCGGCGACGGCTCGGCGCCGTGCTCCCGACCGTCCCGCAACGCCAGTGCCTCCGCAGGTGTCAGCACGACGTTGGACACCAGCTGCACGGTCCGGAACCGGCCACTCTCGACCCGCACCCGCCACTCGTGCACGTAGCCCTCGTCCAGCAACTCGCGTTTGGCGCGCTGGAACGCGGTCTTCCGGATACCGGCCCGACGAGCCGTCTCACTGAGGCACTGCCGGTCGTCGGCCGTGAGGGAGAGCTGCCACGCCAGCAGCGTCTTGGCCGCCGGGGACAGGCGGGGATGGCGCACGATGGCGTGCGGGATCTGCGTGAAGGCACGTGGGGGCGCGTTAACATTCCGGAGCATCCAGGGACTCCTGTGAAGTCTTTCGTGGGTGTAGGGCCCCAGCCGGTGCTCTAACACCGGCTGGGGACCGCCTCTTTCGGTCGAGGCGACCCCGTCGAGGGGCACACTACCTCCTCTTGTGACCGTGCGATGACCGCTTGTTGCGCAGTGTGATAATCACTCCCATGCCCGCAGGTGGGCCCACACGGTCTTGCCGATCTCCCGGTCGCGCACGCCCCACCCGTCGGAGAACGCGGCCACCAGCGCGAGCCCGCGCCCCGACTCGGCGGCGCCGCCCGGGTCTTCTGGCGCCGACGCGGGCGGCCATCGGTCGCCCGCGTCCGACACCTCGACGGTCAGCAACTTCGCCAGGTCGTACGTCACCCGCAGCTCGACCAGCCGACCCGGCACGAGGCCGTGCCGCACGGCGTTGGTGACCAGCTCCGAGACGACCAACTCCGCCGAGGCCACCCCGTCTTCCCCCACGCCCCACTCCGTCAGCACGTCCACCACGTGATGCCGGGCCGCCGTGACGCTGCGCGGCGTCGACGGATACCGCCGCCACCACACGAACGACGCGACGGAGGGAGAGGTCTCATCACTTTCCGGTTTCATGTCACCAGATTCGCCACGAGCGGCTACGTTCGGTAGTAGTCGCATGTCAACGGGGTCGATCGTTGAGCCCGACCCGGCCCGCGTTGAGAGGCGTTGAGACGAGTTGAAGGGGGTGAGCGCGGATGGCACCCGGCATGAAGGTGGTCTCCCCGGCCGGCCAGTACTTCGCGGAGGTCGTGCGGCTGCTGCGGGTCAGGGCCGGCCTGTCCCAGAACGAACTGGGCACACGCATGAACTACACCGGCGCAGCCGTCAGCGCGGTCGAGACCTGCGCCAAACCGGCCACCGACGGCTTCATCGATGCCGCCGAACACGCCCTGGACGCCGGAGGCGTCATCGGCGCGGCGGGCAAGCATCTCCGTCTGGAGCGGTATCCCGAGTATTTCCAAGGCTTCGTGCAACTCGAACAGGACGCCTTGAGCGTCATGTCCTGGTGCACGCAGGTGATCCATGGCCTGCTTCAGACAGAGGGCTACGCCAGGGAAGTGCTGCGATGTGGGTTCCCGCCGCTCGATGAGGAGGAGATCGGGGTGCTCACGGCAGCTCGTCTGGAGCGAGCGGCTCTCCTCTCACGGAAGCCGGTCTGTGTCGTGGACGTCGTGCTCGACGAGGTAACCCTGCGCCGTCACTTGGGCGGTTCTGGAACGATGAAGGAGCAGTACGCACATCTGCTTGCATGTGCTGAACGCCCCAACGTGACGTTGCAAGTGATGCCGTTCGCAAGGGGAGCCAGTGCAGGCCTGCGTGGACCGATGACGTTGATCGAGACTCCCGACAGTGAGCGTCTGGTCTACATGGAGGGCAATGACAGGAGCAACCTCGTCTCTCGGTCGGATGAAGTCGGTGTCCTCGGGCGCCGTTGTGCCATGATCAGGACGCAAGCCCTCCGACCGGAGGAATCTCTCAGTCTCATCGAGCAGTTGGCGGGAGAACTATGAGCGAGCTGATCTGGCGCAAGAGCACCTACAGCGACTCGGGGGGCGGCGAGTGCGTGGAAGTCGCGGTCGAGTGGGCGAAGAGCAGCTACAGCGACTCCAGCGGCGGCGAGTGCGTCGAGGTCGCGGCGGGCCAAGTGGCCGTACACGTCCGGGACTCGAAGGACATAGCCGGGCCGACG
Source organism: Streptomyces sp. CNS606 (assembly GCF_000426325.1). Lineage (NCBI taxonomy): Bacteria > Bacillati > Actinomycetota > Actinomycetes > Kitasatosporales > Streptomycetaceae > Streptomyces > Streptomyces sp. CNS606. Next base: position 411,178 of record NZ_KE384521.1, read on the forward strand.
CTGTGCCTGACTCCGCACGCCTGGCACGGCTTCCTCGGCTCGCTGCGGTAGGCCCCGCTACTTCACGCGCACGGGCCGTTCGAAGAACGTCTCCAGGACGACCGTCGCCTGCGTGCCGCTGACGCCCTCGATCTCGTACAGCCGCCGCAGCACGTCCTGCAGTTGCCCGGTGGACGCCGTGCGCACCTTCACCAGCACCGACGCGCTGCCCGCGATGACGTGCGCCTCCTGGACCTCGGGCACGTCCGCGAACCGTTCGGCCGAGTCGCCCATCCAGGACGTCGACTCGACCATCACGTACGCCAGCACGCCGGCGTTCACGGCCTCCGGGTCCACGTCGACCGTCGTCCGGCGGATCACGCCGCGCTCGCGCAGCTTGCGCACCCTCTCGTGGGCGGCCCCGGCCGACAGCCCGACGGCCTCGCCCAGCTTGGCGTACGGCGTCAGCGCGTCCCGCTGCAACTCCGTCAGCAGCGCGCGATCCATCTCGTCCACAGTTCTCCGTTCGGTGTTCCTCGCCTCTCACTGTATGACATCCTGCATATCGCACGATCGGGTGATGGTGGTTCGGAGGGGATCTCCTGTGACGGTAGAACGACTCCCGCTGTACGAGTGTCTCGACGAGCGCTTCCGTACCGGGCGCTGCATGGTCGGCGACGACGACCTGGAGGTCCTGCACACCGGTTCCCGCTGGGCCGAGGGCCCGCTCTACCTCCCCGCCTGGCGGCAGCTGATCTGGAGCGACATCCCCAACGACCGGATGCTCCGCTGGGACGAGGAGACCGGCGCGGTCGGCGTCTTCCGCCGCCACGCGGGCCACACCAACGGCAACACCCTCGACGCCGAGGGGCGCCTGATCACCTGTGAACAGGGCAACCGGCGCGTGACCCGCACCGAGCACGACGGAACGCTCACCGTGCTGGCCGACCGCTGGCAGGGGAAGCGCCTCAACAGCCCCAACGACGCTGCGGTGAAGTCCGACGGCGCCGTCTACTTCTCCGACCCCGACTTCGGCATCACCAGCGACTACGAAGGCCACCGTGCGGACAGCGAGATCGGCGCGAACCACGTCTACCGCATCGACCCCGTGACGGGTGGCGTGGAGGTAGTCGCGGACGGCTTCGGCGCTCCGAACGGACTGGTCTTCTCGGCGGACGAACGGCGGCTCTTCGTGTCCGACACCCGCGCCGGCTTCATCCGGGTCTTCGACGTGCGCGACGACGGCTCGCTGTCCGACGGCGAGGTCTTCGCCGAAGCGGCGAAGCGGCCGCACGCGCGGTTCGACAACCTGCGCTTCGACTCCGCCGGACGGCTCTGGGCCGCTGCCATGAGCGACGGCGTGCACTGCTACGACCCCGACGGCACACTCATCGGCCGCCTCAACGTGCCGGAACCGGTCTCCAACCTCTCCTTCGGCGGCCCGAAGCGGAACCGGCTTTTCATCACCGCCACGACCTCGCTCTACTCCCTGGTGACCGGTGTGAAGGGCATCCACCCCACCGGCCCGGGGCGACCGCGGTGGCAGTGACGCCGTGAACCGCCGTGGTGAGCCGCCGGGGTGCGAGTGCTGGAGGGGCCTCGCACCCGACGCGGGGGATTCGCGGTGCGGGGCGCCCTGAGGACCGCGCGCCCCGCACCGCGAAGGGGTCAGCCCTCCCTGCGTCGCCGGACCGGTTCGACACCGGTGGCGCGCATGACGTGGTCGAGGTCGGTGCGCATGCCGCGCATCTCCTCACCCATGTCGGCGGTCCGACGGCTCATCTCACAGACCAGCCGCTCGGTGTTCACCATGCGCCGGTCGATCCGCTCCATCCGGACCGACATGCGGTGGATCACCGGACCCAGCTCCTGGAACATCGCGCCGATGTCCCCGACAGCCGACTCCAGCTTGGCCACGCGCGGTTCCAGCGCGGCGGAGACGGAGGAGGACTCACGTGGCCCGGGGACGGCTGCCTTCTCGACGTCGAGAAGGTACGCGCGGACCCTCCGCGCGACCTCGCTGTCCCGCAGCAGCATCGCCACGTTGAGCACCGTGCGGCGCGTGTACACAGCCAGGCTGTTGCGCTGCTGTGGATAACTTTCTGCGGCTGCGGATGAGACCTTCAAGTTGAAGGTCTCATATTCTCGCAGCTCAGAGCCGCGCAGGACTCTCAGACCGCTCTCCGAGAGTTCATCGCGGAAGCGATGTGCCAAGTTGTACACAGCCTTCTCGCTCACCTCGAAGTACGCGGCGACGTCCCGCGTCGTCGCGTGGACGCCGTCCGGCGCGAGGGCCAGCGTCTTCACCTTGTCGAGGACCTCGACGTGGTGGCTCATGCCGGAGCGCGCCGAGCGCGACTCCAGCAGGACGGATTCGGAGTACATGAAGCGACCCCTCCCGGGGCTCGTACGGACAGGACGATGACGCCCCACTCACCCGGGGGCCGCTCGGGTGTCCGTATCCAGGAGCCAGGAGCGGAGATCAGCTCATCCGGTCACGTACTGCACCACCGGCGAGAACGGGCTCGAACCCGCCTCCGCCGGCCACCGCCACTTCACACACTCTCGTCGCCACACACTCGGGTCGCCTCCGCGCAGACTGTGCAACGAGCGGACAGTCGTACGGTTACGCCGCGCGTGTGCGAAGCGCCGTCACTGGGCGAGGAGCTTCTCCAGGACGAGGGCGATGCCGTCGTCCGCGTTCGACGTCGTCACCTCGTCGGCGACGGACCGCAGCTCCGGGTGGGCGTTCTCCATCGCCACGCCGTGCGCGGCCCAGCCGAACATGGGGATGTCGTTGGGCATGTCGCCGAAGGCGATCGTCTGCGAGGCGTGCACGCCCAGCCGCCGGGCGGCCAGCGAGAGGCCCTTGGCCTTGCTGAGGCCGAGCGGAAGGACCTCCACGATGCGCGGCCCGGAGACGGTGATGCTCACCAGGTCGCCGGCGGCCTCGCGGGCTGCACGGCCCAGGTCGTCGTCGCTGAGCGTCGGGTGCTGGATGTACAGCTTGTTCAGCGGCTCGGCCCAGGCGTGGGCCATGCTCTCCAGCGGCACGGACGGCAGCAGTCCCTCGCCCTCCCCGTAGCCGGGGCCGATCAGCACCTGGCCGTCCACGCCGTCACGGGAGACGGCGAGCGCCAGCGGGCCGACGGCGTCCTCGATCCGCGCGAGCGCCAGCTCGGCCAGCCGCCGGTCCAGGGTGACCGAGGTGAGCATGCGCCGTTCGCCCGCGTGGTAGAGCTGCGCGCCCTGCCCGCAGACGGCCAGGCCCTCGTGACCCAGCATCTCCAGCACCGGACGCGTCCACGGCACCGAGCGGCCGGTCACCACCAGGTGCGCCGCACCGCGCGCGCAGGCCGCCTCGAGGGCGGCCCGCGTGCGCGGGGAGACGGTCTCGTCGGGGCCCAGCAGCGTGCCGTCGAGATCCGTCGCGATCAGCTTGTACGGGAAGGGCGTGGGGGAGGCGGTCACGTGGCGACCGGCTCCAGCACCTCACGTCCGCCCAGATACGGCCGCAGCACCTCGGGCACCCGCACCGAACCGTCGGCCTGCTGGTGGTTCTCCAGCAGCGCGACGATGGTGCGCGGCACCGCGCACAGCGTGCCGTTGAGGGTGGCGAGCGGGCGGGCCTTGCCGCCCTCGCCGCGCATCCGGACCGCCAGCCTGCGGGCCTGGAACTCGTTGCAGTTGGACGCCGAGGTCAGCTCACGGTACTTGCCCTGCGTCGGGATCCACGCCTCGCAGTCGTACTTGCGCGAGGCGGAGGCGCCCAGGTCGCCGGTGGCCACGTCGATCACCTGGAAGGGCAGGCCCAGCGACGTCAGCCACTGCTTCTCCCAGTCCAGCAGGCGCTTGTGCTCGGCCTCGGCGTCCTCCGGCGCGACGAAGGAGAACATCTCCACCTTGTCGAACTGGTGCACGCGGAAGATGCCGCGGGTGTCCTTGCCGTAGCTGCCGGCCTCGCGGCGGAAGCACGGCGAGAAGCCCGCGTAGCGCAGCGGCAGCCGGCCGCCGTCCAGGATCTCGTCCATGTGGTACGCCGCGAGCGGCACCTCCGAGGTGCCGACGAGGTACAGGTCGTCCTGCTCCAGGTGGTAGACGTCCTGTGCGGCCTGGCCGAGGAAGCCGGTGCCCTCCATGGAGGCGGGCTTGACCAGTGCCGGGGTCAGCATCGGGGTGAAGCCGGCCTCGGTGGCCTGCGTGAGAGCGGCGTTCACCAGGGCCAGTTCCAGCAGGGCGCCGACGCCGGTGAGGTAGTAGAAGCGCGAGCCGGAGACCTTGGCGCCGCGCTCCATGTCGATCGCGCCGAGCAGGCCGCCCAGCTCCAGGTGGTCGCGCGGGGTGAAGCCCTCGGCGTCGAAGTCGCGCTTCTCGCCGAGGGTCTCCAGGACCGTGAAGTCCTCCTCGCCGCCGACCGGGACGTCCGGGTGCACCAGGTTGCCCAGGCGCAGCAGCAGCTGCTGGGCCTCGGCCGCGGCCTCGTCCTGCTCGGCGTCGGCGGCCTTCACGGCGGCGGACAGCTCGCGGGTGCGCTCCAGCAGGGCGGTCTTCTCCTCGCCCTGCGCCTTGGCGACCTGCTTGCCGAGCTGCTTCTGCTCGGCTCGCAGTTCGTCGAAGCGGACGCTGGAGGACCGGCGGCGCTCGTCGGCGGAGAGGAGGGCGTCGACGAGGTCGACGTCCTCTCCTCGGGCACGCTGGGAGGCGCGCACACGGTCGGGGTCCTCGCGAAGCAGTCGAAGGTCAATCACGCCGTCAGACTACCCGGCCCGACCTCCCGCGATCGACCTGAAATCCCTTTCCCTCCCGCTATGTCCCATTCGGGGCAAATAGGGAAACTCGGGAATCCCGGTAATCGTGGCGCGCAGTGGGGCGAGGCGGAATTCCCGACAGGGGCTGCCGCCCCCCAGTGGGCTCTCGGGGGCGGGCTCACCCCTGAGTTATCCACAGCGCGAGGGGGTGCTCGCTGAATTGTCCACAGGCGGGACGGGTCGAGCTGTGGACAATTCAAGATCCCTCGTCGGCGCCTTCCGGGGCACGTGGAATTCCTGTTTCAAACCCCGGATACCCACTCATTCGAGCGGGATTGACTCACCCTTGAGGGTTGATCACAGGAATTGAGGTGACGTACGCTCGCGTGCCACCGTGTGGGTGACTCTGAGGTCTCCATGCGGTTTTGTCGACAGTGTCCGATTCGCGTGTCGACTTGTGCACAGGCGGAACGGAGCATCGGACTCCGCCTGTGGATAACTCTGTGGACAAGTCAGCGCGTCCCAGGCCGCAGCGCCGGGGCGGCTACGGACGGCCGTCGAGGCACCTCGTCAGCCAGTCGGCGGCGGCCACGAACTCCTCGTCCGTCGTCCCCGGCCGCAGCGTCGGCCGCACCTCGTCCGCGCGCGGGTACGAGCCGAGGAACCGCACCTGCTGACAGGCCCGCTTGAGCCCCATCAGCACGTCCCCGACCCGGCGGTCCGCCACGTGCCCCTCGCAGTCGACCGAGAAGCAGTACCGGCCGATGCCCTCCCCGGTCGGACGCGACTCGATGCGCATCATGTTGACTCCGCGCGCCGCGTACTCCTGGAGCAGCTCCAGCAACGCACCCGGGTGGTCCTCGCGCAGCCACATCACCACCGACGTCTTGTCGGACCCGGTCGGCGCCGACGGCCGCGCCGGGCGGCCGACCAGCACGAACCGCGTCTGCGCGTTCTCCGCGTCGTGGATGTCCGTGACCAGCGGCTCCAGCCCGTACGTCGCCGCGGCGAACTCCCCGGCGAACGCCCCGTCGAACCGCCCCTCCTGCACCAGCCGGGCACCGTCTGCGTTGGAGGCGGCCGACTCCCACTGGGCCTCCGGCAGATGGCGCGCCATCCACTTCCGCACCTGCGGCTGCGCCACCGGGTGCCCGGTCACCGTCTTCACCGCGTCCAGCGTGGTGCCGGGCCGGACCAGCAGCGCGAACGCGATGGGCAGCAGCACCTCGCGGTAGATCATCAGCGGCTCGCCGCTCGCCAGCTCGTCCAGGGTGGCGGTCACCCCGCCCTCCACCGAGTTCTCGATCGGCACCAGCGCCGCCGCCGCCTCACCCGCGCGTACGGCGTCCAGTGCGGCCGGGACCGAGACCATCGGCACGAGTTCGCGCGTCGCGGCTTCGGGAAGCGTGCGCAGGGCCGCCTCGGTGAAGGTCCCCTCGGGACCGAGATAGGTGAAACGGCTCGCGGGTGACGGTGACATGCAGCACAGCGTAGTGCGGCGAAAAGGGGCGACCTGCCGCGTCTCAGCCCTCGAGCAGCCGCTGACCCACGTACTCGCCCGGCGCCGGCCCGCCCGGCACGGCGAACAGACCGCTCGCCTCATGCCGGAGGAACCGGGACAGCGCGTCCCCGCTGTCCAGCTTCCGCTGCACCGGCACGAAGCCGGTCAGCGGGTCAGCCTGCCAGGCCACGAAGAGCAGCCCGGCGTCCGGCGCACCGTCCTCGCGCAGCCCGTCGTGGTAGGAGAAGGGGCGCCGCAGCATCGCCGCCCCGCCGTTGGTCTCCGGCGCGGCCACCCGTACGTGGGCGTCGGCGGCGATCGCGGGCCTGCCGGAGGAGTCGCGGGCCTCCAGGTCCACCGCGGTGTCCTCGGTGGCGTCCGGGCCGCCGGAGAGCGGGGCGCCGTCGGACTTGCGGCGGCCGATCACCTGCTCCTGCTCCTGCAGCGGTGTGCCGTCCCAGTCGTCCAGCAGCATGCGGATGCGGCGCACGACCGCGTACGAACCGCCCGCCATCCAGTCCGGCTCGCCGCCGCGCGGGACGAAGATCCGGTCCGCGAAGTCGTCGTCGGCGGGCTCGGGGTTGTTGGTGCCGTCGACCTGGCCCATCAGGTTGCGGGGCGTCATGGGCCGGGCGGTGGCGCCGGGGGTGCGGTTGAAGCCGGCCATCTCCCAGCGGGGCCGGGCCGCCTCACCGGCCTCGGCGCGGAGCACGCGCAGCGCGTGGAGGGTGACCAGCGGGTCGTCCGCGCCGATCTGCACCCACAGATCGCCGTCGGACCGGTCCGGGTCGAGCGCGTCCGCGGTGAAACGGGGCAGCGGGCGCAGCGCGTCCGGCATCCGGTCGGTGAGACCCGTGCGGACGAAGAGGCTGCGGCCGAAGCCGAAGGTGACGGTGAGCGAGCACGGTCCGGCGTCCAGCGCGATCCCGGACGCCGGGCCGTCCGCCGGGCTGTCGGTGCCGACGGCGTCCATCAGCCGTTCGGCGGTGTCCGACCAGCGGCGCAGCAGCGCGGCGGCCTCCGCCCGTCCCGCGGTGGGGGCGAGGTCGAAGGCGACGAGGCGGCCGTGCGCCTGGAGCGGCGTGGTGATGCCGCACTGGTGGGTGCCGCGGAAGGCCACCCGGCCGGTGCCGACGCTGTTCAGCGCGGTGGGTGGGGTGTCCGAGGTGGCGGCGTGAGCGAGGGCGCCGGTGGTGCCGCCGAGGGCGAGGCCGGTGGCCCCGGCGGCTCCGGCCGCGCCGAGCATGCGGCGGCGGGAGAGCGCGGGCGCGGCCCTCGTGGCGGGGGCCGGTGCGGAGGCCGGTGCGGAGGCGGTGGGCTGGGCTTTCTTGGGCATGGATGCGGTGCCTGTCGTGGGTCAGCCGATGCGGACGGTACGGGTCTCGGTGATCTGGTCGATGTCGGAGGTCCGGACGGTGAGGGCCAGCTCCCAGGCGCCGGGGACGGGAAGCCGGAGGCCGGTCGTGCGCCAGCGGCCCGGGCGGTCCTCGCGCGGGGCGACGCGCAGCGGGCCGATGTCCTGGGCGGGGAGCGTGAACGATACCCGCACCTCCGGGACGTCCAGCGGCTTCCCGGACGGGTCGGTGAGTCGCAGGTCGAGCGTGTTGCGGCCGGTGCCGCCGGGGTCGAGGGTCACCTTCGCCTTCCCCTTCCCCTGCGGGCCCCCGGTGTCGAAGGGCACGGTCAGCTCGCGCGGCCCGGCCGGTGCGGTCGCCGGGGGCCCGGCGCCGGTGTCCGCCGCCTGCGCGGTGCGGGCGGGCTCGGTGCCGGTGAGCAGAGTGGTGGCGGCCAGCACGGCGACCGCGAGGCCGGTCTCGACCAGCACCGTGCGGCGCAGGCCGCGCCGGTCCGGGTCCGCGTCGCGCGCGCGGCGGCGCCGCGCCGCCTCCACGGCCGCGCGCTGCCGGGCGAGTTGCGCCGCCCGCGCGGGGTCGGCGGGGGCCTGGTGCGGTGGGGTCACCGCCTCCCCGGGCGGGTGTGCCGAGCCGGTGTCCGGTGCGGCAGCCGGTGCCCCGGGGGGCGGCGCGGTGGCGGGCGCCGCCCCCGACGTGCCTGCCGGGGCGGGGTGCACGGCGCGGTTCGCGCCGGTCCGCGCCGCTGGCGACACCGACGGGTCCGGCTGGGCGCGGTGGCTACCGGCCGCCGGTGCCGGTGCCGTCGTGCGGTCCGGTGCCGTCAGGCGGGTGACCCAGCGGCGGGAGCCGTATGCCGCGACGAGGAGGAGCGCGATGAGGGCGAGCTTGAGCAGGAGCAGGCGCCCGTAGTCGGTGCCGGTCAGGGCGGACCAGGAGCCGACCTGGCGCCACGACTGGTACGTCCCGGTGAGCGCCAGCACCACGACGGAGGCCGGTGCGATGCGGGAGAAGCGGCGTGCGGCGGTCGCGGGGACGGCGCCGGTGCCGGAGCGGAGGGCGACGGCGAGCGTGGCGAGGCCGCCGAGCCAGGCCGCGGCGGCGAGCAGGTGGACGACGTCCACGGGCATGGCGACGGCCGTCTGGATGCCGCTGGAGGCGTGCTCGGAGGCCGCCCAGGTGACGGCCAGGCCGGTGGAGACCACACCGCCGCCGAGGCTCAGGCCGATCATCAGGTCCCGTCGCCGCGCCGGGTCGTCGTCGTTCCCGCGGTCGCCGTCGGCGGCCGTCCGGGCGTACGTGCCGAACAGCACGGCGGTGAACAGGGCGGCCGCGGCGAGCAGCAGCAGCCGGGAGACCAGCGCGGTGCCGGTCCCGGTGCCGACGACGTCCGCGAGCCCGCCGAGGTCGAAGGCGTCGGCGAGCCGGCCGGAGCCGGTGTACGGCGTGCGCAGCAGCAGCATGGCCAGGGTGGCGGCGGTCACGGCGGCCCAGCCGCCGGTGACCAGGCGCTGCACGGCACGCACCCGCGTTCCCTGCGGCCAGCAGACGAGGACGAATCCGGCGCCGCCGACGAGCAGCAGGAGCCCGGCGTAGGCGACGTAGCGGGCGAGGTCGTAGAGGACGCCGACCGCGCCGCCGCCCGCCTCCTGGTCGGGGAGGGCGACGGTGGTCTTCGAGGGGGCGCCGACGGAGAAGGTGAAGGCACCGGAGATGGGGTGGCTGTCGGCGGAGACGACCTGCCAGGCGACGGTGTAGGTGCCGTCGGCCAGGCCGTCGCGCAGCGGGGTGGCGTACCGGGCCTCGCCGCCGGACGCGCCGCTGCGCTCGCGCGTCTCGCCGGTGTCGGCGCGGCCGCCGTCGGGGGCGAGGACGCGTACCGAGTCGTCGGAGAGCTGGACGGCTTCGGAGAAGGTGAGGACGACGTCCTCGGGCTGCGCGTCCACCACCGCCCCGGCCGCGGGGGTGCTGCCGGTGAGGACGGCGTGCGCGGCTGCGGGCGGCGCGGCGCCGAGCAGGTACGCGCAGAGCGTCGCGAGGACGGCGAGCACGCCGAGCGTGCCGTGCGTCGCGGTGCGGCGGCGCCGGCCGCGGTGGGCGGTGGTGGACGGCATGGTCACGACCTGTCTCAGTGGTGGTCCTCGTGTCCGCCGTCGTCCTCGTGGCTGCCGGAGTCGCCGGATTCACCGGGGTCTGCGGCGGACGGATCGTGGTGGGTGGCCTTGACGGGGACCTCGACGGCGACCGGGTCGTGGTGCGCGAAGTGCAGCTTGATCCGCACCGTGTCGCCCTCGGCGGGCTTCCGGTCCAGGTCGCGGAACATCAGGTGATTGCCGCCGCGGCGCAGTTCGAGCTTCCCGTCGGCGGGCACGGGCAGCGAGTCGACCCGCTGCATCTGCCCTTCGACGGTCCGGTGCATGTCGACCGACTCGGCCAGGCCGCTGGTGACCCCGGTCAGCCGGTCGTCCTTCGCGCCGTGGTTCCGGACGACGAAGTAGCCGCCTGCCATGTCGGTCATGAGCGGCGCCGGCATGTACGCGCCGGTGACCCGGAGGCCCTGCTCGTGCCGGGCGTCGTCCCCGTGTGCCGCCTGCGCCGACGTGCCGGTGGAGCAGGCGCCGAGGGCGAGGGCGCCGGTCAGCGCGAGGGACGCGGCGGCGGCCGTACGGCGGTGGTGGCGGTGCGGGTCGCGGGCGCGGGTCGCGTTCACGGCGTCTCCCCCTTGATGATCTTCGGCAGTTCCTTCCCGAGGATCTGCGGGGTGGCCGAGCCCTCGGTGTACAGCACGTGGCCCTTGTCGTCCTTCGGCGAGAAGGCGAGGACCTGGCCGCCGTGGGTGGAGACGACGTCGCCGTTCTTCTTCTCGTAGGACTCCTCGACGTGGACGCCGACGCCGCGGGCGGCGGCCTGGATGGTGTCGAAGTCGCCGGTCAGCCCGACGAAGGACGGATCGTGCATGCCCAGCCAGGCGTCGAGGCGCTTCGGGGTGTCGCGTTCGGGGTCGGTGGTGACGAAGACGACGCGCAGCTTCCGCTGCTGCTCCTCGCTGAGCCTGGCCTTGGCCACGGCGATGTTGCTCATCGTCAGCGGACACACGTCGGGGCAGTTGGTGTAGCCGAAGAAGAGGAGCGTCGGGGCGCCCTTCGTCTCCTCGATCAGGTCGAACTCCTCGCCCTCGTCGCTGGTGAGGGTGAGGTCGGGCTTCGGGAAGGGCGTGTCGAGGGTGACGCCGCCGCGCGCCTGGTCGGCACCCTCGACGGAGGCGACGTCGGACGTGCCGCCGGTCGAGGTGTCGCCGCCGCAGGCGGTCAGGGCGAGGGCCGCCGTCAGGACGACGGCGGCCGCGCTCAGTACTCGGGTGGTGCGCATGACTCGGTCTTACCTGGCTTCCTTCTCTGGGTCAGGCGCCGCGACGGCGGCCGGCGAGGATGCCGAACGCGACTCCGGCGATGCCGACGACGATGCCGGCGACGGCGAGGACGCGGGCGGTGGTGTCGGTGCCGCCGGAGGTGTCGGCGGCGGTCTCCTCCGTGCCGTCGGCCCCGGCCTTCGGGGCGTCCGCGTCGGCGGCCTCGTCGGCGCCGCCGTGGCTGTGGCCGGCCTCGTCGGCGGGTGCGAGCTGGAGGACGGGGGCGGGGTGCTCCGGCTCGTCGGCGCCCTCCCCGGGCACCTCGATCCAGCGCACGACCTCGCCGCCCTCGTAGGCCTGCAGGGCCTTGAAGGCGAGCTGGTCGGCGTCCTGAGGCAACCGGCCCATGGAGACGGGGAACTGCTGGAAGCGGCCCGGCTCGATCTCGCCGCCGCTCCAGGTGATCTTGGTGACGGCTTCGGTGATCTGCTTGCCGTGCTGCTCGATCGGCTCGTCCAACTCGGACTTGGTGACTTCGACGTCCCAGCCGGGCACGGCCTGCGGCTGCACGGACGTCAGCGGGTGCTCCGGCGGCAGGCTGACCTCGAGCTTGACGGTGCCGGCGTCGTCCCGCTCGTTGGGGACCTTGAAGTTGACGACGCTGTAGCCGCCCTGCTCGGCCTGGTCGGGGTCGACGGTGACGTGCGCGGCGGCCGGGCCGGCGCAGAGCAGTACGGCGGCGGCCGTGAGGGCGCCGGTGGCGGCGGCGCGGCGGCCGAGGAGGGCGGGGAAGCGACTGGCGTTCGGGGCAGTGGTCATGACGGGCGTTCTTTCCTCTCGCGAAGGAGCCCACTCCCGGGCACGCGGGGCGTGGCCGGATACGGTCCGGCGCATCGGAGGCGCGGACCGGCGCGCGAAGGCGCTGGGGGCGGGGAAGGGGGTCGGCAGCGTGCGACACCGCCTTCGGACCGCCGGGCGCGTCGGTGCGCGGGCGCGTCCGGTTGCGCCGGAGCGCGCAGCTGCGCGCGGGCGCCCCCGTCCGGGGTGCGGGTGTCAGGCCGCCAGGTGCAGGTCGTCCTTCGCCCGCGGCGGGCCGCGCCGGGTCACGGCCCCGGTCAGCGGCGCGGTCGGCCCGTCGGGCGTCCGGTCCCGGTCGGCGCGGCGTACGGCGTCCGGGCCGTGGCCGCCGTCGGCGGTCAGGCCGCGGCGCAGCGCGCCCAGCAGCCGTACGGCCGCGCGCAGCGCCCGTACGGTCAGCAGCTCCTCCGCCGCGCGGGCGGTGGTGGCGGACAGGCGCACCAGCCGCCACAGGGCGGCTTCGCCGCGGCGCAGCAGCCAGCCGAGCGCGACGGCGGCGAGGAGGTGGCCGAGCAGCATGGGGAGGGACAGCTGGGCGAGCGCCGCGTCCAGGGCGTTCGGTACGGCGTCCGCGGCGCCCGCGTGCGGGTGGGCTCCGCCTGCCCCTGGCGCGGCGGGCCCGCTGGGGAGCCCGGCGTCGGCGACGATCCGCCGCGCCTCGTCCTCGCTGAGGGCCTGTCCGCCGTCGCCGCAGAGCAGCGTGCGGGCCAGCGCGGTCACACCGTGGTCGTCCGGCCGGGCGGGCGGGGCCGAGGCCGGGGTGTGCCCGGCGGAGAAGAGGACGTGCAGCACGACCTGCCCCGCGGCGAGCGCGGCGGCGATGCCGGGCAGCGCACGCTCCCGCCCGGCGAGCGGTGCGGCGGCGGCGAGGACGACGGCGCAGCCGGCGCCGAGCGTCCACAGTGGCACGGGGGTACCGGCGGCCGCGGAGTGTCCGGCGGCGGACAGCAGCACGCAGACCGCGGTGAACACCGCGGCCCGCAGCAGTCTGAGATCCGCACCGGCAGTCATGGCGGCGTCATCATCTCACCGGCTCCTCCTCCCGCCCCCGGCAGGGCCCGGGAGCGGTGCGCGCGGCGGGGAACGTGCGCCGAGCCGCGGGGGCGTGTGCGGGTGGCCGTACACCGGGCGGGGGGCCGGGCGCGTCCGCCGATCGGGGGGTACCGCAGGGTCGGGGCTTATCCGGCGACCCCCTTGGCAATAGGTACGGGTATGGCCGGACGGACCCTCGTGGTCCGACGTCGAGCCGCGGCCTGGAGGCTGAGCATGAGCATCTGGTGGTCTCTGCACCTGCGTCGCGAGGCGGCCACGGTGCCCCTCGCCCGGCGGATGCTGCTCGGCGCGATGGACTCGGCCGGGGTGGACCCGGAGATCTCGTACGACCTCGCGGTCGCTCTGTCGGAGGCCTGTGCCAACGCCGTGGAGCACGGCAGCGGCGGCGCGGACGGGTACCGGGTGACGGCGTGCATCGACGGCGACACCTGCCACATCGAGGTGACGGACGGCGGCCCGGGTTTCCCCGCGGCGAGCGCCGGCCGTCCGGTCGCGCCCCCGCCGCCCGGAGCGGCGGCCGCGGACGCCGAGGACGGGCGCGGCCTGTACCTGATCGAGACGCTCGCGGACCACGTCCGCTTCGCCAACAGGCCGCAGCAGGGCGGGGCCGTGGTGAGCTTCGACAAGATCCTCAAGTGGCGCGACGACGCCCTGGTCCGCGCCGGCTGAGACGCGCCGCAGCCCCTCGTGCCGGCCCGTGGGGTGGGGCCTGACTGCTCCACGTCTCCGAGAACACCCTGCGCGACCGAGTGAACCTCCGATATAGTCAACCTGGTTGACCAAATGGAGGGGGAGCTGCGCGGCCGTGGTCGAAGGGCGGAGGAGGGCGGGTGCCGGGCGCGTCGCGCGGGACCACCCGCCCGAGGCGCTCCGGCACCCGTCGCGCCGCCGCTGCCGTGCTGCACGGCGTTGGCACAGGCCTCCGACAGAGCGACCGACCGGGAGGCGACTCCGTCACCCGGGCCCACGGCTGAAGAGAGGAACCGACCACGATGTTCGTTCACCATGACGTCGCGTCCGCCCCGGAGGGGGCACGCCCGCACCTCGAGAGCACGGCCCGGGGCTTCGGCTTCGTCCCCGCGCCGGTCGCGATGATGGCCGAGTCGCCGGAACTGCTCGAAGGGTTCCTGACCGGCAACAAGCTGTTCGACACGACGTCGCTCACCCCGCTCGAACGCGAGGTGCTGATCCTCACGATGGCCGGCTCGGTGGAATGCCACTACTGCGTGGCGATGCACTCCGCGATGCTCACCCGGTCGGGCACGGACGTCTCCCTCGTCGACGCGCTGCGGGAACGCCGGCCACTGGAGGACGCGCGGCTCGAGGCACTCCGCGTCTTCACCCTCGCCGTCATGGCCGGCTGCGGCAGCGTCCGGCCGGACCTCATGCAGGGCTTCCTGGATGCCGGGTACACGCGCCGGAACGCCCTGGAGGTCGTGCTCGGCCTGGGCGTCTACACCCTCTCGACCTACGCGAACCGCATGACGGAGGCGCCGGTCGACGAGCCCTTCCGGGCCTTCGCCTGGCACCCGCAGCACTGAGGCCGGCCCGCGACCGGCGCAGAGGTCACGCGCCCAGCCAGTCCCCGATCCCGTCGAGGCCGCCGTGTCCGCCGTGTCCGCCGTGTTTGCCCAGCCGGGCCAGGGCGTCCTCCATCCCGTCCATCTCGCCCGGTCCCACCACCGCGGCCCACTCGTCGCGGAGACGGTTGAGGATGTCGCCGGAGAGGGCCAGTGCTTCCACGCCCCGGGCCGTCAGGGCGACCGCGCGCTGGCGCTGGTCGCGCGGGTCCGGTCTGCGTTCGGCGTAGCCCAGCCGTTCGAGCGCGGTGACGGTCTTGCTGGCGGCCTGCTTCGAGACGCCGAGCCGCCGGGCGAGGTCGGAGACGCCGCCGCCCCTGCTGATCATCTGCATCGCCATGCCGTGGGCGGGGCGCAGGTCTTCGTGGCCGGCCTCGGCGAGCCGCACGTGCAGTTCGTCGATGAGGGCGCGGAACGCCGACAGGAGGAGGAAGGGAAGCGCGTTTCCGGGGCGGGCGGAAGGGGGCATGGCGGACCAGGGACTCCGGCGGTGTGCGGCGACGCTGCGGGCGCGTCGTGACGGGTGCGGCCGCCGCACGACGACGCGGGGGACGCGACGGTACGGGTGCCGCGCGTCCAGCGTAGACGTCCGGAGGTCCGTGGGGCCCGCCCCCGTCGGCAGGGGCCGGGTCAGCCCAGCTGGTCGCGGAGGAAGTCCGCCGACTGCTCCGGGGTGTACGCCTGCGCCTGCAGCCGCGTCATGATCATCGAGTACTGGTCGATCTCCGCCTGCCGGTCCAGGTAGACCGCGCTGGTCAAGTGCTCCAGGTACACCTTGTCCGGCAGCGTCGGCTCGTGGAAGCGCAGGATGGTGATCGGGGAGCCCGCTGCCGCGGCGCTCACCTCGAACGGCGCGATCTGGAGGGTGACGTGCGGCAGTTCGCCGACCTCCAGCAGGTGTTCGAGCTGGGCGCGCATGACGGCTTGGCCGCCGAACGGACGGCGCAGGACGGCCTCGTCGACCACGGCCCACAGCTTCGGTCCGCCTGCGCGGTGCAGCAGCAGCTGGCGGCGCATCCGCAGGTCGACCAGCCGGTCGATCTTGCGCGGGGAGGCGTTCGGGTAGCCGAGCCGGCTGACGGCGTACGCGTACGCCTCGGTCTGGAGCAGGCCGGGCAGGAACTGCACCTCGTAGGTGCGGATGAGGGACGCGGCCTCCTCGAGACCGATGTGGAGCTCGAACCACTCCTCCAGCACGTCGCTGTACTGGTGCCACCAGCCGGGCGCGTTGGCCTTGCGGGCGAGCTCGAAGTACTCGGTGCGCGTGTCCTCGTCGAGCACGTGGTAGAGGGTGAGGAGGTCGGCCAGGTCGCGGTGCTTGGAGGCGACCTGGCCGCGTTCCAGCCGACTGATCTTGGCGTGCGAGCCGCGGATGTGCCTGCCGGCGTCCTCACGGGTGATGTCGAGGTCCTGACGGAGCCTGCGCAGCCGCGCGCCGAGCAGAATGCGCAGAGCGGTGGGACCGACCTCGTCCTGCGGGGGAAGGTCGCCTCCGGACGGTGCGCCGATCGGCCGCGGCATCGCGGACATGTCCAACTCCCCAGGTGTGGCCGGTGGATAGCACAGTGTCGCACCTGTGGGGGTGTCAGGTACAGCTTTCCGGACGGGTTCGTCCGTTTCAGCCGAGGGCGCCCTCGGTGACCATTCCGTCGAACTCGCCGTCCTTGATGTCTCCCAGCAGCGCGGCGATCTCCTCGCGGCTGTGAACCAGCGCGGGCCCGGACGGGAAGCGGGAGTTGCGGACGGCGACCCGGCCGCCGGGGAGGGCCGCGAGTTCGACGCAGTTGCCGCCGGGGGCGCTCCGTCCGCTCTTGCGCCACACGGCTCCGGCGATCCGGTCCGCGCGGACTCCGTTGTCGATCTGCATCCCGACGTCTCCTTCGCAGAGGGGGCCGGCGTACGGCGTCCGTACGTCCGTGCTGCAACTGCGGCTGCAAGTGCAGGTGTTCTTACCGATGTGCGCACAACTGTAATTGCATTCGTGCTTGCACGGCCAGAGTTCGGAGGCAGAGACCTGTACTGATCGTTCAACGTCCCTTTCCGGCAGAGAAGTTGACGTTGCAGAATGACCGGAAGCCGCGCGGTCCGGGGGACTACGATTCCGCGCATCGGACGGTGACCACGGCGACCTGACAGGGGCACACATGGGCGGCAACCTCGACCACGAACCGGCGGCCGGGCCTGCCGCGGAAGAACGCGACCTGGGGCTGGACACGCACCACTCCGCGCGGATCTACGACTACTTCCTCGGCGGCAAGACCAACTACCCGCCGGACCGCGAGGTCGGGGAGAAGCTGCTCGCCGCCTTCCCGGGCTTCCGTACCGCGGCGCGCACCAACCGCGCCTTCATGCACCGGGCCGCCCGCCACCTCGCCGAGCGGGGCATCCGCCAGTTCCTCGACATCGGCACCGGCATCCCCACCAGCCCCAACCTGCACGAGGTGGTGCAGGCTGTCGCCCCCGACAGCAGGGTGGTCTACGCGGACAACGACCCGATCGTCCTGGCGCACGCGCGGGCCCTGCTCACCAGCGCCCCCGAGGGCCGCACCGCGTATGTCGACGCGGACATCATGAAGCCGCGCGACATCCTGGACTCGCCGCAGCTCCGCGAGACCCTCGACATGGCGCAGCCGGTGGCGCTGAGCCTGGTCGGCCTCTTCCACTACCTCACCGACGACCAGCAGCCCTACGACCTGGTGCGCGCGCTGGTGGACGAGCTCGCCCCCGGCTCGTACCTGGTCTTCTCCCACTGCACGCCGGACTTCGCGCCGGAGGAGTGGAAGAGCGCCATCCAGGTCTACAAGGCGGACGGCGGCAACGCGCAGGTGCGCAGCCGCGCCGAGATCGAGCGGTTCTTCGACGGCCTGGAGCTGGTCGAGCCGGGCGTGGAGGTGCCGCACCGCTGGCACCCGGACGCGGACACCGAGCGCCTGGTGGACATCGGCAGCCTGGACGACGCGGCCGTCAGCCTGTGGGCCGGGGTGGCGCTCAAGCACTGACCCGCGCGCCGCACCCCGCGCCCGCGCCGCACCGTCAGCCCTGCGTGGCCGTCGCGTCCGCCGGCTCGGTCTTCACCGGAGCGGCGCCGGCGGGCTCGGTGGGGCCGGGCTTCCCGCTGCCGGGCTTCCCGCCGCCGGTCAGACGGCGGGCCAGCGGCTCCGTCCAGCGTGCGGCGAGCGGGCCGATGACGACCAGCAGCAGCACGTACGCCGTGGCCAGCGGACCGATCCGCGGCTCCACGCTCACCGCCAGTCCGGCGATGACGATGGAGAACTCGCCGCGGGCCACCAGGGTGCCGCCCGCACGCCAGCGACCGGCCGTCTTGATGTTCGCGCGCCGGGCGGCGTACCAGCCGGTGGCGATCTTGGTGCAGGCGGTCACCACGGCCAGGACCAGCGCGGGCAGCAGCACGCCCGGGATCTTGGACGGGTCGGTGTGGAGGCCGAAGAAGACGAAGAAGACGGCGGCGAACAGGTCGCGCAGCGGGGTGAGGAGGTTGTGCGCGCCCTCCGCCACCTCGCCGGACAGCGCGATGCCGACGAGGAAGGCACCGACCGCGGCCGAGACCTGGAGCTCCTGCGCGACGCCCGCGACCAGGAGCGTCAGCCCGAGCACGACGAGGAGCAGCATCTCCGGGTTGTCGGAGGAGACGGCCTTGCTGATGTGGCGGCCGTGCCGCAGCGCCAGGTAGAGGACCGCGCCGACGGTGCCCAGCGAGATGAGCAGGGTGATGCTGCCGCCGGCCAGACTGACACCGGCCAGCAGGGCGGTCAGGATCGGCAGGTAGACCGCCATGGCCAGGTCCTCGATGACGAGCACGCCGAGGACGACCGGGGTCTCGCGGTTGCCGAGACGTCCGAGGTCGCCGAGCACCTTGGCGATCACGCCGGAGGAGGAGATCCAGGTGACGCCGGCCAGGGCGACGGCGGCCACCGGGCCCCAGCCGAGAATCAGCGCGGCCGCGGCTCCGGGCAGCGCGTTGAGCACGAAGTCGACGACGCCGGACGGATACTGCGTGCGCAGGTTGGTGACCAGCTCGCTGGCCGTGTACTCCAGCCCGAGCAGGAGCAGGAGCAGGATGACGCCGATCTCGGCGCCGGTCGCGACGAACTCCTCGCTGGCGCCGAGGGGCAGTACACCGCCGTGGCCGAAGGCCAGGCCGGCCAGCAGGTAGAGCGGGATCGGCGAGAAGCCGATGCGACCCGCGAGCCGGCCGAGGATGCCCAGGCCGAGGATGATGGCGCCCAGTTCGATGAGCATGGCGGTGGTGTCGTGCACGGGCGGGTCATCCTCCGGCGATCAGTTCGGCGACGGCGTCGACGCCTTCGCGGGTGCCGACGACGACGAGGACGTCGCCGGCGGCGAAACGGAAGTCGGGGGTGGGCGAGGGCTCTGCGGCGGTCCGGCGCAGCACGGCGACGATGGACGCGCCGGTCCGGGAGCGGACCTGGGTGTCCCCGAGCGTGCGGCCGCTGTACGGCGACCGGTTGGTCACCTCGATGTGTTCGGTGACCAGGTCGAGCTCGAGATGCTGGTGGATGTGGGCGACGGGGTCGGGGACGAGCAGCTGGGCGAGCGCGGTGGCCTCGTTGGGTTCGAGCGGCGCCGCGTCCTTGCAGGCGTCGTCGTCCTCCGGGTCGTGGAAGGCCAGGATGCGGCGGCCGTCCTGATGGGCGACGACGGACAGGTGGTGTCCGGCGTCGGTGTTCAGGTCGTACCGGGCGCCGACCCCGGGGAGAACGGTCTTGCGGGAGTGGGCGGTGGGCTCCATGGGCGGGCTCCAGGTGACGGTGTGCCGGTCGTGGCGCGGCACCGGCGCCCGTGCGGTACGGACCGGTGGCCGCGGTGGACGAGTATGACGCCGCCCGGGTCGGGACACGAGGCGGTGGTGCGTTCCCCTTCACGGGCCGCCTGAGGGTGACTTTTGACCAACACATTACCCGACGGCATTGTTCCCATAAGGCATCTTTTACGGATGCGGTGGGGCGAAAGTCCGTCCGGGCGGGCCGAAGTTGGCTGTAGGAGGCACGCAGAAAGCGGAACAGCCGCCCGTCCCACCGGGCCGGTGGGACGGGCGGCTGCCGCATCTGCTCCCGAGGCGGGGTCAGCTCTTCAGGCGGGCCATCCACTCCTCGACGTCGCCGCTGGTGCGCGGCAGCCCGGCCGACAGGTTCCGGTTGCCGTCCTCGGTCACCAGGAGGTCGTCCTCGATGCGGACCCCGATGCCGCGGTACTCCTCCGGCACCGTCAGGTCGTCCGGCTGGAAGTACAGGCCCGGCTCGACGGTCAGGCACATGCCCGGCTCCAGCGTGCCCTCCGCGTACGCCTCGCGACGGGCGGCTGCGCAGTCGTGGACGTCCATGCCCAGCATGTGACCCGTGCCGTGCAGCGTCCAGCGGCGCTGGAGCCCGAGCTCCAGCACCTTGCCGACCGGGCCCTCCAGCAGGCCCCACTCGACGAGGCGGGTCGCCAGCACGCGCTGTGCGGCCTCGTGGAAGTCGAGGTACTTCGCACCCGGCTTCACCGCGGCGATACCGGCCTCCTGGGCCTCGTACACCGCGTCGTAGATCTTCCGCTGGAGGTCGCTGAAACGGCCGTCGACCGGCAGCGTGCGGGTCACGTCGGCGGTGTAGTAGGTGTGCGTCTCCACGCCGGCGTCCAGCAGCAGCAGGTCCCCGGAGCGGACGGGGCCGTCGTTGCGCACCCAGTGCAGGGTGGTCGCGTGCGGGCCGGAGGCGCAGATCGAGCCGTAGCCGACGTCGTTGCCCTCGACGCGGGCGCGGAGGAAGAACGTGCCCTCGATGTAGCGCTCGGAGGTCGCCTCGGCGCGGTCCAGGACCTTCACCACGTCCTCGAAGCCGCGGACCGTGGAGTCCACCGCCTTCTGCAGCTCGCCGACCTCGAAGTCGTCCTTGACCAGGCGGGCCTCGGACAGATAGGTGCGCAGCTCGTCGTCGCGCTCCCTGGTCACCTTGTCGGTGAGCGCCGCCTCGACGGCCGCGTCGTGTCCGCGCACCACGCGGACCGGGCCGGTGGCTTCGCGCAGTTCCTCGGCGACCTTGCGGACGTCCTTGCAGGGCAGGCCGTACAGCCGCTCGCTCTCGGTGAGGCTGTTGCGCCGGCCGACCCACAGCTCGCCCTGGCCGCCGAGCCAGAACTCGCCGTTGTCCCGGTCGGAGCGGGGGAGCAGGTAGAGCGCGGCGTCGTGGCCGCCGGACGCCTTCGGCTCCATGACCAGCACGCCGTCCTCGGTCTGGTTGCCGGTCAGCCAGGCGTACTCGACGGAGGCGCGGAAGGGGTAGTCGGTGTCGTTGGAGCGGACCTTGAGGTTGCCCGCGGGGACCACCAGCCGCTCGCCGGGGAAACGCTCCGACAGCGCGGCGCGGCGGGCGGCGGTCCGCCCTGCCTGCGGGACCGGGGAGAGGTCGGTGCGCTCGGTGTCGGCCCAGCCGGTGCGCATGTTCTCGGCGAGCTCGTCGGAGACGCCCGGGTACAGGCCGTTCTTCCGCTGCTTGACCGGCTGCTCCTCGGCCGTCTGCTCGTCGGTGGTGTGCTCGTCGGCCGTGTGCTCCTCGGCGGCTGCCACGTCGCTCCTCCTCGTGCGGGTGTCCGGACCGTCCTCCATCGTATGGCGGCCGCCCGCGCCGTACAGGGGCAAAAGCCTGTGACGTTTCTGTCAGCGGGGCCGGCGGGGGCACGCGGCGGGCGGGCGGCGGGCGGGCGGCAGCGGCCCGGCGCCGCGGGGACGGGACGGCCGGTGGAATGTCCGCCCAGGTCAGAAGCGTGCCACGAGCAGGACGACGTCCTCCGGATCGTCCAGACGGTCCCGGCCGTCGGGCAGCATCGTGTGCAGCACGTGGTCGGCGAGCAGCTCGGGGTCGTCGCGGACGCCGGCCGGCGCCGCGGACACCACCGCGTGCAGCCGCGCGTACGCCCGGTCGGTGGACTCGCCGGTCCGCCGCAGCAGGCCGTCGCTGTAGAGCAGCAGCGTCTCCCCGCCGCGAACCGTCAGCTCCACGCTCGGCGCCTCCCAGCAGGCCAGCATGCCGAGCGGGGCGGAGAGGGAGGTCTCCACCCACTCCGTGCGGTCCGGGCCGACGATCAGCGGCGGGCAGTGCCCGGCACCTGCGAGAACGATTCTGCGCGCGGCGGGCTCGGCGTAGGCGAACAGCGCGGTGGCCGTACGTGCCGGCTCGGTGAGGCGGAGCAGCAGCTCCAGGTCGGAGAGGACGGCGACCGGGTCCTCGCCCTCCATCACCGCGTACGCGCGCAGCGAGGCGCGCAGCCGTCCCATCGCCGCCATCGCACCCGGTCCGGCGCCCGTGACGCCGCCGACGGCGAGGCCGAGGGCTCCCTCGGGCAGCGGCAACGCGTCGTACCAGTCGCCGCCGCCGCGCGGCCCGGTCCGGTGCCGCACCGCCATCCGTACGCCGGGCACCCGGGGGAGCCGGCTGGGCAGCAGCTCCTCGCGGACGGTCGCGACCTCCTCCCGGGCACGGGCCAGCTCCAGCCTGCGGGCCAGGTGCTCGGTGGCGCAGCGCGCGTAGAGCTCCAGCAGGTGGCGCTGGCGGCGGGTGGGCTCGGCCGGCTCGTCGTACAGCCAGACGGCCACGCCCAGCCGGGTGCCGTCGTGCGTGTTCAGGGGGAGCGCGTAGCTGGCGCCGAAGCCGAGGCGGGCCGCGACCTCGCGGTGCCGTGGGTCGAGGGTCTCGTCGCCGGGGATGTCGGGGTGCACGATGCCGAGGTCGGCCTGCGGCTCCGGCTCGACGTCGTCCGCAGCGCCGGCCTCGCCGGTGGCGGGTGCCCCGGGAGCGGTGGGGGTGTCGTGGCCGGTGGGGGTGTCCGGCCCGTGGCCGCCCAGGTCCGCGGTGGTACGGGTACCGGGCCGGCCCTCGACGGCGAGGCCGGTCGGCAGGTCGTTCGGGCTGCTGTGGGTGCTGCCGTGGGGGATGTCGTTCGCGAGTCCGGTCCGCAGGCCGCCGGGGAGACCGTCCTCCAGGCCGTCGAGCAGCCGGGTGCGGGAGGCCGACGCGCGCGGCACCGTCTCGATCTGGCCGAGATCGGCCGCCGCCAGGCCGAGCCCGACGGTGTGCTCGGTGCCCAGGCCGTCGGCGGGGGCCAGCGTGACCAGGCCGCGGCGGGCGCCCACCAGCGTGGCACCGGCGGCCAGGGTCTCGCGCAGCGCGGCGTCGAGTTCGTCGGTGCGGGCGAGGCGTTCGGTGAGGTCGTGAAGAGTGGTGAGGTCGGAGATCCAGCCGGCCAGGCGGTCCTGGACCGCGGCGAGGCGGTCGACCGGGGAAGTTTGCGAGGGAGGCGAAAGTGTAGAGCTGAAACCGGCCACTTTCGGGAGATGTGGGGTGCTCATGGGTGGTGGCTTTCAGCCGAGTTCACTCTTCTCGATAGCATCGCAAACCCCCATGTCATGGTGCTCCGCTATGAATGCATCCAGATGTACACGCACCGATGTGACGATGTCCAGCATTGTCCCCAGGGGTTCGATGGTGTCCCTGTGACGCCCTCGCTCACAGGGGGCAGGCCGAGATCGTTTCAGATTGGCTGAAAAACCACCCCCGCTCGGAGGTTTTACGGTCGACTGGGCGGAGCAGTACAACCCGGCTCCCGCCGCGGCCCGAAAGAGGCGGCGGAGCGGCCCGGGTGGAGAGTCACCCCGTCCGTTGCGGGTACGGAACTCAAGAGGAAGCCCGCGCGTCCCAGTCCGCGACGGCCGTGCCCCATCGAAGCGGCGGGCAGCCACGATGTGGAGAGCGCCCCGTGCGCGCCACCCCCCGCCAGGTACCACGCTTGTCCGGCGACATGATCCCGTGATCGCCCGAAGCAGCGCTTTCGCCCGTCGTACGCATGCGGGTGTGAAGCGATGCCAGAACCACGCGCCAACGATGGGTTCGACGATCCGAAGTACCGAGAAGATCCGGCGTTAACGGAAAGGAACGAGCGCTCATGCGCGAGATCCTCGGAAGGCGACGCATGACCCGGTCATCGCTGCGGAACGCAGCGCTCACCTGTGCCACCCGCTGGCACTGGCCTGTGCTCCCCGGCGCGTCGATCCGCCTGAACGGCGGACACGGGCCGACGGCCCCCTCGCTCGCGCCCGGCTCCCCCACGCCCGGCTCCCCGGAAACCACTCCCACCGACCTCACGACCGACCTCACGACCGACGTCGCCACCGACGTCACGGCCGACCTCACGGCGGGCTGCTCCTGCGGCGACCCGGAGTGCGTGGTGCCCGGGGCGCAT
This sequence comes from Streptomyces sp. CNS606, assembly GCF_000426325.1. Classification (NCBI taxonomy): domain Bacteria; kingdom Bacillati; phylum Actinomycetota; class Actinomycetes; order Kitasatosporales; family Streptomycetaceae; genus Streptomyces; species Streptomyces sp. CNS606. The sequence continues at coordinate 434,853 of NZ_KE384521.1, forward strand.
CCCCTCGACCCCGTGCTGCTGGCCGCGACCACCGACGCCCGGATGGTCGACTGGTGGTGGACGCGTCGCCCCGACGCCTCACTGCTGCTCGCCACCGGCGCGGCCACCCGCGCGGGGCGTGCCCCGTGTGCCCTGAGCCTGCCCGCGGCGGCCGCCCGCGTCGCGCTCGCGGAGTTCGACCGGCTCGGCGTCCGCGTCGGACCGGTGATCGCCATGCCCACCCGGTACGCGCTGCTGGTCCGCCCGTACGACCTCGCAGAACTCGGCGAACTCCTCTACGCCCAGGACCGGGTGCCCAGTTCGCTGCGCTTCCACGGCGACGGCGGCTATGCGGCGCTGCCGCCGACACCGGCGGCCACCGGCGGCGTCCACTGGGTGCGACCGCCCGAGGCCGAACCCGTGGCAGCCCTCGCGGAGCCCGGTGCGCGACCCGGTACGGAGCCGGGCACGCCTGGCGGGAAGCCGGACGGCACCGCCCCGTGGCTGCCGCGGATGGAGACCCTGGTCGAGACGCTCGTCGAGGCGAGCACCGAGACGCCGGACACCGGCAGCCGACTGGCGTACTGAGGATCGGGCCCGTGTGCCGCGTACCGGCGGGGGCCGCGGGCCGCCGCCGGCGCTCGGCGTGCGGGGGCGGCACGTCCGGCGGCGTCGGACCGGAGGACGGCCGTGCGCTGTACGGATGCCGGGCGTCGCGGTGTACGGGTGCCGGGCGTCCGGCGCGGAAGCGCTTACGTGACGCGGACATCAAAGAGCCCGGTCGCTGGCGACGGGGGATGCACCAGCGACCGGGCACTTAGAACGGTAACAAGAGATCGGCCATACGCAAACTCGCCTCCCCCGGCTCCGCACGGCGAACTACTCGCTGGTACACGGCCGGTGGGCGCGACGGAAGGTCGCCGCACACCCACCGGGTTCGTACGAAACCCGCACGCGGCCGCCACGGAACCGCCACGAGCGGGCGGGCGGATTCCGCTTGGCGGCGTCCTGAGCAGGGAGAGCGGGGCCGACCAGCCGTGCGGCGCTCTCAGCTCAGGGTGACCTGGCGGTTGGTGAGACCGCTCCGCGCCTTGCGCTCCTGCGCGGTCAGCGGCTCCGCCGCCTTGAGCGCCACGGCCAGTCGCTCCGCGAACTCCTCCGCCGGCTTCTCGCAGTCCTCCGCCGTCATCGCGCTCGGCAGGTCCCACACCGGCACGGTCAGCCCGTGCGCCCGGAACGAGCCGACCAGGCGGGTGTCCGCACCCAGCGAGGACGTACCGGCCGCGTGCAGACGCGCCAGCGCGTCGAGCAGCTCCTCCTCCGGGTGCGCCATCACCCAGCGCAGGTGGTTCTTGTCCGGCGTCTCGCACCAGTACGCGCCCTCGACCCCCGAGAGCCGCGCGGTGGGAATGGCCGCGGCGTTGGCACGCTCCAGGGAGGCCGCGACCTCGCCCGTCGCCTTCTCCGCGTCGTCGATCCAGAACTCGAAGCCCATGTGCACCTGCGGCACGAACGGCGCCTCGTCGTCGAGGAGGTCCTGGAGACGCGGCCCGTCGGTCGCCCCCCGCGCCGCACTCACCGGCGTACCCGGGTCCGCCTCCAGCGCCCGCGTCAGCACGTCCGCCAGGTCGCGGCTGAGGTCGCCGGAGGCGGTGTCGTTCTGCAGGCCGAGCAGCACCTCGCCGTCGTCCCGCCGCAGCGCGGGCCAGGCCATCGGCAGCACGGTCGCCAGCCGCACGGCCGGGACGCCCTCCGGCAGCCCGTCCTTGAGGGTCAGCTCCACCGTCGCGGCCGGCACCAGTTCGCGCAGCGCGACCCAGTCCGCCTCGCCGGGCAGCCCTTCGAACGGACGCTGGACCAGTTCCGTCGCGGCCTGCGCGGCGGCGCGGCCGTGGCACGCCTTGTACCGGCGGCCGGAGCCGCACGGGCACGGCTCGCGCGCACCGACGACGGGGATCTCCCCGTTCACGCGCTGCGGTGTGCCGGCTTTCGTCTGGGGGCGGCGCTTCTTGGCCATGGCGTGCGGTACTCCCGGTCTGCGGACGGTCACTCTTCCGCCGCGAGCCTAGCCCCCGCCGCGCCCCAGCCGTACCGCCGGACGGCGTGCGCCCCGGGTTTCGGCCCTCGGGGGCGAGGGCGTCCCTCCCGGGGGAAGGCGCGTGTCACCCGTGGGAGGGACGGCCGTCACGTCGCGCGGCCGGACCGGGCCGAAACCGCACCCGGCAGCGGGCGCCGGGTCCGTGCCGGTCCTCCCGGCGCGCGGCCGGCCGGCGTTGAGCCGTCTCCCGCGCCGGGTTCGCCGTGCCGGGTCCGCCTCACGCCGTGCCGAGGCCGCCCAGCTCTCCGAGTTCCTCGTCCAGGTCCGTGAGATCCAGCCCTGCCAGGGCCCCGCCGAACCCCTCGCCCCCGGCCGAGAGCACCGCCCACACCGTGACCCCCGCAGGCCGCGCGCCCAGCACGCCGTCCGTACGGGGAGCCCGTCTGGCGGCGACGTTCAGGTGCTCGTCGACCCCCCAGTCCCGCGCGAGGGAAGTGATGATCGCCAGCCCTCGCCCGCCGCGTGCCGTGACCGACGGCTTCGACGGCATCGGCCGTGTCGGCCCGCCCCCGTCCGTGACCGCTATGGTCAGCTCACCGCCGGGCGCGCAGCTCCACGCCGCGCGCACGTACTCCTCGGTCTCCTCGGCCCTCCCCGCGCGCAGCGGACGGGCGTGTCTGCACGCGTTGCTGAGAAGTTCGGAAAGGATCAGAACGGCGTCGTCGACCAGACCTTCCGGTGCCCCGTACGCACGCAGTTCGGCGCGCATCTGGCGCCGTGCCGTGCCCACACCGGCCGGACCATGAGGCACGGCCATGGTCGACGACGAAGTAGGCACCTCCTGTGCCACCACCAACGCCACCCCCGAGACCTCCTTTGCCATGCCAGAGGGATGGATGCCCAAGGCCGGGCGGCAGGAAACCGGACGTTCTTCCTCTCTTGACGTTTTCGTGGTGATCCACTACATCCTCAGTGCGCCGGTGCACGCCCCGCCGTACGCAACCCGCTGCGCGCGCCCGGCAGTTGCCCGGGGGCGGGTCACCGGAGCGCGGCGAGCTGCTCCCGTACCTGCTGCGGGCGGTTGGTGATGATCGCGTCCACTCCGAGGCGTGCGCACAGGGCGACGTCCGCGGGCTCGTCCACCGTCCACACGTGTACCTCGTTGCCCGCGAGGTGGGCCCGTTCCACGTACTCGGGGTGCGCGCGCAGGATGCGCACGCTCGGCCCGGCGATCCGCACCCCCGCCGGCAGCCGCCCGTCGCGGAGCCGCGGCAGCAGGAGCTGCATCAGGTAGACGGTGGGCAGTTCCGGCGCGGCCAGCCGCACGCGGTGCAGCGAGCGCGCGGAGAAACTCATCACCCGCACCGGCGAGTCGAGCCGGTACCGGTCGAGAAGATCGAGCAGGCGTTCCTCGACCTGGCCCGCCCAGCGCGTGGGGTGCTTGGTCTCGACCGCGAGCCCCACCGGACGGCCGGCGTCCGCGACCAGTTGCAGCAGGCGCTCCAGCGTCAGCACCGCGGTGCGCTCGGCGCGCGCGTCCGGCCCGCTGTCGGTGTCCGGGGACTCGTACGGGTCGGTGCCCGGCTCCTCCCCCGCCCGCGCACCGCCGTGCCGCAGCTTCCAGGAGCCGAAGTCGAGTTCGGCCAGATCGGCCAGTTCGAGACGGGAGACCGCGCCCCGGCCGTTGGACGTCCGGTTGATGCGCCGGTCGTGCACGCACACCAGGTGGCCGTCCGCGGTGAGCCGCACGTCGCACTCCAGCGCGTCGGCGCCGTCCTCGATGGCCTTCCGGTACGCCGCCAGAGTGTGCTCCGGCGCGTCCTCGGAGGAGCCGCGGTGGGCCACGACGGCGATACGGTCGGCCGTACGTGCGGCCAGGGGCCGCACCGCCCGGCGGATCTCATGCCTCACCGGGATATCGTGCCACCGACCGCGCGCCGTCGGGCGGCGTCGCCGCCCGAGGGGCCGGAAATGCCCGCTGTAAGTGTTGCGGACCGAGCCACACGCCGCGATTTACGCCCCGCCTACGGCTCATGGGGGAGGCTTTCGGGGAAACCCGATGAGCAGGAACGTCCGACTCGGCGATGTCGTGTACCTGAGGAGAGAGCTGTGAGCACCGAGAACGAGGGCGCCGCCGCCACGCCGGCGGAGGGGCCACCCACGCAGGACGCGGCCGCGCCCGGCACCCCGGCCGGTACCCCGGCGCCGGAGCCCTCGGCCGCCTCGGGTGCTTCCGCCGCCCCGGGCCCCGCTCCCGGCGAGGACGAGGACTTCGCGCTGGCCCGCCCCGACACCCCGGAGGCGCCCCCCGCCGGAACCGGCGCACCCGCCGAGCACACCACGCGCCTGCCGCGCATCGACCCCGACGCCCCTCCGCCGGCGTCGACGGCCGCTCCCGCCCCCGGCGGCACCCCGGCCGACCCGCTGTCCAAGGGGGCCCCGGCGCGCGACGCCGACACCACGCAGCTCCCGCCCGTCCCGCCCCACGCGGCTCCTCCGGCCGCGCCGGGCGCCGGTGCACCCGCCGCACACGCCGCGGCCGGCCACGGCACCCCGCCTCCGCCGCCCCCGCCGGGCGGTGGCTACGGCGGCAGCACCCCGCCCGGTCCGCCCGGACCGGCGGGCGCGGCAGGTTCCGGTCCCGGCGCTCACGGAGCCCACGGCGGGCCCGGCGGCCCGCAGGGCCCGTGGGGAGCACCCCCGGCCCCGCCGCCGCACGGCGGCAAGCGACGCGGCCCCGGCCTGGTGATCGCCGCCGTGCTGGCAGCCGCTCTCGTCGCGGGCGGCATCGGCGGCGGCATCGGCTTCTGGGCGGCGGAGAGCAGCGACAGCTCCCCGTCCTCCACCACCATCTCCGCCGAAGCCGGCTCGGAGAGCCGCGACCCCGACTCCGTCGCGGGCATCGCCCAGAAGACGCTGCCCAGCGTCGTCACCATCGAGACCTCCGGCGGCGGCGAGAGCGGCACCGGAACCGGCTTCGTCTTCGACGAACAGGGCCACATCCTCACCAACAACCACGTCGTCGCCAGCGCCGCCGACGGCGGACGCCTCACCGCCACCTTCTCCGACGGCAAGCAGTACGACGCCGAGATCGTCGGCCGTGCGGAGGGCTACGACATCGCGGTGATCAAACTCGAGGACGCGGGCGACCGCGAGCTCAACCCGCTGCCGCTCGGCAACTCCGAGAAGATCAAGGTCGGTGACACCACCCTCGCCATCGGTGCCCCGTACGGCCTCTCCGGAACCGTCACCACCGGCATCGTCAGCGCCAAGAACCGCCCCGTCGCCTCCAGCGACGGCCAGGGCAGCGAAGCGTCCTACATGAACGCCCTCCAGACCGACGCCTCCATCAACCCCGGCAATTCCGGCGGCCCGCTGCTCGACGGCAACGGCGCCGTGATCGGCGTCAACTCCGCGATCCAGTCCGGCGGTGGCGGCGGCCTGGGCAGCGGCTCGGCCGGCAGCATCGGCCTCGGCTTCGCCATCCCGATCGACCAGGCCGAACGCGTCGCCACCCAGCTGATCGAGACCGGCGTCCCCGTCTACCCGGTCATCGGCGTCCGCGTCGCCACCGGCCAGCAGGGCCAGGGCGCCGTCATCGCCGAACGCGTCAGCGACGGCGAACCCGTCACCCCCGACGGCCCCGCCGACAAGGCCGGCATCGAACCGGGAGACGTGATCACCAAGTTCGACGACACCCGGATCGACAGCAGCCCGACCCTCATCGCGACCATCTGGGCGCACGAGCCGGGCGAGACCGTCGAGATCACCTACGTCCGCGACGGCGAACGGCAGACCACGGACATCACGCTCGGGTCCCGCAAGGGCGACAGCTGATCGTCCCGCCCACCCGCGCCCCGGCCCGAACGGCTACGCTGTCCCGGTGCCGACGCCCCGGCGTCGGCACCGGGAGGTGTGCCCGAGCGGCCTAAGGGAACGGTCTTGAAAACCGTCGTGGCAGCGATGTCACCGTGGGTTCAAATCCCACCGCCTCCGCCCACGTAGTCAACAATGCAGGTCAGCAGGGGTGCCACCGGCCCGGTGGCACCCCTGCTGACCTGCATGCCTGCCTCACCTTGGGCTGCCGGTGTCCCGCCTGCGACCAGTGCTTGTGGGCCAGCTACGGGCCAGGATGGGCGCCGAGAGATGGATGCATGCATGTCGCAGGGGGTACGGGACGTCGGCCAGCGGCGTCCATCCCCTCCCCTGGCGCCGGTGTCTTCTTCCCGGCGGCATCCCAGATGGCGCAGTCGTCGGCGAGGGCTCGCGCGCCGAGTTGAGGGCCCGCGTCAACTCCCGTGCGAAGCAGGCGGGGTCGCGTTTCATCACCCGGGGCTCGAAGCCGAGGATCACCTCCGCGTCGGGGTCGTCCTCGACGGCGAACCGGACTCTCGAGCCGAGGGACGCGGGGAAGGCCGTGGTGGCCTCGAAGGGGTGGAGCAGCGCCGGGTGCACGCGGTCGGCGGCCCTCCCCGCCCACCGCCGGTGGCGGCCGGTGAGGAGGACGCGGGCCTTCGCGATCAGGGCGAGCAGCGTGCCGGCTCCGGAGGCGCTCCGTGAACGGACGTCGCATGCCCCACCCCGTTCGTCGTGTGTCGCCGCAGCGTAGGTCCGGCGGCGCGGCGGCGCGGTGGCGCGTGAGCGCGGGTACTCGGTCCGGCACGTCACCGGGCCGGACGCGCGGGTCACGAGGTGGAGTGGCCGCCCGGCCCGTCAGGGGGCGTCACTTGCGACGGCGCCGCCTGGACGACGTGATGGCGATAGCGATGATCATGGCGACGACGATCGGGATGATGATGTCCATCAGTCGGCTCCTCGGAGGGCGACGGCCGGGCGGTGAGTGCCTGGCCGTGGGGTCGGTCTTCTCAGGTCCGGCGCGGAAACGGAGTTCGGTTCGGCACCTGTGCGGTGTGGTACCCCGGGGCCGTGCCGGTGAACGCCGCAGGAAGTCGCAAGCGCGTGCCTACGAAAGGACTATGGACGACCGCCGGAAGTCGCGCGTCGTGTTGTGCTTCGACCTGGGCGCGCGGTGGCCGCGCTGCGCCGTCGCGAGGGGACGTCAGGTGTAGAGGGTGAGGTCGAAGAGGTCGTAGCCGCGGGAGGCGGGCCAGGACATGAGGAGCACGCAGAGGAGGAGCGGGAGGCCGGCCGCGACGCCGAAGGTGCGGCCGCGCCAGGGGCGGAGCCAGAGCAGGGCGACGGCGAGGGTCTGGAGGACGGCGACGCCCAGCCAGTACTGGACGTAGCCGAGACCGCCCTCGGCGCGCATGCGCTCGGTGATGAAGCCGGGGGCGGCCCCGGTGCCGTCGAGGAGGGCGAGGAGTGTGCCGCCCAGGAGGAACGGCACGAGGACGGTGACGCACAGCCCTGTCAGCCACAGGAAGAGGACGACGTCGCCGGAGCGCCCGCCGGGGGAGGGCCGTCGGCGCAGGCCCGGGTGCGTTCCGGGGATCGGGGCGAAGGGGACGGGGTCGCGTGGGGGTGCCGGGGTCGTCTCGCGGTTCCGCAGGCGTTTCACGCCGGAGACGATGAGCGCCCAGAGGGCACTGCTCAGCAGGCTGAGCAGAACCGACAGGACGGCGGCGCCTAAGGTCATGGACTCCCCCTCGTCGTCGGGAATCCGGCATGGGGGGAGTCGGGCGGGACCGCCGGGGTACTCAATCTGCCCTGGCCGGAAGGCGGTCAAACGGCCGCCGGGCAGGTGCGTGCAGGGGTGACGAACGGAGGCGAGTGCGGTGCAGGGGAAGGCGTTGGTACGGCGGCCGAGCGGACGTGTGGCGGAAGGGATCGTCACGCATCTCGAGCGCACGCCCGTGGATGCGGAACGGGCGGTGCGCCAGTGGGAGGGGTACGTCGCGGCGCTGCGGGAGAACGGCTGGGAGACGGTCGAGGTGCCGCCGGAGGAGGAGGCGCCGGACGGGGTGTTCGTGGAGGACGCCGTGGTCGTCTACCGGGACGTGGCGCTGCTCGCGCGTTCGGGAGCGGAGGAACGGCGTCGTGAGGTGCCGGGCTGCGAGGCGGTCGTCCGCGAACTGGGGTACGCGGTGCGGCGGGTGGAGGCGCCGGGGACGCTGGACGGCGGGGACGTGCTGAAGGTGGGCGACACCGTCTACGTCGGCCAGGGCGGTCGTACGAATGCCGAGGGCCTGCGGCAGTTGCGGGCGGCGTTCGAGCCGGCGGGCGCGCAGGTGTTCGGGGTGCCGGTGACGAGCGTGCTGCACCTGAAGTCGGCGGTGACGGCGCTGCCGGACGGCACGGTGATCGGGCACCCGGAGGCGGTGGACGCGCCGTCGGCGTTCCCGCGGTTCCGTGGGGTGCCGGAGCCGGAGGGGGCGCACGTGGTGCTGCTGGGCGGCAGCCGGCTGCTGATGTCGGCCGGTGCGCCGCGCAGCGCGGAACTGTTCGCGGAGATGGGGTACCAGCCGGTGCCGGTGGACATCGGGGAGTTCGAGAAGCTGGAGGGGTGCGTGACGTGCCTGTCGGTGCGGCTGCGGGAGGTCGGGCCCTGACTCCGGCCGCGCCGCCGGTGAAGCCGCCCGCCGCGTGAGACCCGTCCGTGCCGGCGGGACCGTGACGGCTCGGCCGTCCGTGCCGTTGCACCGGCAGGTGTCGGTGTCGAGGGAAGGCGGACGGGGTGGACGTGGAGCGGTCCCCGCGGGAGATCGCCGGGCTGATGGTGCTGACGTTCACCTCGGGGATGGTGGACGCGGTCGGTTTCATCGCGCTGGGGCGCGTCTTCTGCGCGCTCGCGACCGGGAACGTGCTGTTCCTCGGCCTGGCGGTGGCCGGTGAACCGCAGTTGGCGGTGAGCAACACGGCGACGGCGCTGGCGTCGTTCGCGACCGGGCTGGGCCTGGGGCACTTGCTGCTGAGCGGTATGGAGCGGCGCGGGCGCCGGTGGTTCCGCGGTGCGATCGGCGCGGAGGCGGTGGCGCTGACCGCGGCGTCGGCGCTCTCGTGGGGGCTGGCGGCCGAGGAGTCGGCGCAGCTGTCGGGCCGGCACTACGCGGTGGTGGCGCTGCTGGCGCTGGCCATGGGGGCGCGTGCGGCCACGGCGCAGCGGGTCGCCGTGCCGGGGATGTCGACGATCCTCGTCACCACTGCGCTGGCGCTGCTGTTCGGCCGCGCGCGCACGGCCGGTCCGGGTGCCACGCCGACGGTGCACCGGTGGCGTTACCTGTGTGCGGTGCTGAGCATCTTCGCGGGCGCGGCCTCGGGGACGCTGCTGCTGCACGTCGGGGTGACGGCGCCGTTGCTGGTGGCGGCGGTGCTGGCGGTGGTGGTCAGCCTGTTCGGCGGGCCGGGCACGGGACCCGGGCCTGGGCGCGTGCCGGAGGGGGGCCCGGGCGCCGGAGCCGCCCCGGGCCCCGACCGTGCGCGGGGCGCGTAGGGGTTTATCGGCGGATCGTCATTCTTGCGGGGGAATCGGCTGGTCGGGTGGGTTCGTGGGGTGTCGCACGGGCAGCATCGGGGCGCGACGTCGCAGTCCACCGAGACACCTGGTTCCTGGGAGGGAACAGACATGGCACGAATCCGTACCGCCCGCCTCATCGCCGCCGCGGCCTCCCTGCCGCTCGCGGTCACCCTGATGGGCGGTGTGGCACAGGCCGACAACGGTGCGAACACGATCGTCAACACGCAGGTCGGTTCGGGCAACCAGGCCAACAACGCCGGGGTGAACGGCCTCGGGCCGACCTGGATCGACCAGGACAACGTGTCCATCAACTTCTCCGAGCTCTGGTAGGCCGGGAGGCCGGGAGACCGGGTGCACCGCACCACCGCACCGGGGTCTTCCGGGGAGTGAAGGGGTAGTCGTCCGCCGCGCCCGCACCGTCGTGCACAGGACGGTGCGGGCGCGCGGATGTTCGTGCGCGTTCGCTTCGTGCGGGCGGGCGCGCCCGCGGTGGACGTACGGGCGGACGCGGGGGCGCGTGCGCGCGGAGGCGGGCGGTTGCTGCGATCGGATGAAGTATGCGGTGCCCTGAGCAGGTGCTCGGCATGTCGTGGGCCCCGCCGGGTAGTCCGGTCGTTCACTCGCCTCATGCGGCACAAAAAACACATGATGCGACGATTCGTTGTCTTCTTCTCCGCGTTCGCCTCCCTGCTGGTCGTCGGCCCGACGACACCGGCGCACGCGGACCAGGACCCGCGCCTCGGCGGCGCGCAGATCTTCACCGGGCGCGGTTTCGACACGTGCCAGGCGCCGTCCCTGGGCACCATGGCGGCCTGGACCGACTCGCCGTACCGGGCCGTCGGCGTCTACATCGGGGGCCGCGGCCGTGCCTGTCCGGACCAGCACCACCTCACCCCGGACTGGGTGCGCGGCGTGACGGACATGGGCTGGAACCTGCTCCCGCTGTACGTCGGCTCGCAGTCCCCGTGCGTGCACTCCGACCGCAAGCGCCGCTACGCCATCGACCCCGACCGTGCGTGGCGCATGGGCGTCGCGGAGGGCCGGGACGCCGTACGGCAGGCCGAGGAGCTGGGCATGCTGCCCGCGAGCCCGCTCTACCTCGACATGGAGGCGTACGACCGCAAGGACGCCCGCTGCGCCGACGTCACCCTCACCTTCGTGCAGGGCTGGAACCGCGAGGTGAGCCGGCACGGCTACCTGCCCGGCTTCTACAGCTCGGCCGGATCCGGTGTGACGCACCTCCAGCAGGCACGCGACGCGGGCGAGCGGGACCTGCCCGAGGTGATGTGGTTCGCACGCTGGAACGACCGCCCCGACGTCGCCCGCGAGCCCACGCTGTCCGCCGGCGACTGGCAGCCGCACCGCCGCATCCACCAGTACCGCGGCAACGTGAAGGAGACGCACGGCGGCCGCACGGTCAACATCGACCGCAACCTGGTCGACGCGCCGGTCGCCGTGATCGGCTAGCGTCGGCGTTCCCGCGTTCCGGCGCTGCTGCGCCCGCGTTCTTCCGCCCGCCGGGCGGCCCCGACGGGCCGCCCGGCGGACGCCGTAGCGGAGCCCGTACGGACACGGCGGCACCACCCGGCGGGTTGGAACCCTGACGCCCGGCGGACCGCCCTCCACCCCGGGGAGTGCTGCGGCCGTGCGGCGTACTCCCTGAGGGGGAGGGCGCTTCGGGACTTCCGGGCGATCCCCCGGCGCCGCCCCACTCCTAGCGTGGAGCCATGACCACGCCTGGGACCGTCCGGAGCGCGAGGCGCCCCGGCTCCGCCGCCGCCACGACCGTGACGCCGCCGACGTTCACGTCGTACGTGCGCAGCCGCGGTCCGGTGCTGCTGCGCACCGCGCGCTCGCTGACCTCCGACCCCTGTGACGCGGAGGACCTGCTCCAGACCGCGCTGACCAAGACCTATCTGGCGTGGGACCGCATCGAGGACCACCGTGCGCTGGACGGCTACGTGCGGCGCGCCCTGGTCAACACCCGCACCTCCGAGTGGCGCAAGCGCCGGGTCGAGACGTTCGCCGTCGACGAGCTGCCCGAGCCGGAGCCCGTGCCCGGCCCCGACCCGGCCGAACAGCAGGCCGTCCGCGACGCGATGTGGCGCGCGGTGTGCGCGCTGCCCGCGCGGCAGCGCGCGATGGTCGTGCTGCGCTACTACGAGGACCTGAGCGAGGCGCAGACCGCCCGCGTGCTCGGGGTGTCGGTCGGCACGGTCAAGAGCGCGGTGTCCCGGGCCCTGGCCAAACTCCGTGAGGACCCCCGGCTCGCCGCCGACATCCACGGCGAGCCCTCGCCGACCCCGGCCGCGACCCCGACCCCGGCTGCGGTCCCCATCCCGTCCCCGGCCACGGAGCGCGCCGCGGCGTGACCGAGGCCGGCCCCGGTGGGGGCCGGTGGCAGGAAGCGGGGTGGCGGGGGTCGACATACCGAGCGGTATGCGGCCAGAATCGCAGCACCATTACCCGGCCGTAACTCGGGGAGGCACCCGGTGCTGAGCACGATGCAGGACGTACCGCTGACCGTCACGCGCATCCTGCGCCACGGCGCGACCGTCCACGGAAGGTCTGAAGTCGTCACGTGGACCGGGGAGGGCGAGCCGCACAGGCGGTCGTTCGCCGAGATCGGGGAGCGGAGCGCGCAGCTGGCGCACGCGCTGCGGGACGACCTGGGCGTCGGCCGCGGGGACCGCGTGGCCACGCTCATGTGGAACAACGCCGAGCACGTCGAGGCGTACTTCGCCGCCCCCTGCATGGGCGCCGTGCTGCACACGCTGAACCTGCGCCTGCCCTCCGAGCAGCTGGTGTGGATCGTCGGGCACGCGGCCGACCGGGTCGTGCTGGTCAACGGCACGCTGCTGCCGCTGCTCGCCCCGCTGCTGCCGCGGCTGGAGACCGTCGAGCACGTGGTCGTCGTCGGGCCCGGCGACACGTCCGTGCTGGACGGCTGCCGGCCGGCCGTGCACGCGTACGAGGACCTGCTCGCCGGCAAGCCGACCACGTACGACTGGCCGGAGCTGGACGAGCGTGAGGCCGCCGCGATGTGCTACACGTCGGGCACCACCGGGGACCCGAAGGGCGTCGTCTACTCGCACCGTTCCATCTACCTGCACGCGATGCAGGTCAACCTGGCGGAGTCGATGGGCCTCACGGACGCCGACATCACGCTGCCGGTGGTGCCGATGTTCCACGTGAACGCGTGGGGGCTGCCGCACGCGGTGTTCATGACCGGCGTCGGCATGCTGATGCCCGACCGCTTCCTCCAGCCCGCGCCGCTCGCGGAGATGATCGAGACCGTACGGCCCACGCACGCCGCCGCGGTGCCGACGATCTGGCAGGGGCTGCTCGCGGAACTCGCCCAGAAGGCGCGTGACATCACCTCGCTCCGGACCGTCACCATCGGCGGCTCGGCCTGCCCGCCCGCGATGATGCGTGCCTTCGAGGACCAGTACGGCATCCGCGTCTGCCACGCCTGGGGCATGACGGAGACCTCGCCGCTGGGCAGTCTCGCCCACCCGCCGGGCGGGCTGACGCCCGAGGAGGAGTGGCCGTACCGCATCTCGCAGGGCCGCTTCCCGGCCGGCGTCGAGGCACGACTGGTGGGCCCCGACGGCGACTTCAAGCCGTGGGACGGCGAGTCGGCCGGTGAGCTGGAGGTGCGCGGGCCGTGGATCGCCGGGGCGTACTACGGGGGCGCGGACGGCGAGCCCGAGCGCCCCGAGGACAAGTTCAGCCCCGACGGGTGGCTGCGCACCGGTGACGTCGGGGTGATCACGCCCGACGGCTACCTGACGCTGACCGACCGGGCGAAGGACGTCATCAAGTCGGGCGGCGAATGGATCTCCTCCGTGGAGCTGGAGAACCACCTGATGGCGCACGACGCGGTCGCCGAGGCGGCGGTCGTGGCCGTGCCGGACGAACGGTGGGGCGAACGCCCGCTGGCCGTGGTGGTGCTCGCGGAGGGCGGCGCCGACGTGACGTACGACGAGCTGCGGGCCTTCCTCGCGGACCGGATCGCGCGGTGGCAGCTGCCGGAGAGGTGGACGCAGATCGGCGAGGTGCCGAAGACGAGCGTGGGGAAGTTCGACAAGAAGGTGCTGCGCGCGCAGTACGCGGCGCGCGAGCTGGAGATCACGACGGTCGGCGCGTAGGCGCACGGACGGGCGCCGGGCCGGTGGAGGCGGCGGCGGGCGTGGTGTGTCGGGCCGGGTCCTCGCGCCGCGTGCCCCCGCCGCCTCGTGGCCGCCCGCCGTCAGCGGCGAGGGCGAGGGGTGGCGCGCACCCACCCCTCGCCGCCACGGCGATGCCGTCGGCACCGGTTCCGGGAGGCCGCGTGCGCCGATGCCCGGTGCCGGCAGGTGCGGTGACGTGGGCTGCGGCGACGCACGCGCCGCAGCCCACACGACGGAGGGTGCCCCGAACCCGTGCGGGCGCTGTCGGTCGTCGGAGCGCCGCCCTCGGCAGGGATCAGTGGGCGCCGATCTTGGTGAGGAGGTCGACGATGCGGGACTGGACCTCGTCGCTGGTGGAGCGTTCGGCGAGGAACAGCAGGTTCTCGCCGGAGGCGAGGTGCGGCAGTCCCGCCGGGGTGATGCCCGACGAGGTGTAGACGACGAACGGGGTGCGGTGCAGCAGCCCGCTCACCCGCAGCCAGTCGATGATCCCGGCCCGCCGGCGACGTACCTGCATCAGATCCATCACCACGAGGTTGGGCTGCATCTGCGCCGCGACGTTGACGGCGTCCGCGTCCGAGGGGGCGTGCGCGATCTGCATGCCGCGCCGTTCCAGGGACTGCGCGAGCGCGCGGGCGACGACCTCGTTCTCCTCCACGAGCAGTACCCGGGGCGGGTGCTGCTCGCTGTCGCGGGGGGCGAGTGCCTTGAGCAGCACGGCCGGGTCGGCGCCGTACGCCGCGTCGCGGGTCGCCTGGCCGAGCCCCGCGGTCACGAGCACGGGTACTTCGGCGGCGACGGCGGCCTGCCGCAACGACTGGAGCGCCGTGCGCGTGATGGGACCGGTGAGGGGGTCGACGAACAGCGCGGCGGGGTAGGCCGCGATCTGGGCGTCCACCTCCTCGCGGGAGTTGACGATGACCGGCCGGTAGCCGCGGTCGGACAGCGCCTGCTGCGTGGAGACGTCCGGCTCGGGCCAGACCAGCAGCCGCCGCGGGTTGTCCAGCGGTTCGGGCGGCAGCTCGTCGTCGACGGCCCGCAGCGGCATCGTCATGCCGCCGCCGTCGGTGATCTCGACGGCGCCGTTCGGGCCGTCCAGCGGTTCGGGGCCCTCGGCGGCTCCTGCTTCCGGTGCTCCTATGGCGAACTCGCGTCCCTGCCCCTGGGGCCGGCCCGCCTGACCGGGTGCCGCGTCGCCCTCGCGGGTGGCCAGTTTGCGCCGCCTCCCGGAGCCCGTCGCCTGCGCGGGAGTGGAGGGGGTGGACGGGATGGCCGGGGCGGGAGACGGCGGTGCCTCGGCGTGGCCTGCGGCCTGCCCGTTTCCGTGCTCCGCGATGCGCTGGGCGAACGGCACCCCCTGCCCGAGGGTGCGCACGCTGATGCCGCCGCCGGTCTGCTCGGCGGCGTGGGCGTCCTGGCCGCCTCCGGGCATGGGGAGGCCGGGCCGGCGGGCCGGGCGGTTCGCCGCTTCGGGGGTGTGGCCGCCGCCCAGTATCGGGCTGGCCGCGACCCGGGAGTGGTCGGCGCGCTGCGCGGCCCGTGCCTCCTCCGCGGCCGGTGCCCGCCCCGCTGCGGCGGAGGCGTGGTCGGCGACGGCGCCGGGACCGTTGCCGGGAGGGTGGAAGCCGTTGCCGGTGCCCGTGCCTTTCGACGTGGGCTGGGCGGGGGCGCGGTCCGCCTCGGCCGGCGGCAGCGCGAACGGCTCGTGCGAGGGCGCCTGCCCGGCGGCCTGCTCCGCGGCGCGTGCGCGGGCCGCGGCGAGGCGGCGGGCGCGGCGGCCGCCCTCGGCGGCGCCGGCCGGCACGTGCTCCGGCAGGGCCTCCTCCGGTACCGCGTGGGGAGCCGGCTCGCCGCCGGGCCCGGACGCGGGAGGTGCGGGGCGGCGCCCGCGGCGCCCGGTGCCGGGCGGGATCTGGTGCGGGACGGTGCCGCCGTCCGCTGCGGCCGTCTGCTGCGGCGGGGCCGGGGAGGGCGCGGCAGGGGGGAGGGCCGGCATGCTTCCCGGCGCCCGCTGACCCGCCGGTACGTGCGTCGCCGCGGCAGCCTCGTTGCCGTTCCCCGACGGGCCGTTCCCCGACGGGCCGTTCCCGGACGGGGTGGCCAGCGTGCGGCGGGCCCGGCGGCCGGTGCCCTGCGGGGGCGTACCGCCCCCCTGGCCACCGGCCTGGCCGCCACCCGGCGGCTGCGCCGGTGCGGGGCCTGCGGGGCCGGGCAGCGCGGGCAGCGCGCCGGCCGGTGAGGGGCCTGCGGCCGCCGGGGGCGCTGGGGGCGCCGGGGCGCCGGGCGGCGGCTGCGGGGCCTCGGGGTGGTCGGCGCGTGCGCGCCGGCGGCGCCCGGTGGGCGCCGGACCCTCTCCCCCGGGTGGGGTCCCGCCCTGCTGTTCCGGAACGTACGGGCCGCCCTGCGCGGGGACGCCGCCCCGCTCCGCCGGGGGCGCCGTCTGCGGTGGCTCGGGGGTACGGGCGGCCGGTACCGCGGCGTGCGGCGCCGCCTCGGTGCCGCGCATGGGCTGGGCCGGGACGGGCATCACGGTGGTCTCGTTGTCCGTCTGCCCGGTCTGTGTCACGCCGCTCGCGGCCGCCCCGTCGGTCCCCGCACCCGGGACCCCGGCACCGGCCGTGCCCGGGGCACCGGCCGCGCCGGCACCGAGCGCTCCGGCGGTGCCGAACCCGGCGCCGGCCGAACCGTCCGAGCCGCCCGAGCCGTCCGTACCCGTGTCCGTGTCCGTGCTCGCGCCTGCGCCGGCCGCTCCGCTGCCGCCGGTGGCCGCGCACGGCACCTCCAGCACGTATGCGCTGCCGCCCGCGCCCGGCACCTCGTGCGTCTGCAGCACGCCGCCGTGCCGCCGCACGATCCCGCTGACGACGGGCTGGTGCACCGGGCTGCCGCCCGGGTGCGGTCCGCGCACCTCGATGCGCACGACCTCGCCGCGCTGTGCGGCCGCGACCACGATCGTGGAGTCGCCGGTCGGCGGCGTCAGCGACTGGTTGCCGGTGGCGTCCACCCCGGCCACGTCCGCGATCAGGTGCGCCAGCGCGGTGGAGAGCCGCGCCGCGTCGACCTCGGCCTCGATCGGCGGGGCGTGCACGGCGAACTGCGCGCGCCCCGGGCCGATCAGCTCGACCGCGCCGTCCACGCCCGCGGCCACGACGGTGTCCAGCGAGACGCGTGCGGTGCTCAGCTTCTCCCTGCCGGTCTGCAGGCGCTGGAAGGCGAGCACGTTGTCGACCAGCGTGGTCATGCGCGCGTAGCCGGCGGAAAGGTGGTGCAGGATCTGGTTGGCCTCCGGCCACAGCTGGCCGGCGGGGTCGGCGGCGAGGCCGCCGAGTTCGTCGCGGAGCTGGTCCAGCGGCCCGCGCAGCGCCTCGTCGAGCACGGCGCGCAGCTGCTCGTGCCGCTCCCGCAGGGCGACGTACGGGCGCCGGTCGGTGAAGGTCAGCACCGCGCCGACGAGCTGGTCGCCGTCGCGTACCGGTGCCGTCGTCATGTCGACGGGCACCGGGCTGCCGTCCTTCGCCCAGAGCACCTGCGCCGCGCGGACGCGGTGCTTGCGGCCGGAGCGCAGCGTGTCGGCGAGCGGGGTCTCCTCGTAGGGCAGCGTCGAGCCGTCCGGGCGGGAGTGGTGCACCAGCGGGTGGAGTTCGTGGCCGCCGAGGTCGCCCGCGCGGTAGCCGAGGATCTGCGCGGCCGCCGGGTTGACCAGGACGACACGGCCCGAGGTGTCCACGCCGACGACGCCCTCGGAGGCGGCGCGCAGGATCATCTCGGTCTGCCGCTGCTGCCGGGCGAGCTCGGCCTCGGTGTCCAGGGTGCCGGTGAGGTCGCGGACGACGAGCATCAGCAGTTCGTCGCCGGTGTAGTGCGCGTTGCGCCCGCCGCCGGTGCCGTGGTCGGACCAGGCGGCCTCGAAGGAGGAGGCGTAGGTGCTGCGGCCGTCCTCCAGGTTGGCGCTGGTCACCTCGACCGGGAACTCGCTGCCGTCGGTGCGGCGCGCGGTCATGCGCGTCGGCTTGGTCCGGGCCTCGCCCTCGTCCTCGCCCGGCCGGCGCATCGATCCGGGGATGCGGTTGGGGTCGAACTCCGGGAGGAGGTCGAGCAGCCCGCGGCCCACCAGTGCCGTCCCCGGGGCCTCCAGGGCCTCCAGGGCGATCTTGTTCGCGTTGACGACGGTGCCGTTGCAGTTCACCAGGAGCAGTGCATCGGGCAGCGCGTCGAGTATGGCGGCGAGACGAGCAGCGCCTCGGGGTGGCCTGCTGCTCACGACGGTGCTTCCTCCCTGTTGCCGCTGGTACCGGAGGCGGGGCCGAACGGCCCGCTCGAGGCCGTCAGTCTGCCCGCAGTCCCCGGGGCGTCACTAGAGGCAGAGTCTACGGGGACCGGCGCCCCCTCAGGCGGCGGATGCGCGGGGGCGCCGGGTGGGAAGCGTGAGCGTGAGGTCAACACCTGCCGGTGAAACCCCAGTTGGGACGACGGACCGGATGGTCAGTCCAGCGCGGGAAGGGCGGGGACGAGCCGGTCCCAGCGGGACATCTCACATCCGTTGCTGCGGTCGAACCGGGCATCCACCGGCTTACCGTGCCAAACACCCTTGATCCGGGCGTGAGCAGGGCCGCCGTGCACCATCGTGCACACCGCCTCGGACGGTACGGGGGCGAACGGCCCGGCGGCCGGTGCGCGGAGGGCGCGCTGTGCGTCGCCCGCCCGGCCGACCGGTCCCTCCGGGGCGCGGCCGGCCGTACGCGCGGCGGAGACGGCGGCGTCCAGCGCCTCGCAGGCGGCCTGCGCCCGAGGGTGGGTGCCGCCCGCGGGGTGGCAGAAGAGGGAGCGCGTGCCGTCGTGCCGTGCGTCGCCGGTGCCGGAGACGGTGATGCTCAGGTAGTCGGCCTGCGCCGGGGGCATGGCCGAGAAGCCGGTCTCCTGCGGCGCGGCGGCGGAGGCGGCTCCCGCTCCGAGCAGGGTGGTCAGTACGGCCGCGGCGCCGGCGAGCGCGGCCAGAGTGGGGGCGGTACGGCGAGGCATGGCGGGACTCCCGGGACGTGCGTGCGCGCACACGGGTGCGTGCGCGAGGCGGGCGGAGGGACGGCCCGGGCGTGCGGGGGCCGGAGCACCCGTCGGCCGGACCGCCATGTCCGTCTCTTCCCGGTTCAACGCGGATCGCCCCGTCGAGTGGCGGCATCTCGCTCAGGTGGCGGGCAACGTCACGCTCCGACCTGGGGCAAAGGCTTTGCCCGGCAGCCCCCGGGCCTAGTACCGTGGAGGGCGATTGGTGAGCGCGGCCCCGGCTGTGTCATCATCTGCACGCATACCCCGACCACCGTGTGTGGGTCACGGGTGTGTCTGGAGGCTTCGCCTAGTCTGGTCTATGGCGCCGCACTGCTAATGCGGTTTGGGTCTTAAAGCCCATCGAGGGTTCAAATCCCTCAGCCTCCGCTCGATCCGCAGCGATCACGAAGAGCCCCGGCGACCGCCGGGGCTTCTGCGTTTCCGGGGCCGGGGAGAACGGCGCCCGAGAGGTGCCCTGGAAGGCTGTTTTCGCAGGTCGGCAGGGGTGCGGTAATCGGATTTCGCCTGGCGGCGCCGGTCATGTAATGTTGTCCCCGCAACGCCGACCGGCACGGAAGAGGCCGGACGTCAAGCGCTCGTAGCTTAACGGATAGAGCATCTGACTACGGATCAGAAGGTTGCAGGTTCGAATCCTGCCGAGCGCGCCCAGGTCAAAGCCCCCTCGGGATCATCCCTGAGGGGGCTTTGTGGTGCCGTACAGCAGCGAAGTACAGCAACCGCGTCAGCCGGCACCACCCATCGCGTCCGACAGCTCGCCGAGCGCGGCCCGAACCTCCTCGTCACTCGCCGCCGCGTAGACCTCCATCGTCATCGCGATCTGCGAGTGCCGCAGGATGCGCTGCGCGATCTTCGGGTGCACCTTCAGGGCGACGAGGAGAGAACTGCAGGTGTGCCGGGTGTTCCGCAACGGGATCACCCGAATGCCGGCACGACGAGCCCGCAGCGCGAACATCCGAGTCAGGTTGCCCGGCTCGATGGCGGTGCCGTACTTGGTCGTGAAGACCAGGCCGCGGTCGTCCTGCCAGCGTTCCCCGGCCGCCTTCCGGTCCCCGTCCTGCTGAGCCCGACGCATCCGCAACGCCTTGAGGCACAGGGCGGGAAGCGGCAGGAAGTCTTCGGATTCCTCCGTCTTCGTCTCCCGATGAAGGATCTGACGGCCCGCTCGTTGGATCTGGTGATCCACGTACAACTCGCCCGCCTCGAAGTCGATGGACTTCCAGGTCAGCCCCAGCACCTCACCACGACGGAGACCGAGGGAGAGCACCAGGACCCAGGCGGCGAACAGGTTGTCGTCACGAGCCGCAGCGTCCGTCAGGAACTGGCCGGCCTCAGCCACGGACCAGGGTTTGATCCGGCGACGCCGAGGCTTTGGCACCTTCACCAGCGAGGCGACGTTCTTCGTGATCTCCTCTTCCGTAACCGCATGCGTCAGTGCGGCGCGCAGAGCATCGCGGGCAGCCTGGATCACCCGACGAGAGGTGTACGACTCGCAGCATTCGTCCACCGCACAGCAACGCTGCCGAGCGGCCGGGCGCCTGGCGTCCTTGCCCTGAGCACAGCACTGGCAGGTGCTCGCCAGATTGGTCAGCCACTCGCGGACGTCACGCACCGCGAGCTTGTCGAGTCGCTTGGTGCCGAGGTGCGGCACGATGTAGAGCCGGACGTACCCCTCGTACGACACGTACGAGAGAGGCGCGAGGTTCGGCTTCACGATCGACTCGAGCCAGTACGACAGGAAGGCCGCAACCGTCCTGTGTCGGGTAGCCACCGGTCCCTGCTTTGCCTCAGCGTGGAGCTTGATCCACTTATCGTGCACTTCCTCGCGGGTCTTCCCGTAGACGTACTTCCGTGCCCGCTTGCCGTCCGGCTTCGTGACCCAGGCGTACGCGGCGTAGCCGGTCCGGTACGGGTAGATCGAACCTTCGCCGTTGCTCCGCTTGCCACTCATGCCGCCCACCCGCCAGCTTCCGAGGCGACGCGATTCACGTACTCGTCGACCCAAGCCGGGAGGATGCGACGAGCGCGGCCGACCTTGACAGAGCGGATCTCACCCGTGAGAACGAGCATCTTCGTCTTCGAGAGGCCGAATCCGAGCATCTCGGCAACCTCGGCGGTGGTGTGCCACTTCCGTTCGATCACGGCGGCGGTCATGAAACATCTCCTTCCTGTGCGCGTAGGTCTTGCAGGGCTTCGCGTGCTGTTTCGCGGTGGGTTCGGATGTCGTTGGCGATGCCGGCGGCGAGGGCGGATTCGCCGGGGGTGTGGCCGTGCCCGGCGTACTGCCAGTCGGCGAGGACGAGGACGGTGTCCGGCTCCAGGTCCTCGATGCCGAGTGCGGCGAACTGTTCGGCGGCGCGGTAGTCGGCACGCTCGCCCCGGAGGGCGCCGAGGGTGGTGGAGTAGCGGCGTGACTTGGTGGAGAAGTGGCCGCGGAAGCCGAGCATGTGGGCCCAGGCCCATAGCCGCCGGTCCGGGTAGAGGGGGTCGAGGTCCTTGCAGGCTCGGATGAGGCGGCGGGTGTGCTCGGGCACCTGGTGGTGGTCGAGTTCGGCGAGTTCGCCGATGCGGCGGTCGAGGGTGCCGGTGGTCTCGGCGGCTTTGGTGGCGTACTTGGCGACGTAGGAGGCGACCGCCTGCTCGGTGAGTTCCGAGCCGTCCCCGAACGCCTTGACCGGTCGGACGTCCAGTTGTGTCCCCCACCGCAGGGTTCGGGCGGGGTGCCCGTCGGCGGCGGGGACGGTGACGGAGGTGTAGCCGTGCGCAGTAGCGGCGCGGATGGCATCGGTCAGCAGCTCGACCGTGGCCCACGAGGGCGGCGGGTCTTCCGGGCCGTCGGGTCCGTCGAGGCGGATCACGGCGTGGAAGTGGATGGCGCCGCGCTTCTGGAATTCGGCGACCTTGGCGTAGGAGATCCGGCACTCCTCTTTGAGTGCGCGTTGAGTGAGGCCGGCGCGGGCGGCGATCTCGCGGCGGAGCCGTTTGGCGAAGCGGTCCCAGAGCTGTCCGGCGTGGTTGTTGAACAGCACAGCCCCGGCGTAGTCGTACGACTCCGGGTCGAGTGGCGTGCCCAGGGTGTCGGAGTCGGCGGGGTGGTGCGTGCCGCAGCGGCAGCGGCCGGAGTCGGGCCGGTTGTGTACCGGGCCGAACGAGGGCGCGGTGAGGGTGGCGAAGACGCGCGGGCGGTCCCGCACGGTGGCGGGGACGTCCCGGCGGTCATCCCCGGCGAGTCCGGCGCGGATGAGGTGCCAGGTGTCCCCGGCGTAGGTGTGGGCGCAGGAGGGGCAGCGTGAGGCGCGGCGGTTGCCGCAGGCGACGCGGAGACGGCCGCCGGGCTCGTGCTCGGTGGAGTAGCGGTGCAGCGTCTCGCCGCTGGTGCGGTCTTTGGTGAGGGTCCAGCCGGTGAGGTGGATGGGGTTGGTGCAGCCGCCGGTGCGGCGGATCTGTTCTTGCCAGCGGTCGAAGCCGGGGGACCCGGCCACCCTCAGCGCGTCGGCGAGGGTGACCGCGTCCATGCCCCGGGCCGCCGGTGTGGCGGTGCGGGTCACGCCGCCACCTCCCAACCGATCAGG